>CAXTFJ010000284.1:1624-2027 GCA_964243405.1 uncultured Lichenihabitans sp. | reverse complement strand
ACGACCGAGACGAAGTTCGTCAATCAGCTGCCGAGCATCCGGAACGCGATGACTCGTTCTGGGAAGCCTTCGGACGTGACGTATCGAAGCATTCTCGCGATTGGCGACGACGGTAGCCTGAGGATGCAGGACGTGATCATGACAACGATTGCGGACGCCAGCACGCAGCACGTGGTCGCGGATGGGTTCGTGCTGGACCCGGCCACGCAGGCACAGAGCGCAAAGGTGCCGGCGCGATACAAGTGTTCGGACTGAACCGGTCCTGCCTTGCGTGGATAAACGTCTGGATTTACGCCGCCATCCCGACCGTCAGGGGGTTCATAGTGTCATTCTTCAGTCGGGAGCGCCCTGTTCGCCATCGACCTGGCGCTAGGCATGGTCGTGATGCAGAAGTCGGCGCTGC
>CAXTFJ010000284.1:0-1614 GCA_964243405.1 uncultured Lichenihabitans sp. | reverse complement strand
CGTTCTGGGAAGCCTTCGGACGTGACGTATCGAAGCATTCTCGCGTTTGGCGACGTCGGTAGCCCGAGGATGCAGGTCTGCGGATCCTCGTCGCCAGCGGCAACATTTGCCAGAAACTGCGCCGATCCGGCAGCCTGGCCGGTCGACAGCCCGAGCACATGACCCGGCCCGATCAGGCTGATCAAGAAGCCGAGTAGAATGATCGAGCAACGTAATATCCCAATCGATCGCACGTTGATATCAGACGAAACCCTCAGTTCGTTCGAGAGGGAAAGACTCATGTCGTCGGTCGACGCAACACCAGTTCCATCCCGAGCGGCTTTTCTTGCCGCTATGGCCGATGACGGGCCGCAGCGGCCGTCATCTCTGCCCGTCCGAGCAGATGACGTCGTATGAACATGCCGGTAGTCCTTAAGCTGTTCGACGCCAGTGTTCACCGGATCACGGACGAGGGTGTGAAGCTATGCACTTACGACCGGTCGCCTTGAGCGCCTTCATACTTCGGCAAACCAGTCCACTACGGGTCAGATGGTCGAACTGAGGCGGTCCGGGCGCGTCTTGTCGAGACGGCACAGGCTTAGAAGCCCTCAGGACGCAGCCGTCCGCGCAGCCGGCGATGGAGTTTGGGGAATTCCAGGTGCTCGGTGAAGTTGAAACTGCCACTCCGAGGGGGTCATCCCACTCCAGCGAAGGAATGCACGAGTGAAGCTGCTCGCCTCATTGTAGCGAAGGATCTTGCTGATCTGACCAAGGCTGATACGAGTGTTGCCCAATAACTGCTGGGCGAGTGTGAACCGGGCCTGATCCAGCGCCATCTGAAAGTTCGTTTGCGCGGCGGCCAGTCTGCGATTGAGCGTCCGCTCGCTCGTGCCGATCGTTGCGGCGATCTCGGAGGCGGAGATGTCGCCGATCAGAAGGCCAATTCGAAGCGCACGGCGCAGCTGGGTCGTGATATCGAAATCGCCAGCCCGGAAGACAGCCTTGATGCGCCGTTCGAGTAAGATGCGTTTCGCGGGATCTGCCCCCTCGACTGGGCGGGATAGCCACTCCCGCGGGAACATTACGCCGGTCTGTTCCGCGTCGAAGAGCACCATCGGCCCAAGGGCGCTTAGATAGGGTCTGCGTTCCTGCGGTTGAGAGCGAGCAATCAACACCTTCATCCCGGGGGTTGGACGGGGTCGGGCGAGTTGGCGGACGATGTTGCAGGCGGCTGCGGCCGCGCCGTCGTAGATCAACGGCAGCCCCTCAACATCCGGATGGTAGACGGCGTAGCCCAGGATCGCATGATCCTGCTGTGTCGCTAGGTAAACGGCTCCGCCATGGGCGTTGCGATGCTGATGGATGGCAAAATCCCGCAGGGCGACGCCCAAGGTGGGAGCGTTTTGCATCAGCTCGCCGACCATGCCGAGCGCTGCGGGTCCGATCTGCTGACCGATCAACAGGCCAAGATGCGGGCAACCCGCTTGCTCGGCCGCCGCCCTCACCAGCACTCCCATGGCTTCATAGGGGATCGTGCCTTCCGGATCGCTCAGCGCATCGGGCTCAAGATGAGCTTCCGCAAGGATGCACTGCGGATCGACCCCCAGGCGGCGGATCAACGGCGGGAGGGCCGCG
>CAXTFJ010000283.1:0-2041 GCA_964243405.1 uncultured Lichenihabitans sp. | reverse complement strand
GTTGGGGATCGTCGACGAACCCAGCAATTGGAGCCGATCCCATGTCAAACCTCATGCACGGCCGCCGCGCCCTCGTGCTGGGACCACTTCTCACCGCCTTGGCAACGTCGCTCGGGCGCGGCGCGGCCGAGGCGGCGGGCGTCGATGCCAGCGAAACCGTCGTCGAGCTGCCCGACCACCTCAGCTGGCGCGCCGTCAGCGACATCCCGGCAACCGCGAGCGAGCAGGCGACGCTCTTCGGCGCCACGGATGCGCCGGGCCAGTACCTCGTCCTGGTCCGGTGGCATCCCGGCTTCATGAGCGCACCCCACGTCTACGACACCGACCGGCTCTGCGTGGTCGTTTCCGGAACATGGTTCGTGGCCAGCGGCACCGACTTCGCGCCGGAGTCGACGGTGCCGGTGCCAGCCGGATCCTTCGTCCGGCGGGTTGCGCGAACCCCGCACTACGATGGCGTACGCAAGGGCGCCGCCGAACCCGCCGTCATCGCGATCACCGGCATGGCACCCATCGGCCTGCACCTCGTGGACCCGAGCAGGCCGCTGTGGCGGACGGTGTAGGCCTTGATCCCGAGGAGCGCCGACGATGGAACCGAAGGCCAAGCCCTCCGGATACTGATGCGCTGGGCGGCTTGGGCCATCGGTGACGTGGCCGCTTGATCATCACGATGGGATCGAGAACCGCACCCACACGTCCGGAACGTCCTATGCGACGACTTGGCCGCTCACTGCCGGTGGCATGAGCTTTGCGCCTCGACCGGCTCGCACGTCACTCAAGCTCGGCATCGCGCAACGGTGACAAAACTCTACTTCCAGCCCGTCCTCAGTCGCAGACCTGTCTCCCGTTGAAGGAGAAGCATCCCGACCGTTGCGGAGCGGCGGTCGACTGGACATGCCGTGCGATGCTCCGCTCCTGCCGCCGCACGTCGACCTGCTGGGCTACGCGTCGGACGATCCGGGGAGCCGGCTCGGGAACGGCACGGTGGACCACCGTGGGCTTCGATGGACGGTCGGCGGGACAGCCCGGGGGCGCCAGGCCGCGAAGGATGTCCAGCGTCGGCTGGGCGGGCTGGTCGACGTTCACGGCGAGGTCGCGGGTCCGTGCCAGGCGCAGCAGCGCCAGGCGCGACCGGTCCGTCCAGGACCCGGTGGCGGGTCCGGCCTCGCATCCGAGCCTGTTGAGTTCGGCCTGAACCGCGAGCGCGAGAACGCTCGGGTCGGGCGGCGTCACGGGGTCGGGGACCCGTACGGGTTCGGGCGTCGCGGTGGCCACGACGGTCGACGCCGGCTGGGCAGGTTCGGTGGTAGCCGCCGGCGCCGCGGTAGGTTTGGGCGGCGCAACGTTCGTCGGCGGGACAAGATAGATCCGGCCGCCGATGACCTGATTGTAGGCCGCCGGGATCTGCGCATGGTGGTCCGGCGTGGTGGCCGCCAGCTTGGCGACGTCCTCGCGCACGTCGAAGGCCAGGTCGTCCAGGTTCAGGCCCGGCCGGGTCAGCAGCGGAACGAGCACGCGCGTGAACACCGAGTTGGGGTTCGGGTCGACGTCCGACAGGCGGTCGAGGGCGGACTGCCCGTAGCCTGCCGAGTACAGGGTGAAGATGCCGTTGGCCTCCGGCATGTGGCCGAAGCCGCGGTCCTGCCCGACCGAGCGGAGGCCGGGCCTCCGGAACGGATTGTCCCGGCAGGCGTCCAGGATCATGATCGACACCCGGGCGCCCTTGTCCTGCAAGGTCGCGATGATGTCGGACTCGGCCACCGACTGGTTGGCCAGACGGCTTTCCTGCCCCTCGTCGATGTCCGGGACGTCCGAGGGCAGCAGGTAGTTGCCGTTGCCGAGCGCCACGCCGTGCCCGGCGAAATAGAAGGCGGCCGTGTCGCCCGGGTGCAGATGGGCGCTCAGGTCGTAGAGCTTGTCGACGATCTGGGCCCTGGTCAGGTCGGTCCCCCGCAGGACCGTAAACCCGTCCTTCTCCAGGGCATCGCCCACGGCCTTGGCGTCGTTGGCTGCCTTCTGGAGCTGCCGGTCCCTGTCGAGGTTG
>CAXTFJ010000282.1:0-2053 GCA_964243405.1 uncultured Lichenihabitans sp. | reverse complement strand
ACGACGCCGCCCGTCATGTACTCGCAGCCGTGGTCGCCCGTGCCCTCCACCACCGCGATCGCGCCCGAGTTGCGCACCGCGAAGCGCTCGCCCGCGACGCCGCGGAAGTAGCACTCGCCCTCGGTGGCGCCGTAGAGCACCGTGTTGCCCACGATCATGCTGTGCTCGGGCACGATCTTGGTGGCGGTCGCGGGCGGGTAGACGATCAGCCGTCCGCCCGACAGGCCCTTGCCCACGTAGTCGTTGGCCTCGCCTTCGAGTTCGAGCGTGACGCCGTTGGCCACGAACGCCCCGAAACTCTGGCCCGCGGTACCCTTGAACTTCACGTGCAGCGTGCCGTCCGGCAGCCCCGCGTGGCCGTAGCGCTTGACGATCGCGCCCGACAGCATGGCCCCGGTGGTCCGGTCCGTGTTGGCGATGGCGCGTTCCAGGATCACCGGCGTGCGCGTCTCGACCGCCGACGCGGTGGCCTCGATCAGCTCGCGGTCGAGCACGCGGCCGAGGTTGTGGTCCTGCGTTTCCGTGTTGCGCACGCTCTCGCCCTCGGCCGCGACGGGGCGGAAGAACAGCCGCGTGAAGTCGAGGCCCTTGGCCTTCCAGTGGTCGATGACGGCCTCGCGGTCGAGCATCTGCATCTGGCCGATCATCTCGTCGAAGCGGCGGTAGCCCAGCAGCGCCATGTATTCGCGCACCTCCTCGGCCACGAAGAAAAAGTAGTTGATGACGTGCTCGGGCGTGCCCACGAACCGCTTGCGCAGCACCGGGTCCTGGGTCGCCACCCCCACCGGGCAGGTGTTGAGGTGGCACTTGCGCATCATGATGCAACCCGCCGCGATCAGCGGCGCGGTGGCGCAGCCGAACTCGTCGGCGCCGAGCAGCGCGCCCACCACCACGTCGCGTCCCGTGCGGATGCCGCCGTCGACCTGCACGGTGATGCGCGAGCGCAGGCGGTTCAGCACGAGCGTCTGGTGGGTTTCGGCCAGGCCGATCTCCCAAGGGGAGCCCGCGTGCTTGATCGAGGTCAGCGGCGAGGCGCCCGTCCCCCCCTCGAAGCCCGCGATGGTGACATGGTCGGCCCGCGCCTTGGACACGCCAGCCGCCACCGTGCCGACGCCCACCTCGGACACGAGCTTGACCGACACCTTGCCGTCCGGGTTGACGTTCTTGAGGTCGAAGATGAGCTGCGCCAGGTCCTCGATCGAGTAGATGTCGTGGTGGGGCGGGGGCGAGATCAGGCCCACGCCGGGCGTCGAGTGACGCACCTTGGCGATCACCGCGTCCACCTTGTGGCCGGGCAATTGCCCGCCCTCGCCGGGCTTGGCGCCCTGCGCCATCTTGATCTGCATCATGTCGGCGTTGACGAGGTACTCGGTCGTCACGCCGAAGCGGCCCGAGGCCACCTGCTTGATGGCCGAGCGCATGGAATCGCCGTTGGGCAGCGGCTTGAAGCGATCACTCTCCTCGCCGCCCTCGCCGGTGTTCGACTTGCCGCCGATCCGGTTCATGGCGATGGCGAGCGTGGTGTGCGCCTCGCGCGAGATGGAGCCGAACGACATGGCGCCGGTGGAGAAGCGCTTGACGATGTCGGCAGCCGACTCGACCTCCTCAAGTGGCACGGGCGCGCGGCCGTCCTCTGCGGCAGTGCGGATGCGGAACAGCCCGCGGATGGTGAGCAGCTTCTCGTCCTGCTCGTTGAGGAGCTGGGCGTAGGCCTTGTACTTGTCGAGCGCGTTGCCGCGCACCGCGTGCTGGAGCAGCGAGACGGACTGCGCCGACCAGGCGTGCGCCTCGCCGCGCGTGCGGTAGGCGTATTCGCCGCCGACGTCGAGCGCGCGCCGGTAGATCGGCGCGTCACCGAACGCGTCGGCGTGACGGCTCACCGTTTCCTCCGCGATCTCGGGGAGGCCCACGCCGCCGATCGTGGTGGCGGTGCCGGTGAAATACTGGCGCACGAAGTCTTCGCTCAGCCCGATCGCGTCGAAGATCTGCGCACCGCAGTAGGACTGGTAGGTCGAGATACCCATCTTCGACATGACCTTGAGCAGGCCCTTGT
>CAXTFJ010000281.1:0-2095 GCA_964243405.1 uncultured Lichenihabitans sp. | reverse complement strand
TCCGGGTCGGGCTCGGGATGACGCAGGCGGGGTTCGCGGTTGCGTTCTGCCTGCCGCTCGCCACGCTGCGGGATTGGGAGCAGGGTCGGAGCGCACCGGATCAGGCCGCGCGCGTGCTGCTGGCCGTGATCGGGCATCGGCCCGTCGCGGTTCGGGATGCTCTTGCGGCCTACGGGTAGGCAGTAGTTTCGGGAGTTTCGGGAGGCCCTAAAACAGGGCAGGCACAGGCGGGGTGCCCGCTCCGCGGTATCGTGATACCGTGCTGGTGAGGAGCCGAACGCACATGACCAAGCCCACCGGCAGACCGCCCGGCCGCCCGACCGGCATGAAGAACAAGCGCACTCTGGCGGTCGAAGCGGCTATGAGGGCGGCGGCGGCGGCCTTGAACGAGACCGTGCCGGGCGCCTTCGACGGGGACGCGCACGCCTTCCTGATGGCCGTCTACAAGGACCCGAGCCGGCCGATTGAGTTGCGGGTCGACGCGGCGAAGGCGGCTGTCCGGTACGAGAAGCCGGCGCTCGCGTCGGTGGACATGACCAGCAGGAACGAGCACGTGATCTACGCAGTCAGTGACGAGCCGCTGACGCCCGAGGAATGGGAAGCGCAGTTCTGCACGCCGACGGAGCACTGACCGGATTCTATATTTCGGGAAACCGGGCCTGCGCCGGGTTTCACGCCACCCTGAGCAGCCCCGCCCGCTCAAAATAGGGTGCTACCAGCGGCCCCGCACGGTCGCCCGACAGGTAGACGGCCAAGGCCCGGAAGTCGCCGTCGAGCAGCATCGCCAGCGCGGCCCGGGACACGAACACGGCGCCGACGCGGTTCCGGCCGATGGAGTACTTCTCGACCCATTTGTAGACCGTCGAGGGCTCGCACCCGGCGATTGTCGCGGCCTCTTTCGGCGTGATGGCCTCGCGGGCGTCCCACGGCCGGAGGATCGCGAGCGCTTGGCGGTCGAGGCGGGACACGGCGTCGGCGAACCGGGCCGCCGTGATGTCCTCGCCATCCTGCTGCAGGCTGGGGACCCGGGTGGAGCCCGCCACGGCCGCGATGTGGATCAACCCGACCGCGTCGACCATGCCCCGCTCGTAACCGCGCTGCTCGGCCGCCTGCTCGATCGGGGACAGCTCGGCGCCCGTCACGCGCTACCCCGTGTCGGTGCGACCGCCACGAGCTCGGCCAAGCGCGCGTTGTAGATCGCGGCTCGCTCGAGGATCAGCTTGCGGCGGCGGCCTGGAGACAGCTCCAGGTCGGCCGCGATACGCTCGCCATCCTCCACGAGGTTAAGCACCGCGCCGGCCGTGGTTGCCTCGATCCACTGCCGCAGTTCCCCGCACTCGTCGAAGATCAGGCACGAGAGGGCGCCTTCGACCCGTAGGAATACCGCTTCGGCCCAGCCCTCTGCCGCGGTGGCGGCAAGGTCGAGCATGGCGGCGCGCGCCTGCTCGTCGGTCCAGGGGGCAATACGATGAGAACCGGGGTCAGCCATGCACCCGGCCTCCTCGCATGGAGCTGGGCAGGGTGCCACGGCAACGCCACGGCAACGAATGACCGTGAACAAACCGCGACTGACGAGATCGAACGCGCGCGCTCGTCCTCGGACGTCTATGCGTTCTCGGTCGAACCATGCCGCTCATAACGGTCTGGTTGGGGGTTCGAGTCCCTCCCGGCCCACCGACTGAAACGCCATTAAATTGCGAGATGGAACCATTCCAACTGGACCGGTATCGGGAGCGACCGGAGGCCACCCCTCATAAGGTGGTCGAGCAGCGATCCCGGTGCGTTATCGTGTGCGGGTGTGGCGTAAGATGTGTTGACCAGCTGCGCCCGCAATCGTGACCGTCATCGTCTGCCCGTCAGGCTCAATCAAGCCGATGAAGCGGTTCTGTCCGATGTCGAAAACAAAAATATCCTTTGTAATATTGATCAAGTGGAACGCGTTCCACTCAAATGGCATTTCGGGGTTCGTGTTGGCTTGAAGCGTATCAATGTTGATCGTCAATGCCAGGTCGTCGCCCTGCCATTGCCCATTGAGCGATCTTAGGCTCATCTCGCTTGCGAATGCGCAGCGCGTCATCATGCTACCGAGTAGGAC
>CAXTFJ010000280.1:0-2138 GCA_964243405.1 uncultured Lichenihabitans sp. | reverse complement strand
GGCCGTCGATCTTGACCTCGGTGCCCGACCACTTGCCGAACAGGACCTTGTCGCCCGCGCGCACGCTCATCGGAATGCGTGCCCCACCTTCGTCACGGCCCCCGGGACCCGCGGCGACAACCTCGCCTTCCTGGGGCTTCTCCTTGACGGTGTCGGGGATGATGATTCCGCCCTTGGTCTTCTCCTCGCCTTCGAGGCGACGAATCACGACACGGTCGTGGAGCGGGCGGAATGTCATGAAGATCGTTTCCGGTCGGTGCGCCGAGCCTGCTTCATGACGACGGTCATGGATACGGGCGGCGATTGGTGACCTACCCCACAAATGGCTACGGTTGGCACTGAAAGGAAGAGGCTGCCAACACGATAGTTCGCGGGGGTGACCGGGGATCGAGGACGCCGCGCGCCGGAGCGAGACCGCAGTGGGTCAGCTTGCGCCCTGTCCCGCCCGCGACACCGGTCGCCACCCCGGCGGCGCCATCTCGAACCCCTCGAAGCGGAAGCCGGGCGCCACCGTGCAGCCGACCAGGGTCCAGGCGCCCAGGCTGGTGGCGGTCTGCCACACGCCCGCGGGCACCACGAGTTGCGGGCTCTGGCCCGCCTCGATCGCGGGCCCGAGGTGGTGGGCGCTGGCGTCGTGACCGTCGGGCGAGAGCGTCAGTACGAGGGGCGCGCCCGCATGCCAGTGCCACGCCTCCGCGGCGTCGACGCGGTGCCATTCCGAGACCTCGCCCACGTCGAGCAGGAACAGGATGGCGGTCGACACGGAGCGTCCGTCCGCGTCGGTGCGAGGGTCGCGGAAGGTTTCCCGGTAGTGGCCCCCCTCGGGATGCGGCTTGAGGCCCAGCCGCTCGATCACCGCGCGGGCGGTCGACGCCACGACGGTCAGGCCCTGTTCTTGCGTTCGCGCAACTCGGCGAACACGGCCGCGGGATCGGCTCCCGCCATCCCGACGGCGGCCTGCACGGCGGGATCGCCCGCGCGCAGGAACGGGTTGGTGGCGCGCTCGATCTCCAGCGTGGTGGGCAGCGTCGGCTTGCCCGCCGCCCGCAGGACCGCGACCTCCTCGGCCCGGTGCTTGAGCACGGCGTTGTCGGGATCGACCGTCAGCGCGAAGCGCGCGTTGGAGGCCGTGTACTCGTGCCCGGCGTAGACCTGCGTTTCCAGCGGCAGTTGCGCGAGTTTCGAGAGCGAGGCCCACATGACGTCGAGCGGCGTCTCGTTGACCCGGCCGCAGCCGAGCGCGAACAGCGTGTCGCCCGCGAAGAGCACGTCCTGCCCCTCGAACCAGTAGACGATGTGGCCCGCCGTGTGGCCCGGCGTTTCGATCACCTTGGCGTGCAGGTGGCCGACCGACACGGTGTCGCCCTCCGCCACCCTCACGTCCACGCCGCCGATCCGGTCCGCCTCCTTGGCGGGGGCGGTGATCTTGGCGCCGGGAAAGCGCGTCTTGACGGCGGGGATGCCCTGGGTGTGGTCGGCGTGGTGGTGGGTCACCAGGATGTCGGTGATCTGCCAGCCGGTCTCCTCGCAGGCCTTCAGCACGGCCTCGCCGTCGGGCGCGTCGATCGTGGCGGTGGCGCCCGTGTCGGAATCGTGCACCAGCACGCCGTAATTGTCGCTCAGGCAGGGGAACTGCTTGAAGTGGGCGGTCATGCGGGGGCCTTCGTGAGCTCGGGGGCGGGTCAGCCGGCGTCGGGCCGGGTTGCGAGGGGCGAAACGCGCAGCTGGTTCAAAAGATTGCGCGTCTTGCGCAGGACTTCGAAGCGGAAGCCGTGGAACGTGAACATCTGCCCCATGTCGGGGATGGATTGCGCCTCGTGGATCACCAGCCCCGCGATGGTGGTGGCCTCCTCGTCGGGCAGGCTCCAGTTCATCACCCGGTTGAGGTCGCGGATCGGCACGGACCCGTCCACGATCACGCCGCCGTCGGGCTGGACGCGAACGCCCTGGGCCACGACGTCGTGCTCGTCGGTGATGTCGCCCACGATCTCCTCGATGATGTCCTCGAGGGTGACGATCCCCATCACCTCGCCGTACTCGTCCACAACCATGGCGAAGTGGATCTTGCGCTTGCGGAAGGCCTGCAACTGGTCGCGCAGCATCGTCGTGAAGGGCACGAACCAGGGCTCGAAGGCGAG
>CAXTFJ010000279.1:0-2173 GCA_964243405.1 uncultured Lichenihabitans sp. | reverse complement strand
GGCGGATGCCGGAGACGCTGGCGAGCGGGCCGGAGCGATGGGCGACCTCCCGCGGCGGCGGAAGCGCGGTGGCACCCTGGTCGGCAACGGTGGTGGCGCGGCTGGCTACGTCCGCCGGGCGCGTTGCGCCCCCGACATCGCCCGGATACCGGGAGCGAACGATAGGGGCGGCCGGTGGCGTGGAGGGCTGGGCGATCTGTCCCGTTCCGGCGGCTCCCCCGGTTGCGGCAGCCTGGTTGCCGGCGGCTTGCCCGGCGTGGGCGCCGAGCGAGGCGACAGGGCGGAGATCGCGGCTGGTCGCGTTGGTGGCCAGGGCGGTGCCGGCATGCTGGCGATTGCTGAGGGAGGCGAGGCCGGCCTGGGCTTGCTCGGCAAGGGCGCTCCTGGGGAAGGATTTCAGCAGAAGCTGGTACTTCTCGCGGGCAAGCGCGATGTCGTGCAGGTCATTCTCGGCGATCTGGCCCTCGGCGAGCAGGGCACCGGGGCGCAGCGAGCTGCTGGGGTACTGGGCGCGGAGGAACTCATACTGGCCGACGGCGGCCTCGAAGCTGCGGCGATCGTGGAGGTCGCGGCCGGACTCGGCGAGCAGCTCAGCGACGGCGTTGATAGCTTCGGGTGCGTGGAGGTCACGCGGGTTGTCGTGGTAGACGGTGCGGAAACGATCCATGACGCGGGTGTACTCGGCGCGTGTGCGGGTGGCCTCGACGGTGGATTCAAAGGCATCGCGGGTACGCTCGGCGGCCTCCCACGGGGTGATCTGAACGGGTTGCGGACGGCGGTGATCGGCGGTACGGGCGGAACGGCTGGGATGGGCGACGGCAGCGTAGGCCTGGGCGGCCAGCAAGGCGGGCTCAAGGCACACGGCGGCGAGCGCGAGCGCGGAGGTGGCGCGGCGGAGCGACGCTTTTGCTGCGACCTGGCCGCGCATGCGAGGAGAGCCCATACCACTCTCAGGGTAAGCGGACGCGGGGCAGATGGATAGGGCGAGTGGGGTGGGGGATATGGGCGGATACCCCTGCGGAAGAGACTTAGTTCATCCGACGATAGATCACTCCCTGCTCCTCATCCGGATCTCCGATGTAGTACCAGGAGGGTGAACGGAGCGGAGTGGCCGAGGAGCTCGATCAGGCCGAAGTTCTCTTCCCGCCGGACGGCCAACTTCCGGAGCGTGCGATCCGAAGCTTCGTGATATTCGGATCGAGCTGGATATTCGTGCCTCCCCCATACAGACTCCATGTGCCTGTGCCGTCTGCCGCCTTCACGTGATTTGCTCCTGGCTCACGAAGACAAAAACGACTTCAGGATCTCCGGGGCTTTGGCGAGGGCCGCGTCGAGCGATCCGGGGTCGTTGCCGCCGGCCTCGGCGAGGTCGGGGCGGCCGCCGCCTTTGCCGCCGACGAGCGGGGCGAGCTGGGCGACGAGTTTGCCGGCCTGGATGCGGGCGGTGAGGTCTTTAGTGACGCCGGCGACGAGGGAGACTTTGCCTTCGGCGGTGGTGCCTAGGACGACGACGCCGGAGCCGAGCTTGAGGCGGAGATCGTCAACCAGGGTGCGGAGCTGCGTCTTGTCGACGCCGTCCACACGTTGCGCGAGGAGCTTGATGCCGGCGACGTCAACGGCAGACTGCGCGGCGTTGGCGGTGGAGGCGGCGGCGGACTTGAGACGGAGGTCGTCGAGCTCACGGCGCAGACGCTTGAGTTCGTCGTCTGAGGCAGTGAGGCGGGCCTGCAGGGCTTCGGCCGTGGTCAGGGCTTCGGAACCAGCTTGCGCGGAGGTGGATCCGCCGGTGAGCTGCGCGGCGATACGGGCGACCTCGGCGTCGCGGCGGAAGCTCTGCAGCGAGGTGGCACCGGTGATGGCTTCGACGCGACGGACGCCGGAGGAGACGCTGGACTCGGCGGTGAGCTTGAGCAGGCCGATCTCGCCGAGGGCTTCGGTGTGGGTGCCGCCGCAGAGCTCGATCGAGAAGTCGCCGATGCGCACGACGCGGACGCGGTCGCCGTACTTTTCGCCGAAGAGCGCGGTGGCGCCAAGATCGTTGACGGCCTCGTCGATGGGGACGTCGACGAGGGTCTGGACAGGGGGATTGGCAAGGATCTGCTGGTTGATGATGTCTTCGACCTGCTGGAGCTCGGGCTCGGCGACCTGGGTGAAGTGCGAAAAATCGAATCGT
>CAXTFJ010000278.1:0-2184 GCA_964243405.1 uncultured Lichenihabitans sp. | reverse complement strand
TGAGTCAACCCGACGCAGTCCGGCCTGTTGACAGTGGGCCAGCATGACGCACGGCCGAACGGAGGCGGGTTGCAAGACGTGGCCTTCCGTGGCCCAGACGTCCTGCGGGAGCGGGTCGTGAACCACTCGTGAGCTGGACGGGCAGGGGCGGCGATGCTTCGCTCGCCGTGGTCGCAAGGGCGAGGTGACGGCGACCTCCACAGCCCGGCGCTGGCCATCCGGCTCGAAGCGTCCGCGCCCACGACCGGCGCGGGCCTCGACCGGCGACCCGCACGCGGAAGCGAGAGGGTGACGCGAATGGGCAAGGGTGCGATGGCGGGAGAACGGCACCGATGAGGGCGCTCCGCCGAACGGCGTTCCTCGTCGCGGCGCTGTGCGGCTGCGTCGCCGGTGGTGCGCCCGGCCAGGAGGACCGGTCGCAAACCCGCTCCCTGGTCATCTCGCAGGCGGGGATCGTGGCCGCCGAGCACCCGTTCGCGGCGGAAGCGGGCGCCCTGGTGCTGGCCGAGGGCGGCAACGCGGTCGATGCCGCGGTCGCGGCCAACGCCGTCATGGGCGTCGTGGCGCCGATGATGGACGGCATCGGCGGCGACCTCATGGCCATGGTCTACGACCCGCGGTCGGACCGGGTCTACGGCCTCGACGCGAGCGGCTGGGCGCCGGCGGCCCTGACGCTGGCGGCGCTGAAGGGGCGCCACGGCGACCTGGCCAGCGCGAGCATCGACGCCGTCACCGTGCCGGGTGCCGTCGACGGGTGGGACAAGCTCCTCGGCCGCTTCGGGCGGAAAACGTTCCGCGACGTCCTGGCGCCCGCCATCCGCATCGCGGACCGCGGCTTCCCCGTGAGCGAGGTCTTCGCGTCCGCCTGGGCCGAGGCCGTCAACCTGCGGCCGGGTACGCAAGCGGCCCGCACCTTCCTGCCCGACGGCAGGCCGCCCGCCGTCGGGCAGGTGTTCCGGAACCCGGACCTGGCAGCCTCCCTTCGCCTGATCGCTGACGGCGGCCGGGACGCGTTCTACCGGGGCGACATCGCGCGCCGCATCCTGGCGGTTTCCGAACAGCTCGGCGGCGTCCTGCAGGCGTCCGACCTGGCCGACTTCGGTTCCGAATGGGTCGAGCCGATCTCGACCACCTACCGGGGCTGGACGGTGTCGGAGATGCCGCCGGGCACGATCGGCGTCGCGGCGCTGGAGATGCTGAACATCATGGAGCGCTTCCCCCTCGCGGCCTACGGGCAGGGCTCGACGCGGGCCCTGCACGTGATGATCGAGGCCGAGGCGCTGGCCTACGCCGACCTGCGCGCCTTCGACGGCGACCCGCGGTTCTCGCCCGTGCCGGTCGACCGCCTCGCGTCCAAGACCTACGCTGGGGGCCGCGCCGCGCTGATCGACCCCGGCCGCGCGCATTGCGACCCCGCGCCCGGCCGCCCGGACGCGCCCTTCGGCGGCGACACGACCACCCTCAGCGTCGTCGACCGCGACGGCCTGATGGTGACGCTGGTGCAGAGCGACTTCTCCTTCTTCGGCACCGGCATCGTGCCGGACCGGGCCGGGTTCGCGCTGCAGGACCGCGGCTCGCTCTTCTCCCTCGATCCGGCGAGCCCGAACGCCCTGGCGGGCCGCAAGCGGCCGCTCCACACCTTGCTGCCCGCCTTCATGAGCAAGGGCGCGGCGCGCGTGGCGTTCGGCATCATGGGCGGCTTCAACCAGGCGCAGGCCGACGCCCAGTTCGTGTCGGACGTCGCCGACTTCGGCCAAAACATCCAGGCCGCGCTCGACGCGCCGCGCTTCAGCAAGGCCGGCTTCGGCGGGTGCGACGTGGTGGTCGAGTCGCGCATCGCCCCCGACGTGCGGGCGGAGTTGGCGCGGCTCGGCCACCGGATCACCCTGCGGGGCGACTACGCCCCGGACCCGATGGGAAGCGGCCAGGCCGTGGCCCGCGACGCGGCGACGGGGGTCAACTCCGGCGCGTCCGACCCGCGCAAGGACGGGCAGGCGGCCCCCGAACCGGACTGGGCCGAACCGGGCCGCAGGTAGCGGACGGGCGGCGGCGACCTGGAGGGCGCCGCGGCCGACGTCCGGACATCAACCGCTCTTCGAACATGGACGCCGCCACGGCCGCGGCGGCGACGCAGAGCTGCCGATCGAGCCGGTTGCGGTAGGTCTTGCCGGCGAACAGGCGCGC
>CAXTFJ010000277.1:0-2198 GCA_964243405.1 uncultured Lichenihabitans sp. | reverse complement strand
GCGGCCCTGGTAGCGCAGGTAGCTCTCGATCTGGAAATCGGCATCGAACGAGAAGGTGGGCGCCGCGCGGTCCTGCAGCTTGCGGCCGAACTTGGCATGCAGCGCCTGATCGGACAGGTAGGTGATGTGCGCCGCCATGCGGGCCACCGACAGGCCCTTGGCCGGACGCACGCCCGCCTCGAGGTAGCGCCCGCGCTTCCAGTCCGGGTCGGCCATGATGGCCTGCCGTCCGACCTCGTGGAAGGCGATGTTCTGCGACGAGTGCCGCGCCGCGGTGGCGATCGGCATCGCGGCGAAGACGCGGGAGGGGTAGAGCGCCGCCCACTGGAGCACCTGCATGCCACCCATCGACCCGCCCGCGACGCAGAACAGCGTGTCGATGCCGAGATGGTCAACCAGCATGGCCTGCGCGCGCACCATGTCGCGAATGGTCACGACGGGCAGGTCGAGTCCGTAGGGACGGCCCGTGGCGGGGTCGGTCGAGGCCGGGCCCGTCGACCCCAAGCAGCCGCCCACCACATTGGAGCAGATGACGAAGAAGCGGTCGGTGTCGATCGGCCTGCCCGGCCCCACCATGCTTCCCCACCATCCGGGCTTGCCGGTCAGCGGGTGGATATTGGCGACGTGCTGGTCGCCCGTCAGCGCGTGGCAGACCAGGATGGCGTTGGAGCGGTCGGCGTTCAGCGTCCCGTAGGTCTGGTAGGCGACGGTCAGCGGCGCCAGCGTGCCGCCCGCGTCCATGACCAGGGGCTTGTCGGCCGGAAAGGTGACCGAAAGGCTCGTGGGGGCGTCCGCGTCCTGGCCGTTTCCCGTGACGACGGGCGCCTGCAATCCCACGTGCCTGATCCTCCCGGATGGTCGTGCCACGGTCGTTCTGTATGAAGAACGGAATGTTTTTTGTTTAGGTCTTACCTTTTTCGTTTGTCAAGATCGCAGGTTACGACCGAGTGCGATTCCGTCGCAGCCTCGACCGGCACCACGAGCCCCTCCGTGGCGTTGCACCCGGGTGACCCTGCTCGATCTAGCCCCACCCTCCACCAGGCCGGCGCGGTCGGCGCCCGCATTCCGGCCGTGGATGCCGAAGCGCGTGCTGGTGACGCGATCGGCGCGGGACTGGGCGCACGGGCGCGCCATCGCTGAGCGCGCGGCGGCGCTGGGCCTCGACGTCGTGGCCCTCGACACCGACCGGCTCGCCCATGCGCTGCGCGGGCAAACGCCGCGCGATACCTACGTGCAGGCCAAGACCACGCTGGCGGTCGTCGTGGCGCCGGCCGCCAAGCGCCGCCTGCAACCCATCCCGCCCAGCGCCGACTGGCGCTTCGACTTGGCCGAGGGCTGCCCCGCCCACTGCCAATACTGCTACCTCGCGGGCTCCCTGTCGGGTCCGCCCGTTACCCGCGCCTACGCCAACCTGCCGGAAATCCTGGGCGGCCTGGACGCCTACGTGGGCCAGGGCACGATCACCTCGCGCTCCGACGCCCGCGCCCACGAGGGCACGACATTCGAGGCCTCCTGCTACGCCGATCCGCTGGGGATCGAGCACGTGACGGGCTCGCTCGCCGAAACGATCCGGTATTTCGGCGCATGGCGCCCGGACGTGCAGTTGCGCTTCACCACCAAGTTCGCGGGCGTCGAGCCGCTGCTCGCGCTGCCGCACGCGGGCCGCACGCGCGTGCGGGTGAGCGTGAACGCGCCGCAGCTGATCCGCTTCGAGGGTGGCACGGCCTCGCTCGACGCGCGGATCGAAGCCCTGCGGCGGCTCGCGCTGGCGGGCTATCCGGTGGGCCTGACCGTGGCGCCCATCATGGCCGCGGAGGGCTGGCGCGAGGGTTACGCGGATCTGGTCGGCCGGGTCGCGCGGGCCCTGGACGACGTGCCGGATCTCGACCTGACCGCGGAGCTGATCACCCACCGCTTCTCGCCCAAGTCGAAGGGCGTGCTGCTCGACTGGTACCCGGCCACCAAGCTCGACATGGACGAGGCCAACAGGGTCCGCAAGACGACCAAGTTCGGCTCGGTCAAGCACGTCGATCCGAAACCCGGGATGGGTGAGATGCGGACCGAGCGCGAACGGCCGGTCGAATGGATGGTGTTGCGGGAGGTCGAGTTCGACGGCCGAAGGATCGGCGGCGAGGACGGGTATGGCGGGAGGCGCGGGGGTGGGCCGGCCCAGGTCCACGGAGAGGCGCCAGGGCTCC
>CAXTFJ010000276.1:0-2221 GCA_964243405.1 uncultured Lichenihabitans sp. | reverse complement strand
GAACTCGGGTTAACGCGATCGGTGCCGAGCGATGCCCTTCGCCCCGCGCAAGCGGGGAGAAGGTGCCCGACAGGGCGGATGAGGGGTCTTTCCGCGCCAATAAGACCCCTCATCCGGCCTTTGGCCACTGTCTCCCCCGAGGGGAGAAGGGCCGAACCGGCCATCGTTAACCTGAGTTCAGAGTCCTGGAAGCACCCGCCCCGGGATTGCCTTGAAGGCGGGTTTCGCGCTTGGGTTCCGCGCATGCTGGACTCACGACCGCCCCCGGACCCGAGCACGCGCGACAGGCTCCTGGGCCTGCTCGACTACGTGGAACAGGTGGTGCGGCTCGACGAGCGCGTGGCCTTCACGCTGGCCGACTACAGGCTCGCCGACGGCAAGCCCGTGCGCTTCGGCCCGGACGACACCCGCGGGCTGCCGGGCGTGACCCACGACACGGCGGACGAGACCGGTCCCGTCTGGCTCGCGGTCGACCGGCTCGCGCGCGACGCTCCGCCTGAGCCGCCCGCATCGCTCGCGCCGTGGCTCACGCTGTCGGGCGACCCGTCCAAGGCTCCGGAGATCCTGCGCGAGCGCCGGATCGGGGGCGGCGAGGGGGCGCCCCCTCGGCCGGTCCCCGCGGGCCCCTCCCCCGACCCTTTCCCCCCCGTGGCCACCGCCCAGGGCGACGCGCCCCGCTTCGCCCTGCTGCTGCGTTTGGCGGACGGGGATGGCACCGCCGCGGCGCTGGACCGCTGGATCGCCGAGGCTTGGGCGCCATGGTCCGAGCGGGAGAAGCCGCGCCGGCGCGCGATCGCCCTCTACGAGGGTCTCTACAAGCTGCTGCAGCAGATCGAGCTCGGCGGTGGGGAGGCTCCGGTCGAGCTCGTGTGGGGCATCGGGGTCGCGCGCTGGCAGGACGGGGGACGCACCCTGGACCGCCCTTTCCTGGAGCGCGCCGTCGACCTGGAGCTGGACGAGGCGGGGCCGATCCGTGTCCGCCCCACGGTCGCGGACGCTAGCGTCGACCTGAAACCCTACGAGGCGATGGGCTGCGCCAACCTCGCGGCGGTCGACGAGCTGATCCGCCGCGAGGTCGATCGCGCGGCGGCCGACGAGGGCGTGTCACCCTTCAGGCCCGACAGTTTCGAGCCCCTCCTGGCGGGAGCCGCGGCGCGGCTGGACGCGCGGGGCGCCTACCGGCCCGACGGACCCGACACGGCCGGAGAGACGCTGGTGATCGACGGCGCGTGGGCGCTGTTCGCCCGGCCGCGCTCCGCCCATGTGGTGCTGGCCGACATCGACAAGCTCCGAGCGGCGGCCCGCGATCCCGAGCGACCGATCGAGGGTCTGGCGGCCCGGCTCGTGACGGAGCCCTCCGCTGACGCACCCGAGGGCTGGGAGCCGCTCAGCCCCGTCCTGGGCGGCTCGGAGCCGGGGGCCGAGGCGCCCGAGCCGGTATCGCTCGCGACCGAGGCCTTCTTCCCAAAACCCTTCAACGACGACCAGGTCGCGATCGTGCGGCGGCTGGCGCGCGGCGACGGCCTGGTGGTGCAGGGGCCGCCCGGCACCGGCAAGACGCACACGATCGCCAACCTCATCTGCCACTGCATGGCGACCGGCCAGCGCGTGCTGGTGGTGTCGCGGGGCGAGGCGGCCCTCGCGGTGCTGCGCGACCAATTGCCCGAAAAGGTGCGGCCGCTCGCCATCGCGATCCTGTCCAACGAGCGCCAGGGGCTCGGGCAGGTGGAGGCGGCCGTGCGCGAGGTACAGGCCGTGGTGGAGGCGGGCCGCCCGGAGGTCCGCCGCCGCGCCATCGCGATGGCCGAGAGCGAGATCGTCAAGCTGCGGCAGCGGATCGCCGCCATGGACGCGGAGCTCGACGCGCTCGCGGCCGCCCAAGCCGAGCGCATGGGGCCGCGCGCCGAGACGCCGGGCGAGATGGCGCTGCGGATCGCGACCGAGCGCGACGCGCACGCCTGGTTCGCGGACCGGCCCGCCGCCTACGCGAGCGAAACGGGCCTGACCGACGCCGACCTCGCGGCCCTCGCCGCCGCGCGCCGCCGCGCGGGCGACCTTCTCGACCACCTCGACGCGGCCCTGCCCAGCGCGCACGACCTGCCCCACCCGGAGGAAGTCGCGGGCTGGCACGAGCTGATCCTGAAGGCCACCGACCTGGCGGACGCTTCCGTGCACGGACCCGCCCGGGGCTTGCGCGTCACCGGGCGCGACGGCGCGATGG
>CAXTFJ010000275.1:0-2236 GCA_964243405.1 uncultured Lichenihabitans sp. | reverse complement strand
GCCTCGTCCACGACGGCGTCGACCCCCATCTCGCCGTACCAGCGCAGCAGGTCGACGAGCTGTTCGGCGGTGGCGTCGGGCGGCGGCATGGGGTCGGTCTAGCATCTTTGCGGGGGCGGGCGCGACACGCCTTCGCAGCCCCGCGCGCCGATTGGGGCGTGCAACGACCCGCGACACCGCCTATGTGAGGCGACTTCGCTACCCGCCCGAAAGAACCCCATGTCGTCCGCGCCACGCATGATCGAAACTCCCGACCTGCCCGCGCGCGAGGCCATGGAGTTCGACGTCGTGGTGGTGGGCGCCGGCCCAGCGGGGCTGTCGGCCGCGATCCGCCTTAAACAGATCGACCCCGACCTGTCGGTCGTCGTGGTCGAGAAGGGGTCGGAGGTGGGCGCCCACGTGCTGTCGGGCGCCGTCATCGATCCCTCGGGCCTCGACGCGCTGCTCCCCGGATGGCGCGACGACGCGGACCGCCCGCTGGTGACGCCCGTCACCGCCGACCAGTTCCTCTACCTCGGCCCCGCGGGCGGCGCGCGCCTGCCCAACTTCCTGATGCCCGGGCTGATGAGCAACCACGGCAATTTCGTGGGCTCGCTGGGCAACGTGGCGCGCTATCTCGGCCGCAAGGCCGAGGACGCGGGCGTGGACGTCTACCCCGGATTCGCGGCGGTCGAGGTGCTCTACGGCGACGGCGGCGAGGTGGTGGGCGTCGCCACCGGCGACATGGGCGTCGCCAGGGACGGTACGCTGACGGAAGGGTTTACCCGCGGCATGGAGCTGCGGGCCAAATACGTGATGGTGGCCGAGGGCGCACGCGGCTCGCTCGCCAAGGGGCTGATCCGCCGTTTCGGGCTCGACGAGGGCCGCGACCCGCAGAAATACGGCATCGGCCTCAAGGAGCTGTGGCGCGTGGCGCCCGACAAGCACCGCCCCGGCCTGGTGCAGCATTCCTTCGGCTGGCCGCTCGACAACGCCACGGGCGGTGGCTCCTTCCTCTACCACATGGAGGATGGGCTGGTGTCGGTGGGCTTCGTGGTCCACCTCAACTACCGGAACCCGACGCTGTCGCCCTTCGACGAGTTCCAGCGCTTCAAGACGCATCCGATGATCGCCGACACGTTCAGGGGCGGCAAGCGGCTGGCCTACGGCGCGCGGGCGATCACCGAAGGCGGTTGGCAGTCCGTGCCCAAGCTCGCCTTTCCGGGCGGGGTGCTGGTGGGCTGCGCGGCGGGTTTCGTCAACGTGCCCCGCATCAAGGGGTCGCACAACGCGGTCCTCACCGGCATGATGGCGGCCGAGCACGCCGCGGAGGCGTTGAGGGCGGGTCGCGCCAACGACACGCTGCAGTCCTACGAGGAGGCCTGGCGGACCTCGGCGGTCGGCGAGGACCTGCGCCGGGTGCGTAACGTCAAGCCGCTGTGGAGCCGGTTCGGCACCCTGGCGGGCGTGGCCTTGGGCGGGCTCGACATGTGGATGCACCAGATCTTCGGCGGTTCGCCGTTCGGCACGCTCCGCCACGGCAAGCCCGATCACGCGAGCCTGAAGACGCTCGATCAGGTCAAGCCGATCGCCTATCCGAAGCCGGACGGCGTGCTGTCCTTCGACAAGCTCTCGTCCGTGTTCCTCTCGTCGACCAACCACGAGGAGGGCCAGCCCGCCCATCTGGTGCTGACCGACCCGACGGTGCCGATCCGGGAGAACCTGCCGAAATACGGCGAGCCCGCCCGCCTGTACTGCCCGGCGGGGGTCTACGAGGTGGTGTACGGCGACGAGAAGGCCCGCACCGACCCCGCGTTCGTGATCAACGCGCAGAATTGCGTGCACTGCAAGACGTGCGACATCAAGGATCCGTCGCAGAACATCACCTGGGTGCCGCCCGAGGGGGGCGGGGGGCCGAACTACGCCGGCCTGTAGGCTGCCGCAAAAACGAGCGCATCGCCTCGATACGCTGCGGAACTTGCCCGTCGTCGCACCGTTCCCAAGGTGGTGGCGTGGGCTTAACCATGAAGACGAGGCATCTCTTGAACAAAACAGCGCGCGATTGGCTGATGGCCAGCACCGTGATTCCCATGCTGGTGGCCGGGCCGGCGCCTGGCTGGGCCGCAAGCCCTTCCCCCAGCCTCGGCCTGCAGGTCGCCCAGGCGGCGCCACCCGGCGAGCCCCAGCGGCCTCGCGGTGGGGCACAGCCCGGCGCACCCCGCGGTGCCGCTCCCGAGCCCGCCGGACGGCCCGCTCC
>CAXTFJ010000274.1:0-2245 GCA_964243405.1 uncultured Lichenihabitans sp. | reverse complement strand
CAAGCTCGCCCGCCGGGGGCTAAGGGGCGTCAAGCTGGTGATCTCGGACGCGCACTTTATCGCCACCGCCTTTGCGCAGGACGATGCCGAGGCCGCACGCCAGCAATGGCGTCGTGTCGCCGACCAGATCAGGCCGAAGGTCCCCAAGCTCGCGACCCTAATGGACGACAGCGAAGCCGACGTGCTGGCCTACATGACCTTCCCGCCCGCGCACCGCACCAAGCTCCACTCGACGAACCCGCTGGAGCGCCTCAACGGCGAGATCAAGCGCCGGACCGAGGTCGTCGGCATCTTCCTCAACGAGGCCGCCATCACCCGCCTCGTCGGCGCGATCCTGCTGGAGCAGAACGACGAGTGGGCCGTGCAGCGCGCTCGCTACATGACCCTTGTATGGGGCGTGTTCAGTCAAGCGCTCTTTATTCCGACGGTCAGGCCGTCTCGCGACGGCCTTTCTGTACATGATCGCGATCGTCGTCTCGGGTTCGGGATGACCTCCCGCCGCATCGCGCGCAGGGGCTGTCAAGGAGGCTCGCAGAGCACCACATCGCGGCGCGCAGCGTCCTTGACAGCCCCGAGCACGGTGCCGAGCATCAAGCCATTCCTGGGAGGAGTGCCGAACGGAGCGGTCGTCCTGTCGATATGATCCGAGGGGAGCCGGTTTGCGGGGCGCACGAGGTGCGCTGCGACCTTGTATTCGGTGGGCCATGACGCCCGAACCATGATGCAGGCATCCGCATCGACAACCTGGCTCCGGGGCGGCGGTCCCATTCTGGAAAACGGTACCAGGACCACGTCATGTACCGGGAAGCCGCCACCTCGGATTGATCAGGACAGGACCGCTCTCGGCGGCCCGTCCGGAACTATGCGACCGCGAGCGGCCGGACGCAGACCCCTTCGGGAACCTCGCCCGTCCTTGTCATGCGCCACAATGCAATGAGGAGCTTGCGCGCGAGGGCGACAATTAACGCCATGCGAGTGCGGCCTCGCGCGTCGGCGGTTCTCGCCCTGTACCACTTCACCAGAGCACTCTCCTTCTGGAACACGAGAAAGCGCCAAGCCAGCTGAACCATGCCGCGACGGACCCGGGCATTGCCGGCGCGCGACAGCCCGCGTTCACGGCGTCGCGCGCCGCTTTCGTGCGGCGATCCAGTCAGCCCCGCATAACGGGCTACGGCGCGCCTATCTCGAAGATCCCGCAACATGATCTCGTGGGTCAGCATGTCGGCCGTTTCCAACCCGATGCCGACCACCCGGCTCAGGCTGCGCGTCGTTTCGGTCGCTGTCCCGTCGAGAGCCTGCTCGAGCCGGGTCTCGCGCTCGTGCTCGATCTCGGCGATCTGGCTCTCGATGAACCGCAGCCGAGCCATGTCACGCCGCAACTCCGCCATGCTGCGCGGCGGCAGGCACGCCCCCTCCGGTGTGCGAAGGTCCGCGAGGTGGCCGGCCGCCTTCCGGAGCGCGGGGTTGAAGCCGCGGATACCCAGGCGAGCCAGGGCCGCCTTCATGCGGTTGATCAGGCGGGTGCGCTCGCCGACGAGGTTCTCGCGTTCACGCGTCGGCCGCCGGGCATCCTCCTCATCTAGTTCCGGGACCACAACCATGCTGCAGTGCCCCGGTTCGCCCCGCAGCCAGCCGAGCAGCACACGCATGAGAAGCGCCGTGTCGAGCCGGTCCGTCTTCGCCCGGCGAGGGTCGCGGGACACAGCGATGCTGCTCGCATGAATAACGTGAGCCTCAAAGCCGCGCGTTTCCGCGCAGCGCGCCAGCCAGAACCCGTCGCGTCCCGCCTCGTAGGCCAGCACGATGCGGGTGATCGCACGACCGTTGTCGGCGGCCTCGGCGCGCCAGCGCTCGACCAGGGAGAACAGCCCGACCTCATCGGGGCACATCTTCTTCAACGGTCGGCGCTCGACCCCGGGCACCAAGCCGGCCACCAGCCAACTCGAAAGACTCATCTCGACCACGACGCAAAGGGTCGTATCCGGATCAAAGGGTGCGGCCGACCGGCCGATCGCAACATTCTGCAGCATGGGGCATCTCCAGCGTTCCCGAACAGCACCAGCCTGCCACCGCTCGGTGCCCGCCCCATAGCATCTGGAAACGATCACCGGTCTGAGCGATGATCCCCTGGTCAACCTGCCCCTCGTGGCAGCCTGACACCCGGCCCAGCCGGCGATCGTGGTGGCCTCAATCAGCTACACCACGTCTGGGGACACGATCCATCGGTCCACTTGAAGTACCGAGC
>CAXTFJ010000273.1:0-2250 GCA_964243405.1 uncultured Lichenihabitans sp. | reverse complement strand
ACCTGATCCACGCCGCCAAGCAGGAGCCCGACCGCGGCTTCCCGCAGGCGCAGACGGCGCACGACACGTTCTGGGACTGGGCGTCGCTGTCGCCCGAAAGCACCCACATGCTGATGTGGATCATGTCCGACCGAGCTATCCCCCGCTCGCTGCGCATGATCGAGGGATTTGGTGTCCACAGCTTCCGCCTAGTCAACGCGGCCGGCGTGTCGACCTACGTCAAATTTCATTGGCGGCCGAAGCTGGGCATGAAGTCGGTCGTTTGGGACGAGGCGCTGAAAATCAGCGGCGGCGACCCCGACTTCCACCGCCGTGACCTGTGGAACGCCATCGACACCGGCAATTTCCCGGAATGGGAGTTGGCGGTGCAGTTGTTCGACGAGGCGTTCGCCGAAAGCTTCGCCTTCGACATCCTCGATTCGACCAAGTTGATCCCGGAGGAGCTGATCCCGCTCCGCGTCATCGGTCGCATGGTGCTGGACCGAAATCCTACCAACTACTTCGCCGAGACGGAGCAGGTGGCGTTCTGCACCACGCACGTCGTGCCCGGCATCGACTTCACCAACGACCCGCTGCTGCAGGGGCGCAACCAGTCCTACCTCGACACGCAGCTGACCCGGCTCGGCGGTCCGAACTTCGCGCAACTGCCGATCAACGCGCCGCGCTGCCCGATGCGCAACTTCCAGCGTGATGGTCACATGCAGATGGGTGTCCCCAAGGGCCGCGTATCCTACTCGCCCAGCTCGCTGGACGCGACGGTCGAACGGCAGGATCCGGCCGCCGGGTTCAACAGCGCGCCGGTGCACGAGGCGGGCGACAAGCTGAAGGCGCGGTCCGCGACGTTCGCCGACCATTACAGCCAGGCCCGGCAATTCTTCTTCAGCCAGACCGTGCCCGAGCAAAACCACATCATCTCCGCCTTCATCTTCGAGCTGAGCAAGGTCGAGACGGAGGCGGTCCGCCTGAACCTGCTCGGGCAACTCGCCAACGTGGACGAGGCGCTCGCCAAGCGCGTCGCAAACGGCCTCGGCTACGAGAGGCCGATCGCCAAGGCGGCGACGACGGTGCCGGTGCGGACGGATCTCCCGCCCTCGCCGATGCTGAGCATCCTCGCCAAAGCCAAGCCCACGCTGAAGGGGCGCCTGGTCGGCTGCCTGGTGGCGGACGGCACGGACCCGAAGCTGGTCACCGCAATCGAAGCGGAGGCGGTCAAGCTGGGTGCCCAGATAAAGGTGATCGCCCCCAAAATCGGCGGCGCGAAGGGCAGCGACGGGGGCCTGATCCGCGCCGACTTCCAGTTGGCGGGCGGCTCGTCGGTACTGTTCGACACGGTCGTGCTTGCCGTATCCGCGGACGGTGCGGCGATGCTGGCGAAGGAGGCCGCGGCCGTGGCCTTCGTGCACGACGCCTTCGCCCATCTGAAGGTCATCGGCCACACGGCTGGGGCGAAGGCTCTGATGGACAAGGCGGGCGTGGTGCCGGATGCGGGCATCGTCGCCGTCGATGGCCAAGGTAGCATGTCCCTCCTGGGCACCGCGGCCAAGGGCCGCATCTGGGATCGGGAGCCGTCTGTACGGACGGTGTTCTAGGATCATGGCGGGTTTTCCGGTGGCCGCCATACTCGCCGCCGGGGCGGCCCTCGCGGGCTGCGCCTTGGCCACGGCCACGCCCCCTTCCGTCGACATTCTGGACGTGCACCTGACGGGGATTGATCTGACCGAGCAGCAGTTGGCCGTGACGTTGTGCGTGACCAACCCGAACGCCAGCGAACTCGCCTTCCGCCGCGTGTCGGCGGATTTCGACGTGTCGGGATCGCCCCTTGCGGCGGGGGTGAGCGTCCTGGCCGTGAGGCTGCCACCGCTGTCGTCCACGGTCGTGCCGTTCACCGTGGTGACAACGGTCCAGAACCTGGGGCCGCAGCTCCTGGGCGTGTTCCGGACGGGCAGCGTGAACTACCGCGTGCACGGCACCGTCACCCTGCAAGGCGATTTCGGGCTGACCGTGCCCTACTCGCGGTCCGGCCAACTCGACCCGCTCACCACGGGACTCGACCTTGCAGCCAGCGCGTCGGATCCGGCGCCGTCCCGCTGCGCCGCGGCCATGCAGGCCAGACCAGCCACCCTCTGAGCGGACACGATGCCCGACCTGGATTTCCTGAAGACCGCGACCTTGCTGCTCGCCGCATGCGTCGAGGCCGCCGCGGCGCTGGTCATCGGGCTTGCGGCGGTCGAGGCGACCGGACGCGCTCTG
>CAXTFJ010000272.1:0-2250 GCA_964243405.1 uncultured Lichenihabitans sp. | reverse complement strand
GATGGCGATGTCGAAGAAGGCGCCGCCGGCCATCGCCGTGCCGGGGCAGATCGCGTATTCACCCACCGGCATGCCGGGACGGTTGTGCATCCCGAACACGGCATCACACGGGAACCGCTCGAACAGCTTGTCGTCGAGCATGGCCAGTGCGCCGCCGATGCCCTCCTCGCCGGGCTGGAAGATGAAGTGCACGGTGCCGTTGAAGTCACGCGTCTCGGCGAGGTAGCGGGCGGCGCCCAGCAACATGGTCGTGTGCCCGTCATGACCGCAGGCATGCATGATTCCGGGCGTGCCGCTTTTATATGGCAGGTCGTTGGCTTCGATGATGGGCAGCGCGTCCATATCCGCGCGCAGTCCGATCCGCCCAAGCCCATTACCGGACCGAAGCACGCCCACCACGCCCGTTTTGCCCACGCCGCGATGCACCTCGATCCCCCACGACTCGAGCTGCGCCGCGACGTGCTCCGCCGTCCGGTGCTCCTCCAGCCCCAGTTCCGGATGGGCATGCAGGTCCTGGCGGAAGGCGGTCAGTTCGTCGTGGTAGCGGCGGATGTGGTCGATCGCGGACATTCGGTGCTCCTTGGCTGTCCCCCCACATTACAGCACCAAGGCGGCGCGGGCACCCCACGAGCTTCACACATAAGTTGACCCGGCGGCTCACGGACGCTAACCCCCGCCCCCTTGCTACCCAGGGACATGCGCATGGCGACGGCGACGGCAGAGGCGGATGACGAAACCAAAGTTGGCGGCATCGCGGCTGACCGGCTGCGCTCGATCATCGAACGGGTCGAGCGTCTCGAGGAGGAGCGCAAAGCCCTCGGAAACGACATCAAGGACATCTTTTCGGAGGCCAAATCGGCCGGCTTCGACGTTAAGGTGATCCGCGCCATCATCCGCATCCGTAAGCAGGAGCCGGCTGAGGTGGAAGAGCAAGAGAGCCTGCTGGACGTCTATCGCCGCGCGTTGGGGATGTAGGAATGGACCCGGTGTTGACCCTGACGGATGCACCGGATCCCGAACTGAAGGACCGTTGCCGCGAGAACTTCATCGCCGACGCGGCGGCAAAGGGCGTCCCGAACGACTATCGCCCGCTGGCCGTGCATTTCGAGCGGGACGGTGTCCTGCTCGGGGGCTTGCTGGGCCGGACGTTGCGCGGTTGGCTGTATGTCGAAAACTTGGCGCTGCCGCAGAGCGAACTCGGGCGCGGCTACGGAACACGCCTGCTCGCCATGGCGGAGGAGGAAGCGATCCGGCGCGGCTGCATCGGCGTCTTCCTCAACACCGACGTGTTTATGGCCCCCGCATTCTACGAGCGGCTCGGCTACAAGGAATTCGGGCGGCTGCCGCACGATGACGATCGGCTCACCCGCGTTTGGTTCAGCAAGAGGTTCACGGCATGACGTGGAGCATCGTGCAGGAAGCGGAACCGGACTTTGCGGTGCGCGAGGCGATCCTGGACGTGCTCATAGCCCACAACTCTGCGGCTGCCGGGGACGGAAAATGGCAGCCATTGGCAATCACCGTGCGTGACGAGGCTGGCATCGTTGCCGGGGGGCTTTGGGGCTACACCCTCTACAGCTTCCTATTCGTGGAATTATTGGCCATGGGCGAGGCGCGCGGCGAGGGGATCGGCCGCAAGGTCATGGCCCTGGCGGAGGCCGAATCTCGGCGCCGGGGATGTGTCGGCATCTGGCTGGACACCTTCAGCTTCCAGGCGCCGTGGTTCTACCCCAAGCTGGGCTTCACGGAATTTGGCCGCATCCCGGGCCATCCACCCGGGCATGATCGCTTGTTCCTGGTCAAGCACTTCGACCGGACTGTCGAACCCTCACAGGAATAGGCTCCTTGCGCCCGGAGTGGGCCGCCTAAAGCTTTTTCCGATCGAAGTGGATCGGAGGAAAGCTCTAGGTCTTTGTTTTGGGGAGCATCTTTGTTCGCTCGATGAGCAAAGGCGATCGGATGATGCTCTAGGCCCTCAGGCCGCGTTCAGTACGCCGCGTCGCACCTGATCCTCCTCGATGGAGAGAAATAGCGCGCGG
The DNA here is from genome assembly GCA_964243405.1 of uncultured Lichenihabitans sp. Classification (GTDB taxonomy): domain Bacteria; phylum Pseudomonadota; class Alphaproteobacteria; order Rhizobiales; family Beijerinckiaceae; genus Lichenihabitans. Next base: position 211 of record CAXTFJ010000272.1, on the reverse strand, counting down.
AAATTGCCCTCGCCGAACCCCTCGTCGCCCTTGCGCTGGATGAATTCGAAGAAGATCGGCCCGATCGCGTTGGCGGAGAATATCTGCAAGAGGACCTTGGTGGCGACGCCGTCGCTGGTGCCTTCGCCATCGATCAGGATCCCATTACGCTGCAATCGTGCCAGATCCTCGCCATGGCCCGGCACCCGGCCCTCCACGCGCTCGAAGTAGG
>CAXTFJ010000271.1:0-2259 GCA_964243405.1 uncultured Lichenihabitans sp. | reverse complement strand
GCAGGTGCCGGGGCGGCACCTTGGCGTGGGGTCGGCACCGCTCCACCAGGGGCTCAAGCACCGCCCATTGCTCGTCCGACAGCATCGCCGCACCGCTCCGTTCGCCACGGAGCAGTACATGGAGTCGAACTCAGACGCTAACAGGCCCTAGAACTGCAGCCGACCTGCAGGTGCAGATTGCCGTAGGCTTGGAGGACGGCCGAAACGTGAAAGGATCTCGAAGCCACGATCCATACGTGGTCGAGCGCGTGACGACCCTGATGCTAGGGCTACAAGCCGCAGCCGCGTTCGTCGCCGAACACCATGGCGCGCCTGCGACAGACCTCGGCATCGAAAGCCTCTACATCCAAAGCGATTTGGACGATCTGTAGGCCCCGATTTGGCGATCACTGCAGGGTGTACGATCCGACTTATCGTGGCGCCCGCCACTCGCCCTTAAGCGACAGCGTCGCGCGATAGATCTCGATCCCCTGGTCGTCGCGCACAGTCACGAGAAAGGTACGGTGGTCGCCGTCGGGCAACTTGTCCCGAGCCATGTCGGGAAGAGCATCGAGGGCCGCTTGCCGTGCCTCCTCCGCGCCGGGCAGTTCTTGGCCCTCGTCATCGTGATCCAACGTGTCGCCATCGTCTGTGTCGAAGAAAAACCGCGGCACGGGCAGCGCTCCAGCGTCGAAGACCTCCCTACGATGATCATCTCATGACAACCGGGGTCTATCACTTGGATCAAGCCGACCACTGCTGTGCGGATCGGTCTCAGCCATGACTGACGCTATTTTATAACCGGGTAGATGGCCCGTGTCTCACATCACGGCCGCGGCGACCCCACCCCGATTGCCGGGTGCGGCACCTCCCGCCAGTCCTCGACCTCTTCGAGCAGCACCCACGAATCTTCGCCCTCGACCTGAAAGAGTTCACCCAGCCATCGGGCACGCGGACCCACACGCCTTCCTCGCGGGTGAGGACCTCGATGGGACGGTCGCGGGGTGGAGACGAAACGTCCCTCACTTGGCGTAGGTGAAGGCTGGCGCCGCCTTGAGCTGATCGGCCGTGAGGTCGATCATGCCGTGGTTCGGGTAAGCCGAACTGCGCGGCGACAGGGGCGTCGTCATCGCCTCGCCAGCGGGCGCGTCTGTCCCTGAGCCACCACTAGCCGGAGCGGGCGCACCCAGAGCAGCCGTGGGTGCGGGCACCGGCTCCGTGCTGGCCGGTGTGTCACCCAGGGCCGCGCCGCCCGCTGCCGGACTGTCCGCCGGTCCCATAGCGGCAGACGCCCCAGCGTTGTGGGCCGGAGCGGCTGGCCGCGGCATTGGATCTTGTGAGAACGTGACCTTGTCGAACGGGATCGCGACGTCCTTCTCGCCGATGCCAAGAAAGCCACCCACGCCGACGACGACGTAGGCGACCTTGCCGTCCTGGCCCATCAAAACGTCGCTGATCGCACCGACTTTCTGATTGCCGGGACCGAACAGGTCGACGCCGACAAGCTTCGAGGACCGCCACAGGGTGCCTTCCTGCTGCAGGAACTCGTCGGCCGAGGCCGGACCGGCGGAGAGGGCCAGGAGGAGCGCGACGGGTGCAGCGTGGAAGACGGATGATGCGCGCATGAAAGACCTCCCGAATGGCGTGTTGCGGGAGGAACAAGCTGGTCGTGGGCCAAGTTCCGGGCGACGTCCTGCGTCAAGATCCCGGGGTGCCCAGGCAGGTCTCCCGACGCCCGATACTCTCGATTTGCCGCCGCAGGTCCTTGAAGCCGGCCAGCAGCGCGGCGCCGTCCTGCACCTCGCCCACGCAGGCAGCCAACTTCTCGGACGCGTGTGTCGCGAATCCCAGCGCCTCACGCAGCGCGGGGCAGCCCTCGGCCGTCCGTCCCGCCCGCAGGGCCGCGACGGCATCCCGCGAGGTCGCGTTGAAGGCGGCCACCACCTCGCTGCCCTGCGCGAGTTGCCGGTCGAGGTCGGCGCACGTCGCGGGCGCGAACGCGTCGAGGTCGACTGCTAAGGCTTGCACGGGAAGCAGCAGTGCGGCGACGGCCAGGACACGAAGGCTCACGCGGCCTCGCTCGCCGGCCTGACGATCTCCGAGTCGTCGTCGCCCACCCCCGTCCGGTTCACCCGCGCGTCGACCACCCACTCGCGCAAGGCGCCCTCGGCCGCGGGCTGCAACGTCTCAGGCCCCGCCGTCCCGTTCAGCCAGTCGTCGAAGCCCTCGGGCCCGAGCAGCACCGGCATGCGGTCGTGGTAGGCCGTCATCCAGTCCGAC
>CAXTFJ010000270.1:709-2290 GCA_964243405.1 uncultured Lichenihabitans sp. | reverse complement strand
GCCGCTCGAACCAGGCGAGCTTGTAATCGAATTTGGGACCGGGCTGCGGATTGCCATTGGGGAGGTAGAGGCAGCCGACGAGCACGCCTGAGACCGCCGCCTCGATGTAGCGGCTCTGCGCGTCGCCGGGATCGACGGGCAGCGCCGTCCGCGTTACCACCGGCTCCGTACCGCGCGCCAGGACGGCGACGCCGTTCCAGCTGCGCTGTCCGACCCAGGCCGCACGGTAGCCGGCCTGTCGCAGGGCGGTTTCCGGAAAGGCCTGCTGCTCGGCTTTCAGTTCCTGCAGGCAGACCACGTCGGGCTGTGCCTCGGCGAGCCACGCCAGCAGGTTCGGCAGCCGCTTGTTGACGTTGTTGACGTTGAAGGTGGCGACCTTCACCGCTGACGGATCCACGCGGCGGCGTCGTCGAGCATGCCGTCGAGGACCGCCGCGTCGGTGCGGCCGCTGCGGACGGGGACATGGAAGGCGTGGTCCGCGCCCTCGACCGTCACGAGCCGGGCTTTCCTCCCCAGCGCGGCGACGGTCGAGGCGATCAGCGCCGGCTCGGCGAGGCTGTCGCGGGTGCCCTGGAGGAACAGCATCGGTACGCCGACCTGAGCGAGGTGGGCGGCACGCTCGCGCGCCGGCTGCTTGGCGGGATGCAGGGGAAAGCCGAAGAAGACGAGCCCGCGCACGCCGAGGAGCGGCGTCGCGGCCTGTGCCTGCGAGGTCATGCGGCCCCCGAACGACTTGCCGCCCGCGACCAGCGGCAGCGAAGGCAATTCCGTCCCGGCTGCTGCCACCGCCGCCCGCACGGTCGCTTGCGCGAGCGGCGGACGGTCGGGTCGCTTGAGGCCCTGTTCCATGGACGGGAACTGGTAGCGCAGCGTCGCGATGGCGCGCTCGGCGAGGCCGTCGGCCACGGCAGCCATGAAGGCGTGCGCCATCCCCGCGCCCGCGCCGTGGGCCAGCACGAGGCAGGCCGTCGCACGGTCCGGAACCCGCAGAAGGGCCGAGACGGTGTGTCGCTCATCAACCCTGATCGTCAGCATCGGCCGTCGCGGGCGAAGAGCGGGATCGAATCGTCAAGCTTGACGTTTCCCTAGTGTGTGTTCGTGAGTATGCGTCAGGAGTTCAGCGTGGCACCCCCTCGTCCTTACTGGAAGGGCTATCTCAAGCTCTCCCTCGTGTCCTGTCCCGTGGCCGTCTATGCCGCGACTTCGTCGTCCGAGCGTGTCGCGTTCCGGCAGATCAACAGGAAGACAGGCAACCGGCTGAAGCAGCAGCTCGTCGACGAGGAGACGGGTGCGGTGGTCTCAGTCGAGGACAAGGGGCGTGGCTTCGAGGTCGCCAAGCACGAGTACATGCCCGTCGAGGACGCCGACATCGAGGCGGTCGCGATCGAGAGCAGCCAGACCATCGATATCGACAGCTTCGTGCCGCGCGCGCAGATCGACGAGCGGTTCCTCGACAGTCCCTATTACCTCATCCCCGACGATCGCGTGGGGCAGGACGCCTTCGCGGTAATCCGCGACGCCATGCGCGGCAAGGACATGGTGGCGCTCGGGCGGGTCGTCCTGGCGAAGCGCGAACGGGTG
>CAXTFJ010000270.1:0-699 GCA_964243405.1 uncultured Lichenihabitans sp. | reverse complement strand
CCTGGACCGCCGCCCGGTGCCGCCCCCGGCGGCCGAACGGGTGCTGATGCTGCAACCCTGGGAGAAGGGCCTCCTCGGGACAACGCTGCCCTACGCCTACGAGGTGCGCAACACGTCGGCATACTTCGACGATTTGCCGGACGTGACCGTCCCCAAGGACATGCTGAGCCTGGCGGAGCACATCCTCGACACGAAGGCGACCGACTTCGATCCCTCGCTGTTCCACGACCGCTACGAGGAGGCGGTCGTGGCCATGCTGAAGACCAAGCAGGCCGGCCTGCCGGCAACCAAGGACAAGCCGGAGAAAGCGGGCGCGGGCAACGTGATCGACCTCATGGAGGCTTTAAAGCGCAGCCTCGCGGGCACGCCGGCACCGAAGCAGGCAATTAAAGTAAAGAAGCCGCGCAAGACCCTGGAGGGCCAGCGCGAGATGCTGCTGCCAATCAGCGGATCGAAGCCGGCGGCGAAAAAGGCGCCCGCCAAGCCCGCCGAAAAGGCGTCCGGGCGCCGCAAGGCTGCTGGAACCGCTCGGTGAGGCGAGAGCCTCGACTGACCGACGGCCGCAGGCTATCGGCTCACGCGACGGTCGCGACCGGCGGCAAAGTCTGCTGATGCTGCACGACGCGGCATTCGTCATGCTCCATCCGACGCATCGTCGTCGTGCAGTAGGCCGCGTAGGTGTCGGAGCCTTCCCGGTCG
>CAXTFJ010000269.1:0-2315 GCA_964243405.1 uncultured Lichenihabitans sp. | reverse complement strand
AGCTGAACTACACGCCGCAGCGCAAGGACGGCAGCGTCGACATCTCGAAGGCGCTTGAGGTCAACACCGAGTTCGACGTGTCGCGTCAGCTCTGGGCGTACCTAGTCAGTAAGGGCGCGATTCCCAACCCGCGCGCCTTCATCCATCCCTGCCCCCACATGAGCTTCGTTTGGGGCGACGAGAACGTCGCCTTCCTGCGCGAGCGCTATAAGAAGATGTCGGCCCACCACTGCTATCACGGGATAGAGTACAGCGAGGACCGCGGCCAAATCGCAGATTGGGCGCCGTTGGTCATGGAGGGCCGCAACCCCGGCCAATCGATCGCCGCTACCCGCATCGTGACGGGCACGGACGTCGACTACGGGACGCTGACCCACCTGCTCGTCGAGCAGCTGTCCGCGCAGCCCGGCTTCGCCGTGCACTACGACCGCGAGGTCGTCGGGCTCGACCGCGAGCATGACGGGCGCTGGCGCCTGTCGATCAAGGACACGTACGACGGCGAGATCGTAAGCGTCTCGGCCAAGTTCGTCTTCGTCGGCGCCGGCGGGGGCGCACTGCCGCTCCTGCGGAAGTCCGGCGTCCCTGAGGGCAAGGGCTACGGCGGCTTCCCCGTCAGCGGCATCTGGCTGCGATGCGACGCGGAGGAGGTGAGCGGGAAGCATCACGCCAAGGTATACGGAAAGGCGGCCTCGGGCTCTCCACCGATGTCGGTACCCCACCTGGACACGCGCATCGTCGAGGGCCAACGCTCGCTGCTATTCGGCCCCTATGCGGGCTTCTCGAGCAAGTTCCTGAAGCACGGCTCGTTCGGCGACCTTTTCACCTCGCTGAGCCACGACAACATATTACCATTGCTCGATGTGGCGCGGGACAACGTCAAGCTGTCCGAGTACCTGATCGGCGAGGTCATGCAGAGCGCGACACACCAGTTCGCGACGCTGAAGCAGTACTACCCGCGCGCGGTCCGCAAAGACTGGCGGGAGGCCGTCGCCGGCCAGCGCGTGCAGACCATCAAGCCGCACGAGAGCCACGGCTGGTTCAAGCACGAGGAGGGCACGCTCCAGTTCGGGACGGAGATCGTGTCCGCGGCCGACGCGTCGCTGGTGGCCCTTCTGGGCGCCTCGCCAGGAGCGTCGACGGCCGCTTACATCGCTCTGCAGGTGCTCGAACGATGCTTCTCCGACCGGCTGAAGGACGGATGGGGCGCGCGACTGCGGGAGGTGATCCCGACCTACGGCATCGACCTCAAAGTCGATGCCGAGGTCTGCCGCCGCACCCGCTCCGATACCGCACACGTGCTCAAGATCGAGAATGTCTGAACGCCCATCCCGACGGTCGGCGTGTCCGATCCCGGGCGCACGCCGCTAATTGCCTACGCCACCGCTGGTTCAAAGATGAAATACCGTCCCGCATCCTCGCCAGCCATCGCGCGCGCAGCCCGCGACACGGTGGTCCGATCATCGATCCGAATCGCACTTAAGACGCCCGCGCGACGTCCGGACTTGGATTGGGCAGGTCGCCCATGGGTCCGAACGCCGTTGATCCGGGGCGGCCTATTCCGCCCACGAAGGAGCGCAGACACGATGGAAGGAGCACCGCCATGGTCGGACTGGGATCAAAGGACCACACGACGTTGAAGGACGTGCCGATTGGCATTGACGCTTCCGGCACGCGGCGCGAATTCGACTCCATGGGCGAGGTCGAGGTTCCGGCCGACAGATACTGGGGGGCGCAGACGGCGCGATCGCTCGAGCACTTCTCCATCGGTGACGACCGCATGCCGAAGGCGGTCTACCACGCCTACGGCGTCGTCAAGAAGGCGTGCGCGTTGGTCAACCAGACCGAGAAGCGCCTGCCGGACTGGAAGGCCGAGTCCATCGTGCGCGCCGCCGACGAGGCGATCGCCGGCCGGCTCGACGAGCACTTTCCGCTCTTCGTCTGGCAGACCGGCTCGGGCACGCAGTCCAACATGAACGTCAACGAGGTGCTCTCCAACCGCGCCATCCAGCTGCTCGGCGGTACACTCGGCACGCAGCAACCGGTCGCACCCAACGACGACGTCAACATGGGGCAGAGCTCCAACGACAGCTTCCCAACGGCCATGCACATCGCCGCGCTGGACGTGCTCGACGACCGCCTGCTGCCCGAGCTCGACCGACTCGCCACCGCGATCGAGGGTAAGGCGGACAGGTGGATGCACGTGATCAAGACCGGCCGCACACACCTGGAGGACGCGACGCCGCTCACCGTCGGTCAGGAGTGGTCGGGCTACGCCGCCCAGCTCCGCGCCGCGGCCGCCGCGGTGGAGGCGAGCC
>CAXTFJ010000268.1:0-2327 GCA_964243405.1 uncultured Lichenihabitans sp. | reverse complement strand
CGGTTGGGGCGGACACCTGGTTATCTGCCGGTCTCCGCGTGGCACGGGAGGCGGCAAGCAGGTGCTGGCCTGGTTGCGGACAAGAGCAAGGACATCCCTCCGGATGCCAGTGCGCCGGCCGTTCGGACGGTCGCCGGTGCCGTGGCCCCGGCGCCGTCCCATCCCGCTCGACCGGGCGCCTCGTCAGGCGCGCGGACCGAACGGGAAGCGCATATAACCTATATGGCTAAAAATGTCAAGGCTCAAATGGGGATGCGCTACCGCCCCCGTTTGCCGTCATCATCTCCCCTCCCTGAAAGGGAGGGGTCGGGGGTGGGTTCGCCTGAGGCGGACATAACGGTGATCCGGAGACCAACCCACCCCAAACCCCTCCCTTTCAGGGAGGGCTTTCAGCCGCTTTCGCCCACGTTCAGTCGTTCAGGCAATCGATTGGCAATGACCGCTCTTGCCGAAAGCGGGCTTTCATTCACGCAGCGTGTCACGCTACAGGTTTCTCGTGATCGAGCAGCCCCTTGCCTTCTATTCAAAGCCGCCGGGGCTCTGGCAGTTCGGGTTTTGGGGCGCTTGGATCGGCCTCTCGTTGTTTCTCGCTATAGGGTGGCGGTCAGAACCTCTCACGTCTGGGCGGCTGATCGTCGCTTTAGGGTTGGCCGCATGCTTCATGGGCTTTTTTATCGCCACTTGGCGGCGCAGACAGCGCGACATCAAACCCGCTGTGGTCATCTCGTCGGACGGACTTCGTTTCCGGCCCGAGACAACAGCGGAGCGGTTTGTGCGTTGGGATCAGCTGAAAGCCGCAATAGACGACCGTCGTGGATCTCTCGTGTTTAGCACGACAAACAATCGAGAACTCGGTGGGCGGGCATTACTGCTATTCCCAACCGGAAATTACGTTTCGGCCAAGTCCCAGACACGAGACGGCGTCAAACTCGTCTCGCACTTCCCGGCCCTTTGGCAGGAAATGATGTCCGCTTCTAACCGCTGAGCCGTCATTCAGCGCATAAAGCTGTCGGGGCGAAATCCACCAAATCCCGTCATTCCCGAAGGCGGGAATCCATACGCGCGGCGCAGCTAGCGCGCGATGTTCTCTCCTAATCCGTCGGGCTTATGGATTCCTGCGTCCGCGGGAGTGACGGTAGACAGGGCGGGACACTTTTCGCCCGCTCCCGCCCGCTCCGACCCGCAAGCAAAAAAGGCCGGAGCATCGCTGCCCCGGCCTCCTGATAGCTCCCGCGAGGAAGTGGGCCTTACGCCCCCTGCGGCGCCGCATCGCCCCAGGCTCCGCCGCCACCCGGGCGGCGCGACTTGGGGATCGACGAGCCGGTCGCCGCGCGCGGCTGCGACGCGCGCTTGTCGCGGTCGTCGCGGCCGATGTCCTCGCCCCTGATCGCCTTCTTGGCCTCGTCGCCGGTCAGCGTCTCGAACTCGAGCAGGGCGAGCGCCAGCTTGTGCAGCTCGTCGAGATTGTCGGTGAGCACCTGGCGTGCATGGCTCTCGCCCTCCTCGACCAGCCGGCGGACCTCGCTGTCGATCAGCCGTGCGGTCTCCTCGGACATGTTCTGCGCGCGGCTCACCGAGTGCCCCAGGAACACCTCGTCCTGATTGTCGCGGTAGCGCAGCCAGCCGAGCTTCTCGCTCATGCCATATTCCATCACCATCGAGCGCGCCATGTCGGTCGCCTGCTGGATGTCGTTGGAGGCGCCGGTGTTGAGCTCGTCGATGCCGTAGATCAGCTGCTCGGCGATGCGGCCGCCGAAGCAGAGCGCGAGCTTCGCCTTCATCTGCTTCATGTTCATCGAATAGCGGTCGCGCTCGGGCAGGTTCCAGGTGACGCCCAGCGCGCGGCCGCGCGGGATGATCGTCACCTTGTGGAGCGGATCGCAGCCCGGCACGTGCAGCGAGACCAGCGCATGGCCCGCTTCGTGATAGGCGGTCGAGCGCTTCTCGTCCTCGGTCATCACCATGGACTTGCGCTCGGCGCCCATCATGACCTTGTCCTTGGCCTCCTCGAACTCCTTCATCGCGACCAGCCGCTTGCCCTTGCGCGCGGCGAGCAGAGCCGCCTCGTTGACGAGGTTGGCAAGATCGGCGCCCGAGAAGCCGGGCGTGCCGCGCGCGATCGTACGCATGTCGACGTCGGGCGCGGTCGGCACCTTCTTGACGTGGACGGCGAGGATCTTGTCGCGGCCGTCGATGTCGGGGCGGGGCACGATCACCTGGCGGTCGAAGCGGCCCGGACGCAGCAGCGCGGGATCGAGCACGTCGGGGCGATTGGTCGCCGCGACGATGATGATGCCCTCATTGGCCTCGAAGCCGTCCATCTCGAC
>CAXTFJ010000267.1:0-2338 GCA_964243405.1 uncultured Lichenihabitans sp. | reverse complement strand
TGTCGCGCTCGATCGCCGAGAAGGGGATCTACCCCGCCGTCGACCCGCTCGACTCCACCTCGCGCATGCTGTCCCCCAACGTGGTGGGCGACGAGCACTACGGGGTGGCCCGACAGGTCCAGCAGGTCCTGCAGCGCTACAAGGCCCTGCAGGACATCATCGCCATTCTCGGCATGGACGAGCTGTCCGAAGAGGACAAGATCGCGGTGGCCCGCGCCCGCAAGATCGAGCGGTTCCTCAGCCAGCCCTTCTTCGTGGCCGAGGTGTTCACCGGCTCACCCGGCAAGCTCGTGCCGCTGGCCGACACCATCAAGGGCTTCAAGGGCCTCGTCGAGGGCAAGTACGACCACCTTCCGGAAGCGGCCTTCTACATGGTGGGCACGATCGAGGAAGCGCAGGAAAAGGCCGAGCGGCTCGCCAAGGCGGCCTGACGCCCGCGCGCCGATCTGAGTGTTGAGGGGAGTTCCATGGCCGCGTTTCCTTTCGAACTCGTTTCCCCGGAGCGTCTGCTGTTCACGGGCGAGGTGGAGTCGGTGGTGGTGCCCGGCACCGAAGGCGAGTTCACCGTGCTCAAGGACCATGCGCCGCTGATGTCGACGCTGAAGCCGGGTGTCGTAACCATCGCGGAGGGGGGCAGCAGACAGACCAAGCTCTACGTCCGCGGCGGCTTCGCGGATGTGAACCCGTCGGGCCTGACGATCCTGGCCGAAACCGCGATCCCCTTGGACGAACTCGACGCGGCCAAACTGGACGCCGAGATCAAGGACGCCGGTGACGATGTCGCCGACGCGCCGGATGCCGAGGCGCGCCGTCTCGCTCAGGAGAAGGTCGACCAGTTGCGCGAGGTCAGGGGCGCCCTGGGCGTTTGATCGGCGCGTTTCGGCCGTCCAGCGCTGACCGTCTCACCGGACTCCAACTCTTCGCGCTCGCGTCAGCCGCGAGCGCGCCGGTCGTTGCTCGCCTCTCGCATGCGGCAGATCTGACAGAGCGTTCGGCTGCGCCGTCGAGTCCGGAGCGTGTCGGTGGACCGCTCTCGCCAAGCTTCACGTCGCAAGGCGTCGCTGGCAGCCCACGGCTTGATTGGCGGCTCTCGCAGGGGAATGAGCCCTCCGGCCATGGTGCGCTGCGGCCATCGCCCGTCGTGCTTGACAAGGGCAACGCTCGTGCCCTATCCCGCACTCCTCCGAGCGACGCGGCCCCGTGCCGAACGGTCTCGCGGGGGAGTAGCTCAGTTGGTTAGAGCGCCGGCCTGTCACGCCGGAGGTCGCGGGTTCGAGTCCCGTCTCTCTCGCCATTCGGCTCGCGGCCGACGCCTTCGCTGATCAGCGGCTTTGATCCCCTTCCAGTCTGGAAAACCTCCAAACACGTTGCGGTGCGGCACCATTGGAGCTTGTGCGCTCCTCTGGGGTGCTTTACCTGAAGCTCACGGGGAGGGCGGGTGTCCGGTGCTCGGACGGGCGCCTCGCGAGCCTGCCTTTTTGATGCAAGCTCGCGGATGGTGACATGCCGACCCTTCTTGGCGACTACCTGCCGCTGATCGTCTTCATCGTGATCGCGACGGTGATCTCGGGAGCGCTGCTGCTGGCGCCGTTCCTCGTCGCCTATCAGGCGCCCGATGCCGAGAAGCTTTCGGCCTACGAGTGCGGCTTCAACGCTTTCGACGACGCCCGGATGAAGTTCGATGTCCGCTTCTATCTGGTGTCGCTGCTGTTCATCATCTTCGACCTCGAGGTGGCCTTCCTGTTCCCCTGGGCGGTCGCGTTCCGCGGGATCGGTGCCGTGGGCTTCTGGTCGATGATCGTGTTTCTCGCCGTCCTCACGGTCGGCTTCGTTTACGAGTGGAAAAAAGGCGCCCTGGAATGGGACTGAGCCCGACCGCCTCCAAGACCATGGTGGCCCCCGCGCCGAAAGGTCTCGTCGACCCGCGCACCGGCCGCCCCCTGGGTAACGACGACCCGTTCTTCCTGGGCATGAACGATCAGTTGGCCGACAAGGGCTTCCTGGTCACGGCCACCGACGACCTCATCCAGTGGGCCCGCACGGGCTCGCTGATGTGGATGACGTTCGGCCTGGCGTGCTGCGCGGTCGAGATGATGCACATGTCGATGCCGCGCTACGACGCCGAGCGCTACGGTTTCGCGCCGCGTGCCAGCCCGCGCCAGTCGGATGTCATGATCGTAGCCGGCACCCTGACCAACAAGATGGCCCCGGCCCTGCGCAAGGTCTACGACCAGATGGCGGAACCGCGCTGGGTCATCTCCATGGGCAGCTGCGCCAACGGCGGCGGCTACTATCACTACAGCTACTCGGTTGTCCGGGGCTGCGACCATATCGTGCC
>CAXTFJ010000266.1:0-2359 GCA_964243405.1 uncultured Lichenihabitans sp. | reverse complement strand
TAGAGCACAGGATTCCTAATCCTGGGGCCGTGGGTTCGAATCCCGCCGGGGACATGCCTTCGTTTCGAAATGCGATGACTGCACTCCGGCTTGGATTGCCCCCCTCCACCCGTGGACGCAGCCGCTTCGCCCGTTGCGACTGCATCCAAAGATGCTCGACCCGGCTATCGGTCACAAAACAAAACGCCGCCCTTTGCCTTCGAATCCAACGCGGACTCCACGATCTGGACGGTGACGGACTCTGCCGGAACCTGAAAATTGCGAACCATCGCCTCCGTCAGGTCCTTGGCGAGCCCTCGCTTCTGCTCCGTCGTGCGCCCGGTGGCAGCAAACACAACGATCTCTGGCATGCCGATATCCCCTCGTTCGAACGACGCCAGAGTAAGCGGTTTTCCGACCGCGGGACCAGATACAGTCGATAACGTGACCGCTCCAGCCCGCGCCTCGGGAAGATAATGCGCATCAGCCCCTTGGCGGCGCCCGCAGAAATTTCTAAGACCCACCGCATGCCTGCCTACAAGCAACCGAACGCCGCCGACCGCCTCAACGCTTCAGCCAAGGCGCGACAAGCCCTGCTGGAGAAGTTCAAAACCAAGCAGGCGGCTGACGACCCAGCCGCCGCCGAGCGTCAGGCGGCAATGAAGGCCGTGGCCGAGGCGCGCGAACAACGCGCGGCGGAACGCCGAGCTGCGCGAGAGGCGGAGGCTGCCAGGATCGCCGCCGAAAAGGCCGAACAGGTCGCCAAACTGGAAGCCGAGAAGGTTGCGGAGGCGGCTTACATCGCCAAAAAAGCGAACGACGCCGCCCAGGCGCAGGCCGAGTACAAAGCCCGCGCGCTCGCGCTAGCCGCCGAACAGAAAGCGGCGCGGGACGAACGGTATGCGCGTCGGAAGAACAAAGGTCGCTAGACGGCAGCGCCGGCGACCTGCCCGAAGCCAGGCAGTCAAACTTCCAAGGCTGCCTATTTGAGGCCCCCTAGCTAAGGCCCGTGTTCATGACCGCGACATCCACTCCGCCCGATCGTCTTTCCACAAACCCAGCAAGCCCGCATCATGACGCCGATCTCCTCGTCCGGGGTATCGGGGTCCGCTTCAACGGCGTGGAGAAAACCACAGTCGAGGAATACTGCGTCAGCGAGGGTTGGATACGGGTGGCGGTGGGCAAGACATTGGACCGTCGCGGCAACCCCCTGACCACGAAATTGAGCGGAACCGTCGAACCCTATTTCCGTGACCTAGCCGGCTCGTGACTTTTGCCTTCTCCCTCGCCGTCACGAACGGGCCCGTAGCTACGGAGCCAACATCTTGATCATTCGCACGGCTGTTCTAGAAGGCAGCGTCGATGACGCCGACCGCGAGACCTTCGACCGCCACATGGCCGAAACGGTGCTGCAAGCGATCGCCACATATCCAGGCCTGATAGAGGTGCGGCTTCGGCGCCCGGCGGAGACGGAACCGGGCGCCCCGCCCGTGTATGTCCAGTTCGATCTCACCTTCGAGTCCCTGGCGACGATGCACGCGGCGCTCGCAAGCGAGGTCCGCCTGAAAGTGCGCGAAACGATCGCCGCCGTAATGCCGCTGTTCAAGGGCCGGGTCTACCACCTGATCATGGACGAGGGAGCGGCCGTCCGGGGCCGCCCCGTGGACGCCGCTTGATGTCCGACTCGCAGCGCGACCGACTCGGACGGTATCGGTGACGATCTTGCGACGGGCACTGCTGGGCATCGGCCTGCTCGCCGTGCTGACCGGCCTGGTTTGGATGGGACAGGGATCGGGATACTTCCCCTACCCGGCCAGTAGCTTCATGATCGACCAGAGCCCTTGGATCTACCGCGGATTGGCGACAGCGGTTGTCGGCGCATTGCTGGCTATCGGGTCACGGCGGATCTGACCGCAAGCGATCGGTCCGCTGCCCGCCTGCGCCGATGGGCTGGCACTCGACCGGAGCCCCAGGCGTTTGACCGTTGCCGGTCAACGGAACCATCCCCTGGCGATCAGGCCGGTGCCGACCTGCGGCCGAGCAGGCCCCCTGCCTCCGCCAAAGCCCCGATCCGGCGGCCAAATCGCATGACCATGCGACCTGGACGATACGTCGGCCACTCCTCATAGGTCCCGGCCTGCGGCACGCCGGTTGTGACGAACTGCGCCACCGCCCGCCGCATCGCCGCCGAGAGGTCGTCCATCACGGCGCTGTCGGCTCCATGCAGCATGGGTGACCCGGCCCAGCCCGGCCACGTGCCGAAGACGAAGGCGAGGTCGATGGTGTGGGGGGCGTGGCCGGAGAGGCGGAGCAGGGTGGGGCAGCCGGTGCCGTGGCCGAGACCGGTGAGGGCGAGCGAGCCGAAGAGCTCCACGCAGAT
>CAXTFJ010000265.1:0-2453 GCA_964243405.1 uncultured Lichenihabitans sp. | reverse complement strand
ACCTCATGCTCGGCCTGCCCAAGAGGGCTCGGTTCGGCCTGATCGACTGGCGCGGGATCGCACGCGACGTCGCCCCGGTCGCCGCGCAGGTCGGCCTGACGGCGCCGCTCTTCGCGAACGTCAAGAAGCTGTCGACGGCCGAGAAGTGGCTCGTCAACATCTGCCGCGCGCTGATCCGCAAGGCCCGCCTGATCGTCATGGACGAACCCACGGCCTCGCTATCGGCCAGCGAGGGGGAGAAGCTCTTCGCCATCATCGAGGATCTGGCCAGATCGGGCGTGGCGATCCTGTACGTGTCGCACCGGCTCGACGAGGTGCTGCGCCTCTGTCACCGCGTGACGGCCTTCCGGGACGGGCGCTCGGTCGCCGAGATGGAAGGCGCCGGGCTAACCCGGGCGGCCCTGGTCCAGGCTATCGTCGGCCGCGACGTCGAGAGGTTCGCAAGATCTGCGGCGCAGCCGGTGAGCGGCGCCACGACGCTCAGCATCCGCGGCCTGGCGCGCCACCCGCGCGTCCGGGGCGTCAGCTTCGACCTCAAGTGCGGCGAAGTGCTCGGCATCGGCGGCCTTGTCGGGGCGGGCCGGACCGAACTCGCGCGACTGATCTACGGGGCCGACAGGCCCGATACGGGAACCATGACGCTCGACGGCAGAGCCTTCGCGCCCCGCTCGCCGGCTGCTGCCGTAAGAGCGGGAATGGGGCTCGTACCGGAGGAACGGCGGGCCGAGGGGCTGCTGCTGACGAAGAGCGTGGCGTTCAATCTCCAGCTCTCCAACCTCGCCCGCATCGTCCATAGCCCCTCACTGCCGTTGATCGATAATCGGCGCCGGTCTTCCCTGTCGCTCGCCACGATCCGTGATCTCGCCGTGAAGACTCCGGACATCGAGACACCCGTCGGACGGCTCAGCGGCGGCAACCAGCAGAAGGTGGTGATCGGGCGCTGGCTGCTGCGTGGACCCAAGGTGCTGATCCTCGACGAGCCGACCCGGGGCGTCGACGTCGGAGCCCGCGCCGAGATCCACCGCCTGATCCGTAACCTCGCAAGCAAGGGCATGGCGGTTCTGGTGATCTCATCCGAGCCGGACGAACTGCCCGACCTTTGCGACAGGGTGCTCGTCATGGCGGAGGGACGCGTCGTCCGTGAGCTCGGCGGCGCCGACGTCAGCCGCAACGCCATCATCGAGGCCAGCTACGCCGAACCGGCCCTCGCTGGAGCATCGTCATGACCGCCGTCCTCGCGTCCCGTCGTCGGCTGTCGCCGCGCGCCAAGGCGTCCTTGGGGTTCTTTGCCCGCTACGCCACGATCCTCGGTCTCGTCGCCATGATCGTCGCCTTCGCGGTACTGTCGCCGCGCGCGTTCCCGACCGTCAATAACTTCACCAACGTGCTCAACCAGGCTTCGCTCGCCATGATCATCGCGGCCGGCCTGACGCTGGCGGTCGTGGTTGGCGAACTCGACCTGTCGATCGGCTTCGCGGCCAGCCTCCATGGCATCCTGGTCACGGGCCTGATCGTCTCGAGCAAGCTGCCGATCGCGGTCGCCATCGTGATCGTCCTCCTAGCGGGTGCCCTGATCGGCCTCGTCAACGGCCTCATCGTGACCAAGGTCCGAGTGAACTCCGTGATCGCAACGCTCGGGGTCGGCACGATCCTGACCGGGCTCGCCTTCGCCTATTCGGCCGGCGTGCCAATCGTGGCGGGTGTACCCGAGGCGTTCCTGCAATTGTCGCTCGGCCGCTGGCTGTTCGGCATCCCGAACGACATCATCGTGGTGATCGTCATCGTCGGTAGTCTCTGGGTGCTGGTCGAGCGCACGGCGCTCGGTCAGGAGATACAGGCCGTGGGCGGCAATCCGGCGGCTGCCCGGCTCGCGGGGATCGACGTCGATCGCATCAAGATCCTGGGCTTCGTGATCTCCGGCACCTGCGCGGCGCTCACCGGCGTCCTGCTCGCCTCGCGCCTGGGCAGCGGCACGGCGAGCGCGGGCGACAGCTACCTGCTCACCGCGTTCGCGGCCGTGTTCCTGGGCTCTGCGACCTTGCGGGATGGCGAGTTCCACGTGCTCGGGACGCTGATCGGCGCCCTCATCATCGCGTTCGGGTTCAACGGCCTGAACATCTTCGGGGCCCCGACCTTCTCGCAGTACATGCTGCAGGGCGCCATCCTCATCGTCGCGGTAGGCCTGTCGAGCCTCGGCCGCTCCATCGCGGAGAGTTGACCATGACCGACGCACCGAAGGGCACCTGGGCCGTGCACGTCATCGAGTTCGCCCGCTCCCGCCAGCAGCGCATGGCGGGGCTGATCCACGGCGCGCCCTTCGACGAGGTGCACGACCTGCCGTTCTCCTTCGTGCTCGCCCGACAGGCCGGCCGGGTCGTGCTGTGCGACACGGGCTTTATGCGCGAGGGTAGCGGCGAGGCGATCGCGATCAAGTTCGACGTGCCGTACTGGAT
>CAXTFJ010000264.1:0-2534 GCA_964243405.1 uncultured Lichenihabitans sp. | reverse complement strand
CTCGGGGTCGCGGTCGCGCTGGGCGTCGTGGTGACGCTTCTCTGCGTGCAGCGGGTTGTCGAGGTTGTGCAGTGACATCCTTCTCAGCCCGGATCATCCGAACGGCCGGACTTGCGGGTGAACTGCCCACGACGCAGATCAGCTTCGTGCTGGCTGACGCGCTGAAGGACGCCTATGCGGCTTTCCTCAAGGCCTTCCCTGATTGCCTGATCGAGTTCGTCGACCATGAACCGGGCGCTCGCTTACTGGCGATGTTGAAGCCAGGAGTGCCGACGCGAATCGCTTCGGCCAAGCTTTCCTTGCGGTGATCGTCACCGCGACACCCGCACTCGCACAGTTTCCAGCCGACCGACCGTCGCACGAACAGGTCGCCGCCATCCGCGCGTTCGCGCTCATCGGCGCCGCCGGACACTACTGCCCGCACCTCGCCACTAACCTTCGGCACGCCCACCACCTAGCGGCGCTGTATCGCTTCGATCCTGCTAACCTGAGGGGCCGATACCGGCCGCTGGCCGGGCTGATCAGGGCCGAATTCGAAGTCCTTGCGGTCGAGCAGCCCCGCGCCTTCTGCGCTCTTGCCTGGTCGTACTTCGGCGATGGGGGTCAGTTCCCCGGCGTGCTGAACCGACGATGATCCGAATCGGGCAAGCCCTCCTCTCGCTGCTGCGGCGCTTTCGCAATCGGACGACCACGGCCAGGCGAGAAGTTTCATTTTCGAACCGTGAGGCGAGCGGTTGAGCGCTTAGTGCATGTGGTGTGGGGGCACCTGATTAGTGGCCCGGTTAGGGGGCATCCTGTGGGGCTTTGTGGCCCTTGTGGGCATGGTTGTCGGGACGGAGAGGGATCACTAGCCTTGTTGACGAGCGATCATCAGCGCCGCTAGGCGGGCTGATGATCCTGCATGTCACAGGAGCGGTCCGATGATGTCGAAACACCTTCGTCGTCTCAAGCTGTGCATGCTTCTCGGCGTTTGGGGATCGTTTCTCGCCACAGCCGAGATGGCAAGTGCCGCCGACCAAGTCACGCGTTCGGCCCTCCGCCTGAGGGTCGGTGAGACAGGGAAGGTCGGAACATTCGGCGGTCACAGCAAAGACTGCACGAGGAGCATTCCACCCGAAATCCGGATTGCGAGGGCGCCAGCTCGTGGCACGGTTTCGCAACGAGAGAACGTTCCCTACGTCGCCAAAGTGTCGATCAGCGGAACGTGCTTGGGTGCACAGTTCATAGGAACGGAGGTCGACTACACGGCGATGTCACCTGGTTCCGACACCATGGTACTGGAAGCCATGTTTTCGAACGGGCTTCGGCGCCACACCGTCTCGATCACCAATAGGTAACCCTGTTCAGGTTTCCGAATTTCCTTCGTCGCTTCCGCCGTCATCGCGCACCTGCACGGAGCGATGCGGACAGGCGGATCGCCGGAGGGCAGGCGTTCACCGATGCCGAAGACATGATCCGGCGGCTCGGAGTGAGGTGGGCCTAGATAGTGGCCTGCGAGCAAGCCGAAGCGGAACGGCACGGCATCGGCGCCGACCTGTTTCCGCCTGGGCATTGGCAGCGCGTAAGCGAGGACCTCCGGCGCGTGATGAGAGTGGGGCCATCTTGACCGGTGGTGGCCGAGGCCGATCTGATATAGCGACGCGGTCCTGATCGGTTATAAAGAGTGGGCCGGCGTCGAGCTCACCAACGACGGCGCGCCGGGTGTGAAACTGAGGGCGCGATGATCACCGGGATGCAGATCCGGGAGGCGCGGAGGCTGCTCAAAAATACCAGCCTGCGATTTGGCCAGACGGTGCAATGTGGCCTCTGTGGCGATCGCCAGGGCGGAAAAGGCAGACGGTCAGCCCAAGCTGCACAACGGCACGCTCACCCGGATCAGGGCCGCCTTGGAGGCTGCCGGGGGTCGAGTTCACGGATGGCGAGCAGCTTACGGTGAGGATGCCGGGCGGTGAGCCATGAGGCCCGAGCGAAGGCGAGAGGTCGACGCCGATCGAGCACTACGCCTACCTCACCTCGCCCGTTTTCCGCATAGGGATCATTCGGGATGGATTTCTATAATGTGCCAGGATGCTGGCGGAGCAAAAGGGCCGAGCGGCCGCGAGAGGGCCGGCGTCCAGGAGGAACACCGAACCTCCGCCAGTCCCACGCGGCAAGCCGGCGCGGGGTGGACGGTCGTAATAGCCGCACCTTCCCGGCTTGCAGCCCTGGCACGACGGCGCGGCCTTACAACGGCTGGCACCACCGTCGAAGCATGAGCCTCAAGCCGCTACGATCAGCCCTAAAGGTGGGAATCGACGGGTCGGCTCCGTGCGCGCTGCTTCCATCACATTGTGCAGGAAGGGAAGATCTGCCCTATCCACGATCGGGTCGGTTGGAAGCTGTGATGTCGGTACTCGTTGGTCCGCGCGCGTCCTGGCCAATCGAGCTTCAGTGAACGCCTGCTGGTAGCAGCCGGAGAATGTCAATTCGCTTCCAACGATGGGTCTGACTCACTTCTGATGATGTCTGCTGATGGGCTGTCGCTGAGTTGTCAG
>CAXTFJ010000263.1:0-2539 GCA_964243405.1 uncultured Lichenihabitans sp. | reverse complement strand
GTGTCCTCCACCTCGCCGCAGCTTGGGATTGGATCAAGGCCTAACAGGCCCTAGCGGGGCAGCAGGACATGGCGGTACACCGGCCCGGACGCGCGCACGAAGCCCGGCAGGTTAGCCCAGGTCGTCAACCGTTCGCCACGGCGGGGCCGGCTGTAGTCGATGTGCATAACAGCTTTCGCGCCCATCGTGGACAGGTCGGCGATGGCTTAGCGCAACGCCGCGGCGGCCGCGTGTGCCCGCTCGCGCTCTTCGCCGGTCGGCGCGCCCACGGGCCACCGAACCCGCATCAATGCCGGACGCCCCTGCCTCGCCGCCGCGCGCTCCGGTGCCGCTCCTACAAGACGCAATCCCGTCCACCTTTGGGGCTCGCACCCGCTTGTTTCCTGGCCACGTCATCACAAAGCTGCCGATCAGACATACGCGGAACGGTGAGACGGTCGATCACGGTGCGCGCTCCTGCCCGCCTCAGGCTGGCGAGGCCGCCGTCCATGCCGAGCAGGCAGGCGAGGGCGCGGTCCAGCGGGACTGGCGGAGGATCGGCATTCTCCCGGAACCTCGACCCTCTCGCGCCGCCCGTCTCACCCCTGCCCACCGCTCAGATGCGCCAGGAACGCCGCCCGCCACACGTCCCGGTGCCTCGCCACGATTGCGGCGGCGTTCGCGTAGCTGGCGCCCTTTTGGAGGGAAAGGAAGAGCTGCTTTCGGATGGCATCGCGCATTACGTCCGGCGCGGGGCTCTGGTCGAATTGCATGACCTTCGCCACCCGCCCAAGCAGCCCGTCGAGCCTGTCGGCCGAGAATGAGCCGCCGATCTTCTCGCCATGCGGCAAGTCCACGAGGGCGCCGAACGCCCGCTCGACCTCGCGGACGTCGGCCTGGTCGAGGGCGTCCTCGATCGCGTCAATGGGGATCACGGGCCCTGCCTCAGTCGCACTCCTGTTCCATCGCCGTTATCGGGGGCGAACTCGACACCGGCCGCCTCCAGGGCGGCCTTGATCCTGACGAGCGTGGCATCAGAAATCCCGGGCGGTCGTTCCGGTCGCTCGAGTTTTGCCATCGTTGTGATGCTCACCTTGCAACGCTGCGCCATCCGGTAGACCGGCCACCTCAGCAACCGGCGCGCCTTTCGGATCTGAAGCCCGGTGATCAAGACCGGGTACTCAGCTTCACGCCCGACTCGCCGCCGTTCTCCGAGCGCCTCACCCCATCCATCCCTCAGCCCGTGCCACCCACAGCGCCGACACTCCGCCCGTCAAGACGAGCGCCACGCGCATGAGCCTGTTGTCGCCCGAAACGGGCCACAGGACACGAGCAAGGCGGGTGCGCTGGGATGGGTTTCGGCTGGGCGTGATCTGCCCTCGAAGGCGTCGCAGCAGCGCGAGGAGGGCGTGGCCGAGGTGGATCATAGCGGCGCTAGAACCGCAACGTGAGAATGAACACGTCCAGAATGCCCAACGCGATTGCCGCTAACTCAAGGTAGTGGGATTGCTGCTCAGCCGAAGGAAGGCGGGCTCGGATCGTTTGAAGAAGGCCATGCGGGCGGCGGCGACGGATCATAGCGGCGCATCGCTCGATTGAAGCGCCTCCGGCACAATCCCCGGCCGATGCCGACCGAGCCGCACCATCCGGACCTCACGCCTGATCCAGCGGTGCGATACCTCGAGCATCCACAGCCACAGGACGCCGAAGCCCAGCGCAAGGACGGCGGTAACCAACCAGGGGAACTGCTGCTCAGCCGAGGGGAAGCGGGCTCGGATGGTGCGGAGGAGGTCACGGCGGGATGGGTCGGGGTAGGTCACATCGGCTCCTTTAGATCCTATTCGCGGGCATGGACGCCCTGGCAGGGGGCACCAAGTCGCCCCGTGCGCTTCCGACCGACGCCGCAGCTAAAACATCACCTGTCCCTGATAGAGGTTTCGACGATGGATGTGGAGATGCGGCCGGTGGACGGCGACCAATGGAAGATCGTTGACCTGCTCGGACGCAAGGCCGGCAGTGTCTCCGTCAGTGGAACGTCCTATGTTGTCGTGTCAGCCGGGACTCGATTGGTCGACATGGACCCGGGTCCATTTCCGTCTCTGGATGCCGCATGCGTCGCGATCGGCGCCAAGTTGCGCGGCAGGTGTCGCCTCGTGCCGAGTGGGGATGCTGAGTAGGCATCCCTCATCGGCTAGGAACGACGCTGATGTCCTTCCCGGCCCCGGTCGGCCAAAGGTGAAACAAGCAACCTGACGCAACTGACGCGGCGGCAATGATTAGCGCGATCCTTGGTCTCGCGTCAGACCAGCTTTTCTCCGAGCGGATCAACAGGATCGCCGTCCGCGTCGAGGATGCGGTAGGAGAGCACGCGGTAACCTGTCGAACGCAATCGCTTCACGTGCTTGTCGGCTTCGATTGAAGCGTCGTGCACCCTCCGGAAGCTATCCGAGATGCGCATGGTGGACGGTTCCACATTACCAAACCGCGTAGTCGGACATTCAAGCACTAGCACTACTTTGGCGAGGTAGCATTGAGGTAGGCCTGCAAGGACCGCGTTGCA
>CAXTFJ010000262.1:0-2623 GCA_964243405.1 uncultured Lichenihabitans sp. | reverse complement strand
GTTCGTGACCGGCCCGGACGTGGTGAAGACGGTCACCAACGAGACCGTGACCGCGGAGGAGTTGGGCGGGGCCGGCATCCATACCGCCCGCTCGTCGGTGGCGGACGGCGCCTTCGACAACGACGTCGACGCCCTGCTGCAGATCCGCCGCCTGCTCGACTTCCTGCCGGCCAACAACCGCGAGGGCGTGCCGGAGCTGTCGTCCTTCGACGACCCCGAGCGGCAGGACGCCTCGCTCGACACCCTGGTGCCCGAGAACCCCAACAAGCCCTACGACGTCAAGGAACTCGTCGCCAAGGTGGTGGACGAGGGCGACTTCTTCGAGCTGCAGGCCAAGTTCGCGGCCAACGTCGTGACGGGCTTCGCGCGCGTCGAGGGCCGCACGGTGGGCGTGGTGGCCAACCAGCCGCTCGTGCTGGCGGGCGTGCTCGACTCGGACGCCTCGCGCAAGGCCGCCCGCTTCGTGCGCTTCTGCGACGCCTTCGAGATTCCCATCCTGACCTTCGTCGACGTACCCGGCTTCCTGCCCGGCACCGCCCAGGAATACGGCGGGCTCATCAAGCACGGCGCCAAGCTGCTGTTCGCCTATTCGCAGGCCACCGTGCCGCTCGTCACCGTGATCACCCGCAAGGCATTCGGGGGCGCCTACGACGTGATGGCTTCAAAACACATCGGCGGCGACGTGAACTACGCCTGGCCCACCGCGCAGATCGCCGTGATGGGCGCCAAGGGCGCGGTGGAGATTATCTTCCGGCAGGACGCGGGCGACGCCGGCAAGCTCGCGGCGCGCACCGCGGAATACGAGGAGCGCTTCCTGTCGCCGTTCGTGGCGGCCGAGCGGGGCTACATCGACGAGGTCATCACGCCGCGCGCGACCCGCCCCCGCATCGCCCGTGCGCTCGCCATGTTGCGCACCAAGCAGCCGGAGATCCCGGCCAAGAAGCACGACAACATCCCGCTGTGAGGCTTCCCCGACAGGACTGCCCTGAAGGCGCGGAGGAGCCAAGTCAGGTGAGGCCGCCCCGTTCGGCGATGGCCGCGATGTCGCGCGCACCGTGCAGCACCCGAACGATCGTTAGATCTCGCTCATCGTGCGTGTAGTAGATCGCGTATCGGCGCTCGAATGTCACTCGCAGGCCGGGTGCGAGCCAATCCCGCGCGGGGCAGGAGAGTGGGAAATCGCACAGTAGCTCGCAAGCAGCTTGAATTCTGGCAATCAACCGCGTCGCGATCGTTTCGGAAGCGTCTGCCGCCACGTGAGACCAGATCTCGACGAGGTCGCCCTTCGCTGCGTCCGTCAGGCGGAGGTCGAGCGATTTGCTGATCGTCGTCTCCCGAGCTCGACGATCCGAGCTGTGTCGAATGGTTCCGAGCGACCACTGGACAAGTCGGCAAGTCCTTTCCCGATGTCTTCCTTCAATGACGCGACATCTTGAGACTGGGCGAAGCGATTCCGTTCCCAGTCTCGCAGGGCCGCTTGGATGACCGCATTGGTCGACGCGTAGTCACCGACGGCGACCGCGTCCTGGATCATCACCGACAGGTCCGGTTCCAACGTGATCGTCAGCTGTTCGCGCTCGGTCATAGCTCCTCCGTGCGGCACCGAGCATAGCCTGATCGGTGACCGACCGCGAGCCCGCCTTGCCGCGCTTCCGGGCACGCCATAGAACCTGCTCACCCTCGCCTACTCACGCGCTCCCATCAGTTCCCTCCAGGTCCCGCCCTTGTTCTCCAAGATCCTGATCGCCAACCGGGGCGAGATCGCGTGCCGCATCATCCGCACCGCGCGGCGGCTCGGCATCCGCACCGTGGCGGTCTATTCCGAGGCCGACCGCGACGCGCTGCACGTCGCGCAGGCCGACGAGGCGGTGTTCATCGGGCCCGCGCCCGCGGCGCAGTCCTACCTCGTGATCGACCGCATCGTGGACGCCTGCCGGAGCACGGGCGCCGATGCCGTGCATCCGGGCTACGGCTTCCTGTCCGAGCGCGCGGCCTTTCCCGAGGCGCTCACGACCGCGGGGATCACCTTCATCGGGCCCAACCCCGCCGCGATCCGCGCCATGGGCGACAAGATCGAATCCAAGAAGGCCGCCCAGGCCGCTGGCGTGTCCACCGTCCCGGGCTCCCTCGACGTGATCGCCGACGCGGAGGAAGCCGCGCGGATCGCCGCCGACATCGGCTACCCCGTGATGATCAAGGCCTCGGCGGGCGGCGGCGGCAAGGGCATGCGGGTGGCCCGCACGGCGGCCGAGGTGCGCGAGGGCTTCGCGCGCGCCCGCTCGGAAGCCGCGAGCTCCTTCGGCGACGACCGGGTGTTCATCGAGAAGTTCATCACCGACCCGCGCCACATCGAGATCCAGGTGCTGGGCGACAAGCACGGCCACGTCATCCACCTGGGCGAGCGCGAATGCTCGATCCAGCGCCGCAACCAGAAGGTCGTGGAGGAGGCGCCCTCGCCCCTTCTCGACCCCGCGACCCGCGCCGCCATGGGCGCGCAGGCCGTGGCGCTGGCCAAGGCGGTGGGCTACGACTCGGCCGGCACGGTGGAGTTCGTCGCCGGGCAGGATCGCAGCTTCTATTTCCTGGAGATGAACACCCGGCTCCAGGTCGAGCACCCGGTGAC
>CAXTFJ010000261.1:2121-2626 GCA_964243405.1 uncultured Lichenihabitans sp. | reverse complement strand
GGCTCACCCGGCTTCAGGGCTGCCCGGAACTCGATGCAAGGCTGCTGCCGCTGGTCGGCGTGCTGTCTGCTGATGCGTCTCCACGGCGGCAGTGATCGAGACGATCGGGCGCAAGAACGACGCCATCGCTGCCATGACGGGCGTCCATCGTCCGCAGGTCTCCATCGTCGAGGGTGCGGCGCACGCTAGCGTGGATAGATACGGATCGATGCCGCGACTGCACTTGCGATCGATTCGTGCGTGATGAGACCCAAAACCTGGTCGAAACCGCCCGACGGGGGTGATCCTACCACGACAGCCGCCTCGGCCCTTCGGCGCTCCATCGTGGTGATCACGTCGAAAGCGACCGTTTTCGGGCCCACGATCACGAATGGCGCGGTCGCGATATCGCCAAGTTTGATTGCATCCGTGCCCGTGGTGCCGAGCACAAGCGTCAAGGTCGCGTCCACACGAAGGACACCGGAGACACGAACACCTTGATCGATTGTGCGGGTGAGGACTGCAT
>CAXTFJ010000261.1:0-2111 GCA_964243405.1 uncultured Lichenihabitans sp. | reverse complement strand
ACTGCATGGTGGACATCCGGACCCGCCTCCGCACGGTAGGACTCGAACGCCGTTGCCTCGTCGAGCACGAGCACGTCGCGGTTCATGAGCTCGATCGCGCTTCGGACCAGGAACATGTTGGCGTGCAACGCCTTCGGGATTGGGTGGCCGCGCCCGACCAGCTTGGCGGTGTACATGTTCTCGCGCGACAGCAGGCGGCGCGTCCCGAGCGCCACCGCCACCGCGATGATCATCGGCAGCACGATGTCGTAGTCCCGGGTCATCTCGAAGATCATGGTGATCGCAGTCATCGCCGCGCCGGTGCCCCCGCCGACCATCGCGCCCATGCCGACCATGGCGAAGGCCGAGAGGCTGATGTCGGCGCTCGGGTCGGCGGCCCGGACGAGGGCGGCGAAACCGGCGCCGAGTGCGGTTCCCATGAAGAGCGAGGGCGAGAAGATCCCCCCGGACGAACCGGAACCGAGGCTGACGGAGGTCGCGACGAGCTTGGCCGCGAACAGGAACAGCAGGAAGATCGCGCCGTTGAGCTGGCGGCCGAGCACCGCCTGGATCGTCGAGTAGCCAACGCCCTCGACGTAGTAGTGGCCGGCGAAAAGATGAAGTCCGTAGAACAGCGCTCCAACGATCGCCATGCCGAGCGCGTGGCGCGCATAGCGTCCGTCGACCTTGTCGAACAGGTCCTCGAGCCAATGCAGCGTGCGGACGAACAGCGCCGCGGCAGCACCGGTGATCGCGCCGAGCACGGCGTAGAGTACAAGCGCCTTCAGGGTCGCGGCATGCGCGCCGGTCAACATGAGGTCCGGCGGCACAATGAAGGCCGGCGCAGTCCCGAAGAACAGCCGCCCGACATAGGTCGCGGTGCCGGTGGCGAGCGCAACGGGCAGGAACGTGTCGACGCTGACCTCGGGCAGCATGAGCTCGGTCGCGAAGAGCACGCCACCGATCGGAGTGTTGAAGGTCGATGCGATGCCGGCACCGGCGCCGGCCGCAACCAGGACGATACGCTGCCCGGTCAGCATCGGCACGATCTGCCCGAGCGTCGAGCCAAGCGCGGATCCGATCTGGATGATCGGCCCCTCGCGGCCGACGGCGGCGCCGGACCCGATCGCGAGCGCTGAAGCCAACGACTTGACCACCGCGACCGCCGGCCGGATCAGGCCCCGTTTGTAGTAGATCGCATCCATCACCTCCGGGACGCCATGGCCTTTCGCCTCCGGCGCGAAATTCGAGACGAGCCACGTGACGCCGAGGCCACCCACGACCGGCACCAGGATCACCAGCGGACCCCACGGATTGCGCGGGGTGAACACGCTCGCCTCGTAGGCGACCGAAAAGGTCTGCAGGAAGAACAGGTTGTGGACAAGACCGATCAGGTCCCGGAACACCACCGCCCCGACCCCGGTGACAACCCCGATCAACACCGCGCAACTGCAGAGCAGAGGCAGCACGATGCGCCGCTCCTCGGGCTCCTCCTCCGGATCCGGGGCGGGCGGCGGTCGGTGCGACGGCTGCGCGACCGCGGCGTCCGTCGCGGAGGGGTGGTCAGGATCCTCAGTAGTCTTCCGATTCATCTGTTCCTATCGCCTTCCGGACCGAGCACCTTCATGCGGTAGCAGAGCAATCAGATCGAGGCACGCGCGGTCGAAATCCGGTCTTACATCTGACAACACAGTCAATGTCGCCACGGCGGCGGCGGCTCCCCCGTTGTCAGGGAAGTTGCTTGGCTAGACACGGCAGCATTCCCTCCCCAATGGGTTCGATCCCTTCCGTTCAGATAAGTGCCGCTCGCGCGGTCAGGCTTGCCGGATGGCCGCCCGCAAGACTCCCTTAACCTCCTTCAGCGCTTCGGTTGGATTTGCGCTCTGAGCCGCGTGCTCGACCCCAGCCTCCAGGTGCTGGCTTGCAAGGATCAGAGCTACCTCTCGAACAGCCGCAATGATGGCGTTCGCCTGCTGGAGTTCGTCCGGGCAGTAGCGGTCCTGTTCCAGCATCTGCTGCAGTCCGCGTACCTGGCCCTCAATGCGCCTTCGCCTCTTGAGGATCGGATCTCTCTCCTGCGACGTGCGGCGCAGGAGCAGCCGGCCGTCACGAAACTCATGATCCACGCTTAA
>CAXTFJ010000260.1:0-2710 GCA_964243405.1 uncultured Lichenihabitans sp. | reverse complement strand
GGCGAAGGCCGATGACCTTGACCTCGGTGACGTCGTCACGGGAGGCGGCGTCGACGGGCGCGCCGCGAGGCGGGGGCGGCGGCGAAGGCGGTCTGGCGGTAGGCGCAGCCGGAGCGGCGAGGTGGGCGTCGAAGTCCTCCAGGGTGATGCGGCCTTCGGGACCGCTGCCCTTCACCGCATTCAGGTCCACGCTCGCCTCGCGTGCGCGGCGGCGGATGGCGGGCGAGGTCAGCGGGCGCTCGGCCTCGCTGCGATAGAAGGCAGGGGCGCTGGCAGGCGGCGACGGCCGAACCGCGTCGGGCGCGACCTGGTGCGACGCTGGGGCGCCCTGAGCGGCCGGATGCGGCTCACCGCCGGGGAGGGCCCCCGCTTCGCCTGCGAACACCACGAGCGGAGAGCCGACCGGCAGCATCTTGCCGGGCTCCCCGCAGATCGAGGCGATGCGGCCCGCGCGGGGCGAGGTGATCTCCACCGTCGCCTTGTCGGTCATCACGTCGACCAGCGGCTGATCCTCTTCGACCGTGTCGCCAGCCTTGACGTGCCAAGCCACGATCTCGGCCTCGGCCGTGCCTTCACCGACATCGGGCAGGCGGAAGGTGTAGCCGCCCATAGTCGGCGACGGCTTCGCCTGTGAAACGGCCGGTGCGGCGCCCGGCCGCTCCGTCTGCGGCGTGGTGGACGGCGCTTCGCGAGCCTCGGTGTTGCGCTGGCCGGTCGGGTTCGGCACGCCCATGACCGGTTCAGGCGCGGCGGCTCCGCCGTCGGTCTCGAACTCCACGATCGGGCCTCCGACGGCGAACATCTCGCCCGGCTGGCCCCGGCGCTCCACGACCTTGCCGGACACCGGCGAGGTGATCTCCACCGTCGCCTTGTCCGTCATCACGTCGACCAGCGGCTGGTCCTCCTCGACCCGGTCGCCGACGGCCACGTGCCAGGCGACGATCTCGGCCTCGGCCGTGCCTTCGCCCACATCGGGCAGGCGGAAGGTGAAACGGCCCACGGCTCAGCCCTCCATCACGCGGCGCATGGCCTTGGCCACACGCTCGGGCCCGGGGAAATAGTCCCACTCGAAGGCGTGGGGGTAGGGGGTGTCCCATCCGGTAACCCGCTCGATGGGCGCTTCCAGGTGATAGAAGCAGGCCTCCTGCACCAGCGCCGACAGCTCGGCGCCGAAGCCCGAGGTGCGGGTGGCCTCGTGCACGATGACGCAGCGGCCGGTCTTCCTCACCGAGGCCTCGATGGCCTCGATGTCGACGGGCACCAGGGTGCGCAGGTCGATCACCTCCGCGTCGATCCCGCTGTCCTGCGCTGCGGCGAGCGCCACGTGAACCATGACGCCATAGGCCAGGACGGTCAGGTCCTTGCCCTCTCGCAGCGTATGCGCCTTGCCGAGCGGCACGGTGTAGTGCTCCGCCGGCACATCGGCCATGGGGTGGCCCGCCCAGGGCGAGACGGGCTTTTCGTGGTGGCCGTCGAAGGGGCCGTTGTAGATGCGCTTGGGCTCCAGGAAGAGCACCGGGTCGTCGTCCTCGATCGAGGCGATCAGCAGGCCCTTGGCGTCATAGGGGTTGGACGGGATCACCGTCTTCAGCCCCGCCACGTGGGTGAACAGGGCCTCCACGCTCTGGGAATGGGTGTTGCCGCCGAAGATGCCGCCGCCGTAGGGGCTGCGGATGGTCATCGGCGCGGTGAAGTCGGCCGCCGAGCGGTAGCGCAGCCGCGCCGCCTCGCTGACCAGCTGGTCGTAGGCGGGGTAGATGTAGTCGGCGAACTGGATCTCCACCACGGGACGCAGGCCATAGGCGCCCATGCCGATGGCCGCGCCGACGATGCCGCCCTCCGCGATCGGGGCGTCGAAGCAGCGGGTCAGGCCGTGCTTCTTCTGCAGGCCGTCGGTGACGCGGAACACGCCCCCGAAGAAGCCCACGTCCTCGCCGAAGATCAGGACGTCCGGGTCCTTCTCCAGCATGTTGTCCAGGGCGGAGTTCAGCGCCTGGATCATGTTCATCGCGGGCATGGTCAGACGTGTCCGATGGAGGCTGTATCGATCTCCCCCACGACGTGGGGGAGTACGCCCGGAGGGCGGGAGGGGCCCGCGCGGGCGCGCGGAAACGGCCTCGAGGTGAATTCCGCGCTCGCGCGCGGGCCCTCCGTCGGCTTCGCCGCCACCTCCCCATCTGCGATGGGGAGGATGAAGCGGACCGGCCTCAAAACCCCGCCTCGCGCTTCTGGCGCAGCAGTCGCCAGTCCATGTCCTTGTAGACGTCCTCGAACATCGTCGCCGCCTCGGGGCGCGATTGGCCCAGCGTGCCGACCGCCTCGGCCTCCTTGGCGGCGGCTCGGACCTGGTCCACCGCCTCCTTCTCGTAGGCCTTGTGCTGCTCGTTGGACCATTCGCCGAGCCCGATCAGGTGGGCGGCGAGCCGCAGCACCGGGTCGCCCAACGGCCACCCGCCCGCCTCTTCAGCGGGGCGATAGCGGGCCGGGTCGTCGGAGGTGGAGTGCTGGGCGGCCCGGTAGGTGTAGAGCTCAAGCACCGTGGCGCCGAGGTTGGACCGGGCACGCTCGGCCGCCCATTCGGTGGCCGCGTACACGGCCAGGAAGTCATTGCCGTCCACCCGAAGCGCCGGCAATCCGTAACCGACGCCACGCGCGGCGAAGGTGGTCTGATCGCCTCCGGCTATGCCGTGGTAGCTGGAGATGGCCCACT
>CAXTFJ010000259.1:0-2724 GCA_964243405.1 uncultured Lichenihabitans sp. | reverse complement strand
CAGCACGTCGGTGGCGTCGGCGGGCGGGGGCAGGTCGAGGTCGGCCATCGGGAAGGTCCTGTTCGCGTGATCTGACAGTCGGGTCGGGTGCGGCGGAATCAAGGGGCGGGCTGGGCGATGGCCTCCGCGACCGTCACGGGGTGGGGTAGCAGCCCGAGCTTGGCGAAGGCGTCGGCGATCTTCTGCTGCCCCGCGGCCGTGGCGGCGTCGATGCGGGTCACGGCGTAGCTCTGCCGACCGAGCGCGGCGGCGATGACGGACGCCGGGATGTGCACCGCGGCCCCGAGTTCGGCCGCGGCCTCGCCCACGTTGGCGCCCGCCCAGCGGTCGACGTCGTCGAGCGCCGCCACCAGCGCCTCCACCGCCGGACGGTTCTCGGCCGCGAAGCTGCGGGTCGCCAGATAGAACTCGACGTTGGGCGCGAGGTCCTTGCCCGACACCAGCGTGCGGGCGCCCGTCGCGGCCTGGGCCGCGGCGTAGTACGGGTCCCAGATGGCCCAGGCGTCGACGGAGCCGCTCTCGAAAGCCGCGCGCGCGTCGGCAGGGGCCAGGAACACCGGCGTGATGTCGCCGTAGGGGACGCCCGCGGCTTCCAGCGCGCGCACGAGCAGGTAGTGGACGTTGGACCCCTTGTTAAGCGCGACCCGCCTGCCCCTGAGGTCGGCCACGCTGCGGATCGAACTGTCCTTCGGCACCAGGATGGCCTCCCCCTCCGGGGCGGGCGGCTCGTTGGCCACGTAGGCGAGCGGCGCGCCAGCGGCCTGGGCGAAGATGGGCGGCGCCTCGCCCGTGGACCCGAAGTCGATGGCTCCCGCGTTGAGCGCCTCGAGCATCTGCGGCCCGGCCGGGAACTCCGTCCAGGTCGCGGCGTAGCCCAGCGGCTTCAGCCGTTCGTCCAGGCCGCCATGGGCCTTGAGCAGGATCAGGGTGCCGTATTTCTGGAAGCCGATCCGCACCACCTTTTCGGCCGCGTGCGCGGTGGAAACCGCCGATCCGAGCAAGGTCGCGAGCGCCAGGGCGCGGAGAACCGTCTTGAGCATGGCGCGACGTCTATCCAGTGAAGGGAGCGCCGGAGAGGTTGAAATAGTCTACTACTCCTGTCAACTATAGGGGCACATCAACGGGGACCCGGCATGAGCAGCATCACAAGGATCCGCGGAGCGGCCGAGGTCACGGCGCGGCCGGACCGGCGCGGCCGTGCCGGGTCGTCGATCCGCCTCGGGTCTGGGTGGCAGGCGTGGCTCGTGCCCGCGGCCCTGGTGCTCGCGTGGCAGGCGGCCTGCGTGGCAGGCTTCGTGCCGGAAACCGTGATGCCGCGCCCGACCGCGGTGCTGCGGACCGCCTGGGACATGACGCGCACGGGCGAGCTGCCGCAGGGCATCGAAGTGAGCTTCGCCCGCGCGCTCGCGGGTTTCGTGGTGGGCGGGAGCCTGGGCTTCGCGTTCGGCCTCGCCAACGGCCTGTCGCGCCTGAGCGACCGCCTGACCGACACCACCTTCCAGATGCTTCGCAACGTGCCCCACCTCGCACTGATCCCGCTGGTGATCGTGTGGTTCGGCATCGGCGAGGGCGCCAAGCTGTTCCTGGTGGCCCTGGGCGTGTTCTTTCCCGTCTACCTCAACACCCTGCACGGCATCCGCTCGGTGGACCCGCAGCTGATCGAGATGGGCCGCAGCTACGGCATGAACACGGCGACGCTGTTCCGGCGCGTGATCTTCCCGAGTGCCCTGCCTTCCGTGTTCGTGGGCATCCGGTTCGGCCTGGGCATCATGTGGCTGACGCTGATCGTGGCGGAAACCATCGCGGCGCAGAGCGGGCTCGGCTACATGGCCATGCAGGCGCGCGAGTTCATGCAGACCGACATCGTCGTGATGGCGATCGTGATCTACGCGCTGCTGGGCAAGCTGGCGGATTGGGTCGCGACGCTGGCCGAGCGCTGGAGCATGCCGTGGCGCAGGCTTCCCGCGTGAGCGCCGCTTTCCGAACCGGGCCGGGTCCCTTGCCGGGCGTCGCGGTCACGCTCGATGGGCTGTCCAAGACCTTCGACCGCCGGCCGGTGCTGCGCGACCTCGGCCTGTGCGTCCCTGCTGGCCAGTTCCTGGCCGTCGTGGGCCGCAGCGGCTCGGGCAAGAGCACGCTGCTCCGCCTGCTGGCGGGCCTGGACGCGCCATCCAGTGGCCGCATCCTGTTCGATGGCGCACCGGCCCGGCCCGGGGCCGCGCGCCTGATGTTCCAGGAGCCGCGCCTGCTGCCCTGGGCGAGCGTGCTCGACAACGTCGCGGTCGGCCTCCGGCCTGGCAGCCCCAAGCGGGAGCGGCGGACGACCGCGCTTCGGGCGCTGGACGCGGTGGGACTGGAGGCGCGGGCGGACGACTGGCCCACGGTGCTGTCGGGCGGCCAGAAGCAACGCGTGGCGCTGGCCCGCGCCATGGTGAGCCGCCCGGGCCTGCTGCTGTTCGACGAGCCCCTGGGAGCGCTCGATGCCCTGACCCGGCTGGAGATGCAGGACCTCGTGGCCGAGGCTTGGCGCGACCAGGGTTTTACGGCCGTGCTGGTAACCCACGACGTGCCCGAGGCGGTGCGGTTGGCCGATCGCATCCTGCTGCTGGAGGACGGCCGGGTGACGCTGGACGTCGCCAACCCCGCGCCCCATCCCCGGGCGCCCCGCTCGACCGAGACGGCCGAGCTGGAGCGGGACATTCTCGCGCGCCTGATGGCACGCTG
>CAXTFJ010000258.1:0-2760 GCA_964243405.1 uncultured Lichenihabitans sp. | reverse complement strand
ATGTACTTCGCCGCGACGGCACCTTGCTGATCGTCACGACCGCAGGTGCGGAACACGTCCCACTTGCCCTTCTCGGTCAGCGTCGGGTTCGTGGCCGACGGCGTGATCATCAGGATCTTGTTGTCGAGGTACACGTCGGAGGCGGGAATCGTCACGCCCGAGTTGAAGTGGCCCACGACCCAGGTGACGCCGTCGCCCACGAACTTGTTGGCGACCGAGACGCCCTGCTTGGGGTCGGACACGTCGTCGCCGACGTCGACGGTGATCTTCTGGCCCATCACGCCGCCCTTGGCGTTGAGGTCCTCGACGGCCTGCTCGGTGCCCTTCTGAAGCTGCGCCCCGAAGGCCGCGTTCGGGCCCGTGATCGGCCCGGCCACGCCGAGCTTGATGTCGGCCTGCGCCGCACCCGAGAACGCCAGACCCGCGGCCAGGATGCAGCCTGTCAAACCAATGTATTTCATGACGCCTAACCCCTTGTTGCTTTGTGCCGGGTCACGGACCGGACCCGGAACGGTGGATGCCCCGCTCGACCGCGGGGAACTTGTGCGGAAAGCCGCCTGTCTTGTCACGTGAAATTTCGCGTGAAGTTTCAGGCCGTACCAGGCTTTTTTCGAGCCCAGGCGAGAGGGCCCGCCTTGGCGTAGATCCAGGAGTACTGCGTCGCCATCTGATCGGCCCGGCGGGACCGGTAGCCGTAGGCCGCGGCAAGCAACGCGATCACGAGGGCGACGACATATCCCGCGATGGACAGCAAATCCTCCCCGAACAGGGCATAGTGAAGGAAGCGCACGAAAGCGGACAGCAGCACCATGTAGGCCGGCAGGATCAGCAAGTTCTTCCATTGACCCGCGATCGCCCGGCCGCTCGCGATCCCGCCCGCCCCGCCGAGCAGCAGCGTGAGAAGGACGAAGTGGAGCAGGCCGCCCGGGGCGTCGTCGTAGAGCCAGCCGTCCATCAGCCGTGCCCGCCTTCGAGGTAGGCGGCCCGCACCTCCGGCTTCGCCAGGAGTTCGCGGCCCGTGCCCGACATGGTGACGACGCCGTTGACGAGCACGTAGGCACGGTCGGCGAGCTTCAGGGCGTGGAAGGCGTTCTGCTCGACGAGGAACACCGTCAGCCCCTCGCTCTTGTTGAGGTCGCGGATGACGTCGAAGATCTGCTTCACCACGAGGGGCGCCAGGCCCAGCGAGGGTTCGTCGAGCAGCAGCAGCCGGGGCCGGCTCATCAGGGCGCGCGCGATGGCGAGCATCTGCTGCTCGCCGCCCGACAGCGTGCCGCCGCGCTGCTGCGCCCGCTCCTTCAGACGCGGGAACATGGCGAAGGCGCGCTCGAGATCGGCGTCGAAATGCGCGAACTTGTTGATGGAGGCGCCCATCTGCAAGTTCTCGTAGACCGTCATGCGCGAGAAGATGCGCCGCCCCTCCGGCGACTGGGCGATCGACAACCGCGCGATCTCGTGGGTTGCGAGCCTGGTGATATCGCGGCCGTCGAAGGTGATGGTGCCGGCCCGCGCCCGCGGGCTGCCGAAGATGGTCATCATCAAGGTCGACTTGCCGGCCCCGTTGGCGCCGATCAGGGTGACGATCTCGCCCTCGTTCACGTCGAGGTCGACCCCCTTCAGCGCGATGATCTTGCCGTAGTAGGTCTCGACCCCGCGCACGCTGAGGAGCGGCGCCCGGCCGGGGGTCGCGGCGGGGCGGGGCTGGACGTCGGCCATCACGCTCATGCGCCGATCTCCGCTTCCACCTGTTCGACCTCCTCGTCCTCCACACCCAGGTAGGCGGCGATCACGCGAGGGTCGGACTGCACCTCCGTCGGCGTGCCGTCGGAGATCTTGGTGCCGTAGTCGAGCACGACGACGTGGTCGGAGATCTGCATCACCACGCTCATGTCGTGCTCGATCAGCAGCACGGAGGTGCCGTGGTCGGCCCGGATCAGGCGCAGCAGGGCGTTGAGCTCGGCCGATTCGCGGGGGTTGAGGCCGGCCGCGGGCTCGTCGAGGCAGAGCAGGACGGGCTCGATGCACATGGCGCGGGCGATCTCGAGCCGCCGCTGGTCGCCGTAGGGCAGGTCCCCCGCCGGATCGTCGGCGCGACCCATCAGGCCGATGGCGTCGAGCCAGAACTTGGCCTTCTCGATCGCCTGCGCCTCGCGGGCGCGGTAGCCACTCAGGCCCAGGATGCCCCCGAAGGTGAAGCCGGAGGCGATCATCAGCGGGTTGTGCTGGGCCACCATCAGGTTTTCCAGCACCGTCATGCCGGTGAACAGGCGGATGTTCTGGAACGTGCGGGCCACCCGCGCGTGCCAGGCGATCTCGTGGCCCGGCATGCGCTCGAGCAGGTAGATATCGCCGGTGCCGCCCTTCATGCGGCGCGACGCCGACGCGGTCAGGGCCGCGACGTCGTCGGCCGCCGCGATCCCCTGGCGGGCCAGCGCGAGCCGTCCCTCGGTCGGCTTGTAGAAGCCCGTCACGCAGTTGAACACGGTGGTCTTGCCCGCCCCGTTGGGCCCGATCAGCGCGGTGATGTCGCCGCGCCCGACGGTGAAGGAGAGGCTGTTGACGGCCACTAGGCCGCCGAACCGCATCGTGAGGTGCTCGACGACCAGGAGCGGGTCGGTTTTCCAGCGCATCAGCCGTGACCCTCCTTGACGAGCGCGCCCGAGATCGACTTGCGCTCGTTGAGGAAGATGGAGGGCTCCCGCGTCGCGATGATGCCGCGCGGCTTCCAGATCATCATCACCACCATGCCGAAGCCGAAGA
>CAXTFJ010000257.1:0-2825 GCA_964243405.1 uncultured Lichenihabitans sp. | reverse complement strand
CTACCGTGGTCACGCCGGACCAATACGCGGCCTATGGGGTTCCCGCGGGCTACAGGGGCGTCGTCCAGCACAAGTCCGACGGCAGCCTGACGTTCAGCGCCGCCGGCACCGGCACGGCCGATTTCTCGACGCAGGCGCAGCAGCGGCAGCAGCTCATGGCGCAGCAGGGCCGCGACCCGAACGACCCGGGCGTGCAAGACTACGTGGCGACGGGCAAGTTCCCGGCGACCCGGGCAGCAATGAACCCGACCGAGGAGAAGGCCTACGGCGTCACCTACGATGCGACGGACGCCCTCTCTCAGGGGCTCGATCAGCTTCAGCAGGCCCGCGCGCTGTCCGGCAGCATCAACTCGGGCGCGCTGAACGGTTTCCGCCATTCCGTCAGCGACATTGAGACCGCGTTCGGCGGTCAGGGCGACCCGACGGTGGCGAACACGACGGCCTATGACAACCTCATCAAGTCCGCACAGGCGCAGATTGCGAAGGCGGCCGTCGGCGCCCGGGTGACGAACTACGACGAGCAGCTGTTTCAGCAGCTCGCGCCGTCCAGCGCCAAGAGCCCGGCCGAGCGCAACACGATTTTGGACAACATGATCGCCGCGCAAACCGCCAAGCTCAACGCCGTGCAAGGCAAGCTGCAAAGCATGAAGAGCGGCACGTTCTTCCAGCGCGGGCCGACCCCAGCAGCCCAGCCCGCTGCTCCGCAGGCGCAAGGCTACACACCGGCCGCGACCGCATCCGACGCGCTCGCACAGGGCCGCGCCGCGATCCAGGCCGGCGCCGATCCCACCGCCGTCCGTGCGCGCCTCCTGCAGCACGGCGTCAATCCCGCGGGGCTGTGACCATGGCTGGGATGTTCGACGACCTCATTCCGGCGCAGGCTCAACCCCAGGCCGCCCCTCCTCCGGTCACGTTCGCACCGCCGCCCGCCCCGGCTCCCGACACGTCGGCATTTCCGATGTTCGCGGACCTGTTCAACGGCAACGCCCCGCAGCCGGCCGGAACGCATGTCCTGTCCAGCGAACCGCCGCCCGTCACCATCCACCCGCTCGCGCCATCGCCCGACATCGAGGTGGACCCGAGCGACCCCGCCGCGATCCGCGCCGCGGTCACGACGCTCGACCAGGCCCAGCAGCCCGGCGCGGGTGAAGCGGCCGTCCGTGGCGGGCTGCAGGGCGCGTCCTTCGGCTTTGGAGACGAGCTGCAGGGCGCCGCGGCGGCCTCGGGCCTGTCGAGCCTCGTTCCCGGCTCCGGGCTGATCGGCGCGGCCCGCCTCGGGCTGGAAAGCCTCGCCCCCGACACGTTCGGCCACGCGGCGACCGATCGCTACAACCAAGCCGTCTCGCAGCGCCGGGCGGACGATGCGAAGGCCGCGGCTGCCGACCCCGTGAGCTACACGGCCGGCGAGGTCGGGGGCGGACTGGCGACGATCCCGTTGGCGCCCGAGCTCACGCCGTTCAAGGTGGCTGATGGTGCCGGCATAGCGGGCCAAGTGGCGGTGGACGCTGGCAACCTCGCGGCGACCGGCGGCGCCTATGGCGGTCTCGCGGGGGCGGGCTCGACGGATGGCGACCTTGCCGCCAGAGCAAGAGGCGCCCTCAACGGAGCCGAAACGGGCGCCCTGCTCGCCCCCGCGGCCGGTGCGGTGCTGGGAAGCGTGGGCGCGGCGCTGGGACCCGTCGGGCGGTTCGCGCGGCAGAACCTCGTGGCCCGAAACGACCCCCGCGCGCTGGCGGACGAGATGATCGCCCGCCGGATGGCGATGGATGGCACCACGTCCGACGACCTCGCGGCCGGCATGACGACCCCGCCCGCGCCCGTGATGCAGGGCGGCCAAGCCGTGACGACGCAAGGCCCGAGCGCGCCCAGCGGCGTCATGACCGCGGCTGACGTCGCGGGCCCCAACGTGCAATCTCTCGTCGGCACCATCACGCGGACGCCTGGGCAGGGACAGGCCGCGGCACGCCAGTTCCTCGACGCCCGGCAGTTCGGCAGCGACGCGATCCCGAGTCAGGGCGAGCGGGTACAGGATGCCGTCACGCGGATGATGGGCGGTCGGAACCTCGCGGCCGATGCGATCGACGGCATTGTCGAACGACGCAGTGCGGAAGCCGCTCCGGCCTACGATGCGGCCTACAAGGTGCCGGTGCCGACGTCGCCCAAGCTCGCCGACCTGCTGCAGAAGCCCAGCGTGCGCGGCGCCATTCCCGGCGCGGCCCGCAAGCTGGCCGACGACATGCCGGGGCAATCGATCTTCGCGAACCCCGGCACGCAATGGGAGCGCGACGTGCTGGGCGGTGAGCCCGTCGGCTCGCCTGACCGGCCCTTCGCCCCGCCCGACGACTATCAGCCGCGGGGCGCCATTCCCAAGCCCGACGTCCCGCGTCCGCAATCGCTCGTCGGTTTCCTGCAATCGGCCGGTGGCGTTCGTGATCCTGGCGGCGACCTCAAAGCGATGGGGCTCGATCGCTTCCCCGGCCTCGTGCGGGCCTCGGGAGGCCTCAGTCCCGACATGGCGCGGCAGGCCGCGGCGCAGGGAGGCTACCTTGGCGCGCACATCGACGGCGCCATGGCGGACACGACGGTCAACGACCTGCTCGACGCGCTCGATCGCCATCCGGCCTACTCGGTCCACGATGACGACGCGGTGCACCAGTGGGAGCAGCACGACGCGGCGCGCGCGGAGCGGGATCAATCCTCGGGACCGACGGCGCGGCCCGCGGCTCCTCCTCGCGGCCCGGTCGGGTCAGCCGACGGCGCTCCAGGCGATGCGCCGCCGCAGCTCACGACGCGCGGGTGGGACTACATCAAGCGCCGGCTCGGCG
>CAXTFJ010000256.1:0-2836 GCA_964243405.1 uncultured Lichenihabitans sp. | reverse complement strand
CGAGACCGGACAGGATGAGGATGGGCGTCTTGACCTTGGCGACCCGCAGCGTGCGCAGCACCTCGTAGCCCGACATGTCGGGCAGGTTCAGGTCGAGCAGGATGATGTCGTAGTCGTACAGCTTGCCAAGGTCGACGCCCTCCTCGCCGAGGTCGGTCGTGTGGGTGTTGAAGCTCTCGGTCCGCAACATCAGCTCGATGCTCTGGGCCGTGGCGCCGTCGTCTTCGATCAGCAGAACGCGCATGAGGACCTTCCCGGCGACGTAGCCTGGATACGAGGTGCCGAATAACATTCGGTTAAGCATGGCGGCGGAGCGGCACGCGCTGGTCTGCCGTGAACTTGCCGAGCTGCGTCGCGGGCTTGGCGGCGGAACGACTGCTGGGTGAAGCGACGGCAGCCGGACGGCGTTTTGAGCGATGCTTGGCCAGCCCCTGCCTGCTCTTGCCGTCCGTTCATCCTGAGTTCGTCCGGGGTGCCGGCAAGCGAACGAAGCGTTCCGCTCAGCAAAATCGGTTAGAAGATCGTCAAGCATTCGCGTCGCACTTGGCGAGTGCGGCGAGCGTTTTAGTCAATTCTTATTATGTCAAGCGCCTGCTCTGAAAGACCCGGCGCAGGACGAGGCGCGATCAAGCTATGAACCGCATCCAAAATACGAAGCAAATCACGCCAAGGTTGCTGCGCTACTGGCAAGCGAGCCACGGCCTGTCCTGGCTTGCGATCGTGCCCATCCTTGCCCTGCTCACCTGGCTCGGGTTGAGTGGACGCGACACGCAACGCGAGGTCCGTGCCGCCTCGCAACGCGCGGTGCGGGTCGCCGAACTCCGCGGGACGATCACCAACCTCGACGACTGGCTGGCCGTGCTCGCGCAGGTGGCGGCCACCACCGGGGAGCGCCGCTGGGCCGAGCGCTATGACGAGGCCGCCGCCAAGCTCGACGCGGCCGTGGTCGAGGCCGTCGACCTCGCGACCCCTGAGGCCCGCGCGGCCCTGGCAAGCACCATGGGAGAGGCCCACCGCGACCTCGCCGTCATGGAACGGCGGGCGCTGTCCCTGGCCATGGCGGGCGACCTGCGGTCCGCGCGCGATCTACTCGGCGGTCCGGAGTACGCCTACCTGCAGACCGTCTACGCCAACGGCAGCAACGTCTTCGTCGAGGAGCTGCTCGCAATCGCCAGCAAACGGGCCGCCGACCTGGATGCCCGGACCTGGATGGAAACCGCCGGCCTCGGCCTGAGCGCGCTCCTGCTGGGTGCCACGGTCCTTGCCGTCCGCGGCCGCAGGCGCCTGCAGGGCGCGCTGGCCCGCACCGCCGTCGTGGCCCGGACCGATACGCTGACCGAGCTGCCCAACCGCCGGCAGTTCTACGAGGAGCTCGAAGCGGCCCTGGCGACAGGCCGCCGGGGAGGCCTCGACCATGCACTGCTGCTGATCGACCTCGACCGTTTCAAGGCCGCCAACGACGCCCACGGGCATCCGGCGGGCGATCAACTGCTCCGGCTCGTGGCGGGCCGGCTGCGCAACGCCCTGCGCCGCGAAGAACACATCGCCCGCCTGGGCGGCGACGAGTTCGCGTTCATCGTGTGCTGCGACCCCGCCGGCCCCGACCAGCCGAGGACCGACCCGGTCGCCATCGGCCAGCGCATCGTGGACACGCTCGGCAAGCCGTTCGCGCTGACGAGCGGTGTCGTCATCCAGGTCGGGGCAAGCGTCGGGATCGGCATCACCCGCGCCAGGGACACCGCAGTTGACGACCTGATGCACCGGGCCGACGTGGCCCTGTACCGCGCCAAGGCCGACGGTCGGGGCTGCGTCCGGGTGTTCCAGGACGGCATGGATGAACATGTCCGCGCGCGGGCGCTGCTCGAAGGCGAGCTTCGCCAAGCCATCGCGGACGACGTCATCGTCCCGCACTTCCAGCCCCTGGTGGACTTCGACACGGGCCGCCTGGTCGGCGTCGAGATGCTGGCGCGGTGGCCGCATCCGACCCGCGGCATGGTCCCGCCCGACGCCTTCATTCCGGTAGCCGAGGATCTGGGGCTGATCGGCGCGATGACGGAGCGGCTGCTGCGCCACGCCTGCCGGGCGGCCGCGGGCTGGCCGGGCCACGTCGTCCTCGCCTGCAACGTGTCGCCGATCCAGTTGCGCGACCCGACCCTGCCGCAGATGATCCGGGCCGTCCTTGCCGAGACGGGGTTCCCGGCCGGCCGGCTGGAGATCGAGGTGACGGAGAGCGCTCTGGTCGGAGACCTCGACCTCGCACTTGCCCTGCTCGACCAGCTCAAGGCATTGGGCGTGCGGCTGGCCCTCGACGACTTCGGGACGGGGTACTCGAGCCTGCGCCACCTGCAGACGCTGCCGTTTGACAAGATCAAGATCGACCGGAGCTTTGTTGCCGCCATGGCCGGGGATGCCGAGAGCAGGAAGATCGTGTCCGCGGTGTTGGGCCTGGGCCGCAGCCTGGGGCTCACGACAGTGGCCGAGGGCGTCGAGACGCAGGAGACGGCGACGCTGTTGCGCGAGCTTGGCTGCGACATCGGCCAGGGGTGGCTGTTCGGACGCCCGACGTCGACCGAGGCGACGGGAAGCATGCTGGACGATCAGCACCGAAATCACGGAAGGCTCGCGCTGGTCGCGTGATGCACTCTGCAGTCGACAGGGTTAACGTGTCCTTCGCGACATCCCGATTGCAAATCTAAACACCCGACTTGTGGAATCGGTCTGACGCAATCTCGATGACACTACTGGCGGTTTCACGCCGCACCGAGAAGCCGGGCTTCAAGCAAATCGACCTTCGCCCTGCCGTACATCTGCCGTTTCACCAGCTTGAGCTTGGTGA
>CAXTFJ010000255.1:0-2844 GCA_964243405.1 uncultured Lichenihabitans sp. | reverse complement strand
CGCCCAGGGTGTCCGGTGAGCCGGGAGTGACCCGGCCTCGGCCTGCCGTCACGTAATGACCGAGGGTTCGGCCCGGCCGGTGTGCCCCTGGATGTCGGCGAGCGCGCGCGACAGGTCGATGAGGGTTTTCAGCGCGTCACCCGTCTGCAGGTCGAGCCGGTCGGGGCCGGGCTCGAACGTTTCGATGTAGACGCGCAGCGTGGCGCCCGCGGTGCCAGTGCCCGACAGGCGGTAGACGATGCGCGAGCCGTCCGTGAACAGCACGCGGATGCCCTGCCGGGCGGAGTCCGATTCGTCAATGGGGTCGTGGTAGGCGAAGTCGTCCGCGTCCCCCACCGTGAGTGCCCCGAAGCTCTGCCCCTTGAGGGTCGCGAGCCGGCCGCGCAGCGCGCCCATCAGCGCGTTGGCGCCCTCGCTCGGCACCTCCTCGTAGTCGTGCCGGGCGTAGTAGTTGCGGCCATAGGTCGCCCAATGGTCGATCATGATGGCGGCCACGCTCTCCTTGCGGACCGCCAGGATGTTGAGCCACAGCAGCACGGCCCACAGGCCGTCCTTCTCGCGGACGTGATTGGAACCCGTGCCCGCGCTTTCCTCGCCGCAAATCGTGGCGCGGCCGGCATCGAGCAGGTTGCCGAAGAACTTCCAGCCCGTGGGCGTTTCGTAGCAGGCGAGCCCCTTCTTGGCCGCCACGCGGTCGGCCGCCTGGCTGGTCGGCATGGAGCGCGCGATGCCCGCCAAGCCGCCCCGGTATCCGGGCGCCAGGGGCGCGTTGGCGGCCAGCACCGCCAGGCTGTCGGAGGGCGTCACGAAGATGCCGCGACCGATGATGAGGTTGCGGTCGCCGTCGCCGTCGGAGGCGGCGCACAGATCCGGCGCGTCCGGCCCCATAGCGAGGTCGTAGATCGCCTTGGCGTGGACGAGGTTGGGGTCGGGGTGGTGGCCGCCGAAGTCGGGCAGCGGCGTGCCGTTCACCACCGTGCCCGCCCCCGCGCCCAGGCGCTCCTCCAGGATGACCTTGGCGTAGGGGCCCGTGACCGCCGACATGGCGTCGAAGCG
Organism: uncultured Lichenihabitans sp.; assembly: GCA_964243405.1. GTDB lineage: Bacteria > Pseudomonadota > Alphaproteobacteria > Rhizobiales > Beijerinckiaceae > Lichenihabitans. The sequence goes on along the minus strand of CAXTFJ010000255.1, from coordinate 1,788 downwards.
CATGCGGAAGCCGCCCGCGAACATCGCGCGGATCGCGTCGAAATCGAACAGCGTCTCCATGAGTGCAAGATAGTCGGTCACGGGGTCGACCACCTCGACCTGCATGGCCTCGACCGCCACCGTGCCGGCCCGGTCGAGATCGAGGTCGGGCGTGTCGGTCGTGCGGTACTGCGCGATGGCCACCGTGCGCGCGAAGATCGCGTCGGTGACCTTCTCGGGCGCCGGGCCGCCGTTGCCCGCGTTGTACTTGATGCCGAAGTCGCCGTCGGGACCGCCCGGGTTGTGGCTGGCCGACAGGATGAGGCCTCCGAAAGCGCCCCGCTTGCGGATCAGGTTGGAGGCGGCCGGCGTCGACAGGATGCCGCCGCGCCCGGCGATCACCCGGCCGAAGCCGTTGGCGGCCGCCAACCTGATGACGACCTGGATCGCCTCGCGGTTGAAGAAGCGGCCGTCGCCGCCGACCACCAGCGTCTTGCCCTCGAACCCGTCCAGGCTGTCGAACACGCTCTGGACGAAGTTCTCGACGTAGCGCGGCTGCTGGAACACCGGCACCTTCTTGCGCAGGCCGGAGGTGCCGGGCTTCTGGTCGGCGAACGGCGTGGTGGGGACGGTGCGGATCATGCGGCGCTCCCGCGGGAAGGATCGGACCGGCCGCGTCGGGCCGGGAGGATGGTCGGGGCCGGCAGGGGTTACGTGTTCATCCTGTCGAGCATGGACTGGGTCACGAGGCAGATGCCCTTGTCGGTGCGGCGGAAGCGCCGGCCATCGAGGTCAGGGTCCTCGCCGATCACCATGCCCTCGGGGATCACCACGCCGCGGTCGATCACCACGTTCTTGAGCCGCGCGGACCGCCCCACCTCGACGTAGGGCATGATGACCGCGTTCTCGACGTTGGAATAGGAGTTGATCCGCACGCCCGTGAACAGCAGCGAGCGGCGCAAAAAGGCGCCCGACACCACGCAGCCGCCCGACACCAGCGACGTGATGGCGTGGCCGCGGCGGCCTTCGAGGTCGTGCACGAACTTGGCGGGGGGCGTGATCTCGCCATAGGTCCAGATCGGCCAGTCGTTGTCGTAGAGGTCGAGGTCGGGCACCACGTCGGTCAGGTCGATGTTGGCTTCCCAATAGGCGTCCACCGTGCCCACGTCGCGCCAGTAGGCGCCCGCCTCGAAGGTCGACTTGATGCAGGAATCGGCGAAGTGGTGGGCCACCGCCTTGCCGTTCTTGACGAGCCAGGGAACGATATCCTTGCCGAAGTCGTGGGCCGAGGCGGAATCGGCCGCGTCGCGCCGGAGCTGGTCGAACAGCAGCCGGGTCTCGAACACGTAGATGCCCATGCTGGCGAGCGCGAGGTCCGGGCGGCCCGGCATGGAAGGCGGGTCCTTGGGCTTCTCCAGGAAGGCCACGATGCGGTCGTCCTCGTCGATGTGCATGACGCCGAAGCCCACGGCCTCCATGCGCGGCACGGCGAGGCAGCCGACGGTGACGTCGGCGCCCGAGTCGACGTGCTGCTGCAGCATCTTCTCGTAGTCCATCTTGTAGACGTGGTCGCCCGCGAGCAGCACGATGTATTTGGGGTCGTAGCTCTCGATGATGTCGATGTTCTGGTACACGGCGTCAGCGGTGCCCAGGTACCACATGTCCTCCGACACGCGCTGGCTGGCGGGCAGGATGTCGAAGCTCTCGTTGCGCTCGGGACGGAAGAAGTTCCAGCCGCGCTGCAGGTGGCGGATCAGGCTGTGGGCCTTGTACTGGGTCGCCACCGCGATGCGCCGGATGCCGGAGTTC
>CAXTFJ010000254.1:0-2865 GCA_964243405.1 uncultured Lichenihabitans sp. | reverse complement strand
ATCAAGACCGCCGAAATGACGCTGCGCAGCCCGATCGACGGCACGGTGTCGGGGCTGGCCGTGACGTCGCTCGGGCAGGTCGTGACGGTGGGCGAGCAGGTGATGCAGATCGTGCCGGAAGGGGCGACGCTCGAGATCGAGTGCTACCTGCCCAACGGCGACATCGGCTTCGTGCGCCAGGACCAGAAGGCGGTGGTGAAGATCGAATCCTTCCCGTTCACCGACTACGGCACGATCGATGCCGCGGTCGAGCGGGTGGCGCATGACGCGATCCCGCAGCCCGACGCGGACCAGCGCGAGCAGAACCCCGCCGCGGTCGCGAAGGACACGATGTTCGGCGGCGCCCAGCGCACGCAGAACCTGGTCTTCCCGGTGACGCTCGCGATGGACCGCACGACGATCCGCTCGGACGGCGCCGACGTGCCTCTGGTTCCCGGCATGGCGGTCACGGTGGAGATCAAGACCGGCCGCCGCCGCATCCTCTCCTACCTGTTCTCGCCCATCCTCCAGGTCACCACCACGGCGCTGCGGGAGCGGTGAGGGGGAGGGGGGGGCGATCGGAAAGCAGGCGGGCTTGCGAATCGCTTACTGGTTAGGGTCAAGCGATTCGGGTATGATGTTTGCAACCGCTCTGGCCGACAGGAAGGTGGCAGGCATTGAACGACGGCGTTGCACGCACTACCCCGCCCGCTCGCATCGCCGAAGCCTCCCGCGCCATCGTATCGATTCCGAGCGATGGCCCTCGACCCCGCGCGCCGCTCCTGCTGTTGAACGGTGTGGTCGAGCGGGCCTTCGTGTCGAAGACGGGGTATGTGCTCGTCATCGGATGGCTGGCCGACGAAGGCAGCGGCCCTGTCGCGTTTACGATCCGCGCCGCGGGCCTCGACCTCACCCTCTCGCCGGACAGCGTCCTGCGTTACGCCCGGCCCGATATCGAGAATGCGATCCGCCCGGGCGCCTATGATTACGGCTTCATGGCCATCGGCAAGGCCGCGTCCCCTACGGCGCTGAAGCCCTGGGACATCGATGTCAGGTCGGCCAATACAGCGATGACGATCGGCGTCGCTCCCGAGGTCGTCTCCGACCAGCGGTTGCTGGATATCTGGCTGATCGCCGCCGCGGGTGTGCAGAGCCACGGCGGGAGCGCCTTCGGCCTGCACCGGTTCATGGCGGGCGACGCGGGGGCGGCCGCGGTGGCGCTCTTCCAATCCCATGTCGCGGGCCATGTCGCGCGCCGTCACGTCCATCGGTTTCGCCCCCGTCCCGTCGAGCGCTCCTTCGTCACGGTGCTGTTCGGCACGACCGAGCCGATCAAGCTGCAGCCGATCCTGTTCCGCCAGCAGGGAATCGAGGTCGGCGAATGGATCTACGTGTGCAATTCGCCCGAAGATGCCGAAGCCGTCATGCGGCTCGGCCGCATGGTGTCGGATCTCTACGACCTCATGATCACCGTGATCGTGATGCCGGACAATGTCGGGTTCGGGGCCGCCAACAACGCCGCCGTGGCCGAGGCCGCGAGCCAGGCCATCTATCTCCTGAACCCCGATGTCTATCCGGTGCCGGGCCACGCCGCCTGCCTGCGCGCCACGCTCGAGCGGCGGGCGCTCGGATCGGGCCTCTGGGGCGGGCTGCTGTTCTACGACGACCAGAACCTCATGCATTCGGGCATGTATCTCGACCGTGACACGGCCTTCCACCGCGAGACGCTCGGATCGGGGAGCCGCCCCGGCGAGGGGGCCGCCATCGACCTCCTGCGGGTCGAGCATTTCGACAAGGGTGTCCCGTTCGAGGAGGCGCGTTGGCGCGCCCCGAAGCGGGTGCCGGCCGTCACCGGGGCCGTGATGGCCTTCGCGCGCCCCGCTTTCGAGCGCCTCGGCGGCTTTTCGACCCGCTATATCTACGGCCATTACGAGGACGCCGACCTGTCGCTGCGCTGGGCCGCGGCCGGGGGGCTCGTGGCGGTCGACCCCCTGTTGCGGCTCGTCCACGTCGAGGGACACGGGTCGAAGCCGCGGGGCGAGCAGTACCGCGCCGCCGCGATCGTCAACCGCCACCTCTTCACGCTCCGGCACCGCGAGGCCTTCGACCGCGACCCCGACGCCTTCACGGTCGCAAGCGACGTCACGCGCGACATCGCGGCGGATCAGCCGTGACGCGGCCGGCCGCCGGCGCCGGGGGACGCCCGATGCGGATCGTCTACGTGAGCTACCTGCACCCGGCCGTGGCCCCGGGCGGGGCCCAGCAGGTGGCCTTCGAGCTCTTCCAGGCGAGCCTCGCCGCGGGGCACGAGGCCTTCCTGATCAGCGCGCTCGAAGCTCGCCACGAGGCCGAGCATGGCAAGCCCGGCGCCGCCATCGTGCCGCTGCACGGCGAAGCGCGGCAATATCTCTATTTCCCGCAGTTCTACGATTTCCTGCATCTCTCGGTCGAGGACGGGCGCTCGCTCCGGCTCTTCGGCGAACTCGTGGCGCGGCTGCGGCCGGACGTGATCCACTTCCACCATTACCACCGCATCGGCGTCGAGGCCTTCCGGGCGGCCCGGCTGGCGGCCCCGGCGGCCACGATCAGCCTCACGCTGCACGAGATGATGGCGATCTGCCTCGCCGACGGCCAGATGCTGAAGCGCCCCTCGCGCGACTTCTGCCATGCCGCGACGCCGGTTCGCTGCAACGGCTGCTTCCCGGAGCTGCGGCCGGAGTTCTTCACGCTGCGGGCGGCCCGCCTGAAAGCGATGCTCGGCGAATGCGACAGCTTCATCTTCCCGTCCGAGTTCCTGGCCGAGCGCTACATCGATTGGGGGCTGCCGGGCGACCGCTGTGCGGTGATCCCCAACGGGCAGGCCAACCTTTCGGCCGGGGCGGACCG
>CAXTFJ010000253.1:0-2868 GCA_964243405.1 uncultured Lichenihabitans sp. | reverse complement strand
CGCCTCCGCCGGTGCGCGCCGCTCTCCGCGCAGACTCCCTACGTGGGGCACTATGGCGGCAACAGCGTCGGGCAGGTCTCCCCGGGCGGGGCGGCCTCGCAGTTCGCCAGCACCGGGCTGAACGGCCCTTTCGGCCTGGCCTTCCAGGTCCCCGAGCCGTCCACCTGGGCACTCCTCGCCCTCGGCACCGCCACGCTCGGCCTCGCCCTGCGCCGCCGCCGCGTTGCCCGCGCGTAGGCGGCGCTCCGGGGGGCGTTGCTTCCGTGGTTTGCGACAAACCACGGAAGGTCCAGGCCAAACCACGGAAGGTTTGCCTCGCCCGACGGAAGGTTTGGCTTGGACAACGGAAGGTTCACGCCAAACCACGGCAGGTTCAGGCCGGACGAGCGAAGGTTTGACGCGAACCACGGCAGGTCCAGCCCGGACCACGGAAGGTTCGGACCAAAAGAGCGAAGGTTTGCCCCGGACCACGCGTTCCCCGCGCCGCCGCACCGAACTTGCCCCGCCCGCGACTTGACCACCGGCCCGCGTCCGGGCACTATCGGCGCTCGGGACGGCCCCGCCGGGTTGCCCATCCAACGCTGCCTTTTCACATTCACCATACCCAACCTTATGGCCCTCCTGCGCGTCCTGCTCAACTTCACCCACGCCACAGTGCAGAGCAAGACGGGCGCGGGCGATTGGGCGAGCGCGGGCTTGTTCCAGAACTCGCGCGGGCTCGTCGTCACCGGGTTGACGCCGGGAACGACCTACACCTTCCAGGTGCGCGCGGTCGGCGGCAGCACGGGCCAGAGCGAATGGAGCAACCCCGTCGGCCACATGAGCCTGTAGCCGGGCCGCCGCCCGCGCCCTTCCTTCCAGCCCCGAAACGATCCCATGCCCGAACAACCACCGATCCCGCCGACCGGACCCGCCGAGCGTCCCGGGAACAACGCGTTTTTGACCAGCCTCAAGGAACACCGGCTCTACCGCGTGGCGCTGGGCTACGCGGTGGGCGCGTGGGTCGTGCTCCAGGTCGCCGCCATCGTGCTGCCGGGCTTCGGCGCGCCGGCGTGGGTGCTGCGCGCGTTGATGATCGTCCTCGCGCTGGGCTTCGGCGCGGCCTTGCTGGCGGGCTGGGGCTACGACCGGCGCGTGGTGGGCCGTTCCCTGTTGCCGCGCGCGACCGCAGGCCGGGTGGGCTGGCTGGTCACGGCGCTCTTGCCCGCCGCGGCGGTGACGGGGTTTTTCCTGCTGCGCCCGCTGCCCCGCCCGGCGGCGGCGAACGTCGCCCCCGCCCAGACGACGACTGTCCCCGCCGCGCCCGCCGTGCCCGCCTTGTCGGAGAAGTCGGTGGCCGTGCTGCCCTTCGAGAACCTCAGCGACGACAAGGCCAACGGCTACTTCACCGACGGCGTGCAGGACGAGATCCTCACCGACCTCGCCAAGGTGGCCGACCTGCAGGTCATCGCGCGCTCTTCGGTCAAGCAGTACCGCGCCGACGCCCCGCGCGACCTGCGCGCCATCGCCGCCGAGTTGGGCGTGGCCTACGTGCTCACCGGCAGCGTGCAGCGCGCGGGCAACCAGGTGCGCGTCCACGCGCAGTTGATCGACGTGCGCACCTCCGTCGAACGGTGGGCCGAGAGCTACCTGAAGGCGCTCGACGACGTGTTCGCCATCCAGAGCGAGATCGCCCTGGCCATCGTCGGCCAGTTGCAGGCGCGGCTTTCCCCGCAGGAGAAAACCGCCATCGACCAGGCCCCCACCACCGACGTGGCCGCCTACGACCTGTACCTGCGCGCCGAGGATCTCCTGGAGCGCAACAACATGACCCTGCAGGGCGGGGACAAGCTCGCGGAGGCGGTCTCGCTGCTGGAACAGGCGCTCGCGCGCGACCCGAAGTTCCTGGCGGCGCAGTGCCTGCTCGCCCGCGTGCAGGGCGTCCTCTACCGGAACCAGGACCACACGCCCGCGCGCCTGGAGCAGTTCAGCGCCGCCGTGCAGGGGGCCGTGCGCTTGGCCCCGGACGCGGGCGCGACGCACCTCGCGCTGGCCGACTACCACTACCAGCGCCGCGACTACGCGGCGGCGGCGGCGGAGTTGGCGCTGGCCGGGCGCACCCTGCCCAACGAGGCGCGCATCCCCGAGTTGACCGGCTACATGCTGCGCCGCCAGGGCCACTGGGAAGAATCCACCGGCAGCCTGGAGCGGGCACTCGCCCTCGATCCGCGCAACTTCGCGCTGCTCGGGCAACTCGCCAACAGCTACCTGTACCTGCAGCGCTACGCCGACCGGGAGCGAGGGTTACAGCGCATGCTGGCCATCAAGCCCGGCGACCCGGTCACCCGTCTGCTGCTGGCCACGGTGTCGCTCGATGCGCGGGCGGACCTGCGGCCCCGCCAGGCCGTCCTCGCCACGCTGCTGGCCGAAAACCCGGACCTGGCCCCCGAGCTGGACGACCCGGCCACGGCGGCGGACGAGCGCAGCCCGGCCGCCTACGCCCGCGCGCTCTCGCACCTGCCGCCCGAGGGGTCGGCCGCGCCGGGCGGCCTGCTGGTGCCGCGCGCCTTCTGGGAAGGGGTGTTCGCCCGCTACCAGGGCGACGCCGCCCGCGCCCGGGAAGCCTTCACGGCGGCGCGGGTCGAAATCGCCAAGGCGGTGGCCGCGCGGCCCGACTCGGCCGTCGCGCTGAGCTTCCTGGGCGTGATCGACGCCGGTCTCGGGCGCAAGGAAGAGGCGGTCGCCGAGGGGCGGCGCGCCTGCGAGCTGCTGCCCGTGGCCAAGGACGCCATCGTCGGCCCGGACCTGCTCGGGAACCTGGCGCAAATCTACCTCTGGACGGGCGAGAAGGCGGCGGCCGTCGAGACGCTCGCCGCCTTCCTACGCGTG
>CAXTFJ010000252.1:0-2881 GCA_964243405.1 uncultured Lichenihabitans sp. | reverse complement strand
TCGACCGTGCTCGCGTTGCCGAGGACGAGGATCTCGAATCCCGCGGTCGCCGCCGGACGCCCGCGGCCATCGAAAATAGCGGTTCAGCCGAGGGCGGTCCCGCCGCTCGCCGCGAAGGACGAGGACAGCGACGGCGCCTCGACCGTGCTCGCGGGACCGAGGACGAGGACTTTGAACCCCACGGTCGCCACCGGACGCCCGCGGCCATCGAAACCGGCGAGGGACGATGATTTCGCGAACGGACCGATCACGCTGCCCAGGCTGAGTGAACTCGTCGCCGTTCGCGGCGCCATCATCGTCGAGACACCGACGGACCGGGCCCTGCGGGAAAAACAGCTCGCTCAACTGATGAAGGAGACGACCAGGCCCAAGCAGACCCGGATCGGCTTGTCAGGCTCGACACCCGAACAATCGAACGCGTCGATCCTGAACAGCAGGAACTGACCGATGTCGTTGAAAAAGTCGGCATTGCAGCCGCGGTAGGGACGGCGGATGGCGTGGACGTGCGACCTCCGTCTCAGGTCGCCATGGCTTGCTGGCCGGCCAGCAGGAGCTTGGCCAGCTTTCGGAGATTCTGGGCTATGGCCACGAGGTGGAACTCGTTGCGGGCGCCGTTCGGCCCGCGTAGCCTGAGCCGATCCAGCTTCAGGATGCCGTTGAGATGGATAGACAGCATCTCGATCTTCTTCCGCTGGCGTCGCGAAGTCGCGTAGCCCTTGGTTAAGGCGAGATCCCCGGCCATGTCGCGGGCGCTTTCGTGAATGGAGCGCAGAACCTTGCGAGCCGGCTCGTTCGGGCTGCACTGCGGCTTGCGTGCGCAGGCGCTGCAGTCGAACTTGCTAGCGCGATACTGCATGATGCGATTCGGATCGACCCTTTCGCGGCTGAAACCGAATCGACGGCGGGATAGGCGCAGCTTTCCTTCGGCCGAGCAGGTGTAGAGATCGCGTTCGTGGTTGTAGACGAAGTGGCTGTGGCTGTAGGTGCCGACCCCAGGGCAATCGGGTGAAGTGGTCATGCTGTGATGATGGATGCGAGGAAGTCGTCGTCCCATGCGGCGACTTTGCGTTTGAGGCGGAGCGAGTCCTTGCCTGGAGCTTTTCGGGTGAGGTTGAGGGCGATGTGCTTGAGGGTGGTGGAAGTTGGCGGGAGCGTTATTGGTTTGCACGCGACAGTCATCGCGGAACACCATGTCCATCACCCGATGCAGGCTGTTCTCGGCGCTCCAGTGGCTGCGCACGATGGCGCCGAGGCGCGCGGCCGGCAGGGTCAGCGAGGTGATGTAGAGCCGGGTTTCTCGCGCGAGAGCGTTGCCGATCTCGCGACGGCTGTCGATGACGATGACGCTGTTCAAACCGGGCCATGCGTGGCGTTGCCGGAGCCGTTCGACGTTGTGGATCACGGTGGTGGTGCGGGTCTCGATGCGACCATGATCGCCATCCACGCTCTCGTGGTGGCTGACCGTGGCGTCCCCGCGATCAACCGCCCTCTGCTCGGCCACGAAGAGATCGACATCGGCCTTGAGCGTCCCCTGATTGCCCTTCAAGGCCAAGACATCGTCGGCCTTTTTGTCGAGGATCGCCTGCGCGATGTCGCGCTGGCACCCGATGGCGTCGATGGTGACGACGGCGCCTTCGATCGCCAGCATGTCGAGAAGCCTCGGAATGGCGACGATCTCATTGGACTTCTCGGCCACCGCGACCTGCCCGAGCACGAGGCGCTGACGGGCCGCAAAGGCCGAGACCATGTGCAGCGGCGGCGAACCCGCTTTCCTGCCGGAGCGGCGCGACGTCTTGCCGTCGATGGCGATCACCTCCTGCCCCACGACCTCGGTCGGGGCATCGGTGAGGGAGGACACCCAGGCTACAAAACAGCGCTGGAACGCTGTCGCATCGAGCGACGCCAGGATGTGGCCGACATGTGCTCGGGATGGCCGTCATAGCCCGAGGCCGCCAGCGCGGCCCGGATCGCGTTGCGCTGCATCATGACGTGGCCGGTCCTCAGCGCCCGTTGCACGGTGTCGGATGCGGCGGCGTCGCCGGGCCCGAAGCCGTCGAGGTCGCCCATGAACACGTCGTCGTCGTCCGCGGCGGTGTGATCCGCTCAGGAGGGCGCCGGCGCTGCCGCGGCTGCGCTCCGGGCGGCGCCTGTGACCGGGCGGGTGCGGTGCCGGTCGGCGCGGATGGCGGGCTGGCCGTCTACCGGGCCGCCTGCCCTGTCGCCGCTGGTGCCGTCGCCATTGCTCCCGTCGGTGCCGTCGTTGCCGTCCTGGGTGGCACGCGGCCGCGATGCGTTCGGCCGGGTGTTGGCCGGCGTGTGTCTGCTCGGGTTGGTCATGTGTGGTCCGCCGTTCGGTTGGGGGTGAGAGCCTCCCGCTCCCGCCCGCCTGCCCTCCCGCTCGTCGGCCCGCGTGTTGTCCCGTTCGACCTCGCTGCTGTGCCCCGCCCGGATCGTCGCCGTCGCGAGGTTGCGCCGCGGGCCCGCAGGTAAGCGAGCTGCAGCGTCTTGGCGCGCCGCCACGCCTCGGCGATCACCGGGGTGGGGGTGAAGGGGCTCGTTCCGGTCGTGGTGTCATCCGCATCGGCCATGGCCGCTGTCCTCGGGCCCGGTCCGTTGAACGCACCGGCCGGCTGCTGCCGCGGTGTCGCCGAGCCTTCCCGTGGGGGCCTGTCTTGAAACGCTCACCCTTCGGTTCGTCACCCCTGCGCCCTGAACCTGCGCCGCCTGCGCGACGCCTTCCCCGGCCGCGCCCACCTGGCGCTGACCCTGCGCCGACGGCCGAACGACCCGCTGCGGCTGTGGCAGCTGGCGACGCTGGCCACCGGGCTGCGCGTGCCGACCCTGGTGACCAACGACGTGCTGTTCCACGCCCCCGAGCGCC
>CAXTFJ010000251.1:0-2932 GCA_964243405.1 uncultured Lichenihabitans sp. | reverse complement strand
CCGCAGAAATGCGTGACGGCGACCTCCACGAGGAGCTCGCGTCCACGGCCGGTCAGGACGATGTCCGGCCTGATCGACCCCAGGCCGACCTCCGGCCGGACCGAGCCGTAAGTGAACCATGTCGGCCCCGCGATGGTATCGCTGGCACCCTCGAAGGTCGCGACGACCTCCGGCAGGAGCACGCGGCTGGACTCAAGAAGGACCTCCTTGGCAAGCAGGTGCAGCGTTGTCTCCCAGGCACCCTTGCACTCCCGATTGGCGTGGTGGGCGAAGTGGGAAACCTTGACTTGGCCCTTCCGGGCCACGAGCGGGCTTCCGCACGCCGGGCACCGGCAGCCGCAGGCGAGGCCGCGCTGGACGTCGGCGACGCGGGCGAGCTTGCCGTCGGCCGCCAAGCCGTAAGGCAGGCGGCCATCGTCAGAGCAGCGCGCGTCGGGAGCTTCCACGGCAGGAAAAGATGGTGATTCGGTATCGCCCGCGCAATCTCGGTCTCCTGGTGCGGGCACCCGGCGCCTACCTGCCTGGTTTCAGCGGGACTGCCACGTGCCGCTTGCCCGCGCCCGCCGGGACGGCCAGCACATAGGTGATCTCCGCGGCGGGCGCGCGGGTGACAGGTCGACTTTCCGCGAGCCCGCAGCGAGCTCCCAACCGAGCCCGCGCATCTCAGTGATCCAGCGCTCGACCTCGTCGCCGTATCCCAGGATCTCGACGTGCCGGGCGACGTCGGCCTAAGCCATCGGCAATGCCGCGCAGAAATCACCAAAAAGTGTTTCAGAACATAGGGTGAACATTCCGCTGGACGTCGGTCTCGCAATTGATCTATCAATCCGCCGCCCGACGGCCACTAGGCCTGCGGCAGCGGAGGCAGCATGCCGGTGGCCACAATCGACCCCGAGTTCAGGACTTGGCAGGCCCAGCAGCCGGTCCAGTTCGATCTCTTGGATGGCCGCCCGGCGCGCCTGCCGGAGAATGCTCAGGCTGCGTCGAGAATGGCCAGGGTTCGACTGTTCGCCGGGCGCGTCCTGACCGAAGAGGCCGCGGCCGCCGCCTGGCTGGGAAGCCCGCAGGCGGCGCTGGGCGGCCTGGAACCGGGGGCGCTGGCTGCCGACGGGGAAGAAGGCTGCGAGCTGGTCATGCGAGAGCTGGTGGCCATGGGCAGGAAGCAGGAGGCCGCCGGTGGCTGACATTGTGTCCGGCGTGCGGGTCGGCGGTTTCGTCGTTTTCCGGGACGAGAGCGGCAGGCGCCACGCAGTGCGCCAGGGCGCCGTCCTGACCATCTCCGAAACCGACGACGACATCACCACCGTGCAGATGACCGGCAGTCGGACTGCCCTGGTCAGGCAGGCGTTCGAGAGGGTCCTGTCTTGGTTCGGGTAGTCAGCGGCTACCTGCGCACTGTCCGCCGGTTCTCGCCGCACCTGGCAGTCCGCGGCCCGATAGCCATGCCCTGACGGGGCCACCGGCCCCGGGCTGAGCCGTCCGCCCAGGCGGATACCCTCGCTCCTGTTCCGGACACCATGCAATGACCGACGACCGAGATCCGCGCGGCGACAGCCCCGGGCGGCAACCCACCGGCGCACCCGACGGCGCTCCTGATGCCAACCTCGACCCATGGTGCACCGTCCCGCTGACGTCCGGCGAAACGCTGCTGTTCGGCTACGCGCTCCGGCACCCCGACACCGGCGGACTGGCCTGGCTGGCGAGCACCGAGGTGCTCGAGCTCGACCCGGTGGCCTGTTCGGCCCGGACCCGCAGCGGGCGCCTGTACGCACTCGGCAGGCAGTTTGATCCTATGGATATCGGCGCCGAGAACGAGGAGGCGCGGCTTGCCTTCGACCACCTCGCAAGCGGCGAGTTCGAGGGCATGGCCCGGTTTGTAACGCTGGAACGCTACTGGGTGACCTGCCGGAAGATGGGCCGTCACCTCGGGGTCGAACCGCCGTCACGGCGGCTGGCCGAGGTGCAGGCGTTCGTCCGGGTCCATGGGGAGGCCTACCGGCGGCTGAGAGAGGAATGGTCGTGAGGCCGCGCGTGGTCGGCCGTGCCCGCCGCTGGCGGCCCTACGAGGCGGCGAAGCACGGCATCTAACTGACGGCGGACGGTCGCTCCAGGGCGCCGCCAGCTTCGCATCCCGAGCCGACCTTGACCGGCGGCCCGCACCGAGTTCGAAGCCAAGACAAATGGCGGTGGGGGATCGCGTCGGTGCCCCCGGCGCAGAAAAAAACTGTGTCCGGCGAGCCTGCCGGACGGACAGCGGGTCGAATAGATGGAACGCTAGCCCCCTGCGCTGCAACGCGCGGATCAGCGTCGAGCCGCATGACACCTCGCCCGCGGGGACCCACAGACGCGTCCGGCCGTCCTCCGCCGGTCGGTCGGCGAAGACGCGGTTGCCGTTTGTCGGAGGATTCTCCTCGCGGGCACGATCCACAATAGCGGTGACGGCTGCGGCCCTGGGTGCGTCCAGCTCGAATCAAGACACGGATTGGTAGGACCAGCCGACGACACGACGAACAGGGCAGTTGCGGCACCGCCCGACAGCCGGGCGTTGCGCACCCGCGCCACCGCCCGTTCCCGGACGCGGCCCGCCGCCGCCGCCGCCGCGGGCTAGGAGGAGAGCCGGGCCGCTCCTGCATTACGAGACCGCTGTCTGGATCACCCCCTCGCGGGAAAGGTCGTCGGCGACCTCGGCGACCATCCGCGAGGTCCACCTGTTTGGCCCGACTGCCAAGTCTGCGCGCGAGACGGATGCAAGGCCGCTTGCCCGGTCACCCGGAAGGGCGATGGCCTTCTCGTCCGCCGCGCATGTGTAATCCGCGAGGCGCGAAGGACCGAGCAGGGTAGCGCGGACGGTTCGAAGGCCGCTGCACCGCAACATTCCTGACTAGCACCGTCCTGCCGGGTGTGCCCTGCTCCAGCAGCCGCAGCAGAAGGC
>CAXTFJ010000250.1:0-2956 GCA_964243405.1 uncultured Lichenihabitans sp. | reverse complement strand
AGCAATAGCCTTCTAAGCTATGGGTCACTGGTTCGAGTCCAGTAGGGCGCGCCAAGCCTCCCGATCACCGGCCCTGGCGGCTGTCTCACGCCTATGTGTCCCGACGGCCCGACTTGCTGTTCGAGATATGATCCTGCCAGATTACCTCGGAAGTAGATGGTGGTCTGCATGACTTCGAAGATCGCAGTGGTCGTGTTCGTCAGGAACGAGTACCCGGATTTCTGCGCCTGGCTGGCCTGGTACTTTGCTCTCGGCGTCGATACGATCATCGTCTACGACGACCACTCCACCGATGGCACCTGGGAAGCCGCTGTCGCCGCCGCCCACGCTTTCGACGTACGTCCCTTCCGCACCGACCGCTCGGTGCAGCCCTTCACCGCCCGACAGCGAGACGCTTATCTCGGAGCGATTCAGGAGTTCCGTGAGGAGTTCGATTGGATCGGCTTTTTCGATGCGGACGAGTTCCTGCAACTCCGCGGCACGCTCGATCTGCCGACTTTTCTTGATCGGTTTCCGGACGCCGCCGCGGTCGCGATCAGCTGGTGCATCTACGGCAGCAACGGCCATCTGCTCAAGCCGGAAGCCACCACCGTGGAAGCCTTCATCCGACACGCGCTGCCGCAGTTCGAGCATAACCGCAGCGTGAAGTCGTTCGTTAGGCCAAGCCTCGTCACCAGCCGGTGGCGCGATCCGCACACCTTCGAGGTAGGCGACAGACCTTATGTCGACGCTCAGGGAGTTCGAGTGCGGTGGGGCGGGCCGGGCGCAATAGCGCACGATCCGGATTGGTCAACGGCGAAACTCATGCACTTCATTCCTCGCAGCATGGAGCACTTCATCGAGCGGATCCGCAGACGCTCCGATCTGCGCGGACTGACCAACGAGTACTGGAACGTTTTCAACAAGAACGAGGTCGAGGACCGGGAGCCTTTGAGGAGGCTTCCACGCGCCAAGCACGATTTGTTCCTGATAACCTTCGAGATCATGCGCGCCTTCTGTCTGAGCCTATCCGAGAGTGCAGCCCCGGACGAGCTCGAGTTGAAGAACCCGCTCGGCCCCCACCCGGAGATCGTGCCGCACTTGCTAACGACATGCTTCGGTACGGTGCTTGCGGTCGATGCGGGCAAACAGCTGGTGCATGTCGAGCGCGACGCTCTGGAGGCGAAAGGCTGGCTGCCGATCTACGGCCTTTGTGCGAGTAGGTCTCCGCAGGTTCTGCACCTGGTGGCGCCGCCGCAGCTTGCCGGTCCGGTGCAAGCGACGCACGATCCACGCGTGTCCGATGTCCTGACGTACCGGCTGCAGGCCGTTCCGGATCGTGATGCAGTCTACCTGTGCCGCACAGGAGCGCCGCGTTTCCTGACCGCGCTTCCACCTGACGCAAGCGGCATCGGCGGCACATCGTCGGACCGGTGGAAGCCAAGCGCTTGGGAAGCGTTCTCCCTGGCGCCGGTCAGTCTTCCGGACGAGATGCGGCCGATCAGTGCTGGGCTAGGAGGAATCATGGACAGTGCAGCCGGCATCCGCATCATGACCCGGGCGGGCGCGCCGCCGATGATCTGCGCGTCCGCAATCCAGCTTCTGCCCGATGAGCAGAGGGCCCTGCTCAGCCGCATGACGGATGCGGTACTCCCGGCGTGGCTATGAACCTCCTGCTGCGCTTGCCATACGCCCGGAACAGCGCCTCGGCCGGCCGAGGCTAATTCCCGGCCTGCACTCCAGCACCCGTCATCCAGCGCCCTCTCGCGTTCATGACGACGTTGATGCCGGAACCGCGGCCAGCCTGCTCGTGCACCGCGAGGCAGTCGCTGCAGAAGAAGTTGACTCCCGGCGCGGCGTTCTTCGGCAGCATCCGAAAGGCGCGCGCGCTGAAGGAGACGCCGCCTCCGTTCTCGACGGTCAGGCCTGATCCATCGGCGCTCAGCAGCGACACTCCTCCAGGGTGACCGGGCGGGTTGAAGCTGACCTTTCCCATCATGGATCCCGTCGCAGGATTACCCGCCGTGCCGTCCACGATCAGGCCCACGTTCATCGTGACGCCTCTCCAGCCTTGCTCAGTGTCGGTCCGTTGGCCCCAAATCACCAGCCGAAGTCGGTTGCCTTCCGCCTCCGTCATCGCCTCGAGGGTCTCGGTCCGGGTGTCGCGGCCGCTCGCCTGAGGCGGGATGCCTGTGTTCCCGTTGACGTGCAGGGTGGTTCCATCGATCTCCGTCGAACTCGGCCCGCCGGTAAGGCGAAGGATGTTCTGTATCCCGTCGCCCCCCAGCAGCATGTCGTAACTGTCAGCAGCCGGTCGGACGGCACGCTGCCTGCTCGTGCCTCGGTCGAGATAGGTGTGTGGGGAGTAGTTGATCGTCATCCCGTGAAAGGATGCTTCGTAGTCGGAGCGCGCCTCGTTGAACATATCCAGTTCGAGACCTTCAAAACGATGGACCAAGCTCGTCGTCGGAATTCCACTGAAGTCCCTAGCAGGATCAAAACCCATCACCCAGACGTTCAGGAAATCCTTCGTGGGAGCGCCGAGGAAGCAGGTCTTGGTTCGGTAGCGGGTCCATTGCGTATCGAGGCGATCTCCCGGCACCTGGTCGGCGCGCGGGTTGTCGCCTCCGAGCACCGTCCATCCGATCACATGGATCGCCGAACCATCCGCCGACCAGCCATCAATGAAACCGCCATAGGTATTCATCAGCGGAATCAGCGGAGTTCTTCCCGGGGCCGGCGCGGGCAGACCGGGGTCGACGCTGTTGCTGGTGACGTTCATCCCGAAGCGGAGCTGGGCCCGTTGCGCCGGTGTAAGGGCCGGATGCGGGTAGATGTGGTGCGCGTCATAGGTGACGTCGTGCAGGATCAGCGCGGCGTCCGCGGAATGGCTCAGCGAGTACAGGTTGACCGCTTCGAAATCCGGATAGGCGGAAAGCGGCCCGACCGGACCAGCCGCGTTGCCGGACTCCAGCCC
>CAXTFJ010000249.1:0-3014 GCA_964243405.1 uncultured Lichenihabitans sp. | reverse complement strand
GGCCAGCATGGAGGTGTAGATCTCGGTGGTCGCCGTATCATTAAAAAACGTGTTGATGAACACGACCCGGTTCGCGGCCGCCGCGATGCAGGCTTTCAGGTTAATCGAGGTGCGGCGCTCCTCGTCCATGATGCCGATCTTCACCGTGTTGCGCGGCAGGCCCACGAGGTCCTCGACGCGGCCGAACAGCTCGTCGGCGAACGCCACCTCCTCGGGGCCGTGCATCTTGGGCTTGACGATGTAGATCGACCCGGCCCGGCTGTTGCGCACGTCGAGCGGCGCGTCGAGGTTGCCCTTGGCGATCAGCACGCTGACGGCGGCATCCAGGAAGCCTTCCGGCACCTCCCCGCCCGCCTCGTCCATCACGGCGTCGGTATACATGTGGTGGCCGACGTTGCGGATCAGCATGAGGCTGCGGCCGGGCAGGCGCAATTCGCCGCCGTCGGGCGCGGTGTAGATCCGGTCCCTGTTGAGGTGGCGCTCGACGGTGACCCCGTCCTTCGGGAAGGAAGCCGTGAGCGTTCCCCGCATCAGGCCGAGCCAGTTGCGGTAGATGGCGGTCTTGTCCTCCGCGTCGACGGCCGCGACGCTGTCCTCCATGTCGACGATGGTGGAGACCGCGGCTTCCATCACCACGTCGGCGAGGCCCGCCGGGTCGGTGCGCCCGATCGGGTGGGTGCGGTCGAGGACGAGTTCGACGTGCAGGCCGTTGTGGCGGAGCAGCACCGCGCCGGGGGCGGGCGGCGCGCCCCGGTAGCCCACGAAGGCTTGCGGGTTTTTCAACCCCACGGGCGCCCGCAGCTTTTCGAGGTCGGCCACCAGCACGCCATCCACGACGGCGTAGCCGATGACGAGCGCGTGCGAACCGGATTCGAGCGGAACCACCTCGTCCAGGAACGCCTTGGCGCGCGCCACCACCGCGGCGGCCCGAGCCTTGTTGAACCCCTTGCCCCGGGCTTCGTCACCCGTGTCCGCGATGGCGTCCGTACCGTAGAGCGCGTCGTACAGGCTGCCCCAGCGCGCGTTGGCGGCGTTCAAGGTGTAGCGCGCGTTGGACATCGGCACGACGAGCTGCGGGCCCGCGGTCCGGGCGATCTCGTCGTCGACGTTCGTGGTCCGCACCGTGCCGTCGGGCGCCTCGGGCAGCAGGTAGCCGATCTCGCGCAGGAAGGAGAGGTAGGTCTCGCCCTCGATCGGCTTGCCTTCGCGGTGGTAGGCGTCGATCCGCGCCTGCAGGCGGTCGCGCACGTCGAGCAGCGCGCGGTTGCGGGGGGCGAGGTCGCGCACCAGGGTCGACAGCCCGGTCCAGAAGGCGTCGCCCGCGAGCCCCGTTCCGGGCAGCACCTCGGTTTCCACGAAGGCGTGCAGCACCGCCGCCACGTCGAGACCGGAAACCTTGACCCTGTCCATGCGGCTGCTCCACGCCCCTTAGCGGTCGGCGCCCGTGCCGGCACCTTGGCCGCCTTGTACACCGTTCGGCCCCGGCGCATAAAGCGCCGATCCACCATCGCAACCACGGAACTCGGGCGTGCCGCCGGTCGCTTCTCCATCGCCGCAGGTGTGCCCCTCGTGCTGACGATGAAGGGAAAGTACGGCCTGAAGGCCATGGTGCACCTGGCGGGCTGCACGCCGGGGCGACCGGAACTCGTCAACCAGATCGCCACCGAGAACGCGATTTCCAAGAAGTTCCTCGACGCCATCCTGGGGGAGCTCAGGGTCGCGGGGCTGGTCAAGTCCAAGAAGGGCAAGGGGGGTGGCTACGCGCTTTCCAAGCCGCCGACCGAGATCAGCGTGGGCGAGATCATCCGCGTGCTCGACGGTCCGCTGGCGCCGCTCGATTGCGCGAGCCAAAAATTCTACCGCCGCTGCCTGGATTGCACGAGCGAGGAGCACTGCACGGTGCGCCGCATGATGCTGGAAGTCCGCAACGCGGTGGCGCGCGTGCTGGACGGGCGCTCGCTGGCCGAGATGCGCGCGCTCGGGGAAGGCAGCGCGGACGCGCTGACCTACGAGATCTGATCGCCGGTCGCAGGGCCTCTTCGGGGCGAAAGGGAGTACATCATGCCGATGCGTTTGGAAGGGTCGTGCCGCTGCGGAGCGGTGCGCTTCGCCCTCGACAGCCACACACCCCAGCCCTACCAGCTCTGCTACTGCACGATCTGCCGCAAAACGAGCGGTGGCGGCGGGGCCGCGATCAACATCATGGGTTTGGCCGACAGCCTGACCGTGGAGGGGCGCGAGGCGATCGCGATCTACCGCGCCACCATCGACGGAGAAACGAGCACGGGCGAGCGCAACTTCTGCACCCGCTGCGCGACCGCGCTTTGGCTGTTCGACGAGAGCTGGCCCGATCTGATCCACCCCTTCGCGTCCGCGATCGACACGCCCCTGCCGCGCCCGCCCGAGCGGGTCCACCTCATGCTGGCCGACAAGCCTGACTGGGTGGAGGCCGACGTGAAGCCGGGCGACAGCACGTTCGAGGGCTACCCGGAGCAGTCGATCGAGGACTGGCACCGGTCGCGCGGCCTGTGGGTGGAGTGAGGCCCGAGATCGGTCAGCCGAACTCTTGCCGTTTCACTTCGGCGAAGTGACGCCTGCCGCATCGAAGCGCTGCCGCTCCAGCATCACCATCGGACCCCCGTCATAGGTGCATTGCCCGGTTTCAACGAACCCGAGCTTGAAGGCGACACGTCGCGAGGCCGCGTTGTCGGGACGGATGATGCAGGTGATCCGGTCCGCCCGCCGGTGCTGGTCCGCCCAGGCCAAAGCGGCTCGCATCGCTTCCTCGGCGAGACCGCGGCCCTGCATGGCATTGGCGAGCACCCAGCCCGCCTCCATCGTCCCCTCGATCGACGGGGTCAGGGCACGGCGCAGGTCGTGGAAGCCGGCCTCGCCGACAAACGCTCCCGTCGCTTTGTCCTCGATCGCGAAAAAACCGAAGCCGAGGTGATGCCATAGCCCGATCTGGCGCAGGAAACGGGCCCACGCAGCCTCACGCGAGAAGGGTGAGCCGC
>CAXTFJ010000248.1:0-3059 GCA_964243405.1 uncultured Lichenihabitans sp. | reverse complement strand
ATGGGCGTCCTCTGCCTCGCCGCAGCACTCGATTGGATCAGACACTAACAGGGCCTAGTCGTGGCGCGATTATTTGCTTCGACGGATCGCCATTGATCGCCTTTGTCGGACGACACTGTTAGGAAGCCACCGGCAATCCCGAGGGTTGATCGAAGTCATCCAGCCCGGTCCCGACCCGTGAACCACTCCCTCTACATCGGCCAATCTTTGCCGCGCGTCGACGGTCCCGCCAAGGTGACCGGACAGGCCGTTTTTGCGGCCGACCATCGCTTGCCGGGGACCGCCCATGCGGCGCTGGTCACCAGCCCAATCGGCAAGGGTCGCATCGTCGGCATCGACCGGACGCGGGCCGAAACCGTGCCCGGCCTGCTCGCCCTGTTCACCCACGAGGACCTTGCGGGCGAGATTCGCCCCGTGCGCCATGCCATGGCGGGCGGCTACGCCAACAGCACCTTCCTGCCGCTCGGCTCGCCCGTGATCGCCTATCACGGCCAGATCGTCGCTCTCGCGGTGGCGGAAACCGCCGAAGCCGCCCGGCAGGCCGCAGACGCCCTGGACATCACCTACGAGGCGGTGCCGGTCGAGCCTTCGATGGCGTCGGCCACCGAGAACGCCATCCCTGTCGCAGCGGTGCAGCCCATCCACGAGGACATCGCGGTGGGCGACGCGAACGATGCTCTCGCACGCTCACCCGTGATCGTCGAGGCCGTCTACGAGACACCGGTCCAGCACCACAACCCGATCGAGTTGGTGGGGACGACCTGCACCTGGGACGGCCCGACGCTGACGATCTATGAGTCGACCCGCTTCGTCGAGGGTGTCCGGCACGGCGTGGCGCTGCAGTTGGGCTTGAACCCCGCCGACGTCCGGGTGGTGTGTCCCTTCATCGGCGGACACTTCGGGTCCAAGCTAGCGCTGTCGCAGTACACCGCGCCCGTGGCCCTCGCGGCCCGACGGCTCTGCCGCCCGGTGTCTCTGGTCGTGACCCGTGCCCAGGGGTTCACCGTCGCGACGCACCGGCCCGAAACGCGCCACATGGTCCGGCTCGGCGCCGACCGCGACGGACATCTGCTGGCGCTGCGGCACGACGCGACCGTAGCGACGTCGCGGTTCGACGACTTCGCCATGCCCGGCACGGACGTCACCGCGGCCCTCTACGCCTGCCATAACATCGCCGCGACCGAGCACGTTGTCCGCGTGGACCGCAACACGCCCGGGCCCATGCGGGCGCCCCCCGAGGTTCCCTACCTGTTCGCGCTGGAATCCGCGATGGACGAGCTGGCCGCAACGCTCGGCCTGGACCCGATCGAGCTCCGGCGGCGCAACGAGACCGCAAGGAATGCCGTCACGGGCAAGCCCTTTTCGAGCCGCTCGCTCCTGCGCTGTTTCGACATGGGCGCGGACGCGTTCGGATGGAGGCATAGAGTGGGCGTGCCCCGCTCCGTGCGGGATGGTGATTGGTGGGTAGGGCTCGGCTGCGCGAGTTCGGCGCGGCCCGTGAAGGTTGCTTCAGCCTCTCTCCGCCTGCGCGTCGAGACCGACGGCCACGTTCTGGTGGAGACTGCGCACCACGAGATCGGCAACGGGCTCTACACGATCCTGACGCAGCTCGCGGCCGACGCGCTCGGGACCCGTCCCGAGCGCGTCACCGTGCGCCTGGGCGACACCGCCCTGCCGCCCGCGGGCCTGTCGGGCGGCTCGTCCACGACCGTGTCGGTGGCGGGAGCTTTGCGGGAGACCGTGATGGGCTTGAAGCGGCGCTTGGTGGAGCGTTCGGTCTTTGCCGGAGACAAGGTCGACCTTGACGCGCTGACGCTCGACGTCGAGCGTGGTGAGGTCCACTGGCAGGATGGCCGGACCGAGCGCCTCGCCGACCTCGCCGATAATGAGAGCCTGGACGTAGTGGGTGTCTTCGAAGGATCCGGTGAGGGTGGCCGTGAGAAATTGGAGCGCGGCCTGCTCGCGTTGGGTCCGGATCCGGCGCTAAGCTGGAGCTTCGGGGCGCAGTTCGCCGAGGTGTGGGTCCACGCGGACACGGGCGACCTCCGCGTGCCGCGGCTGCTCGGCACCTTCGCGGCCGGCCGCATCCTCAACCCGCGGACCGCACGCAGCCAGCTTATCGGCGGCATGATTTGGGGCTTGGGCGCGGCACTGCTCGAGGAAACGTTCATCGATACCCGGTCTGGCGCTTACGCCAACGCAGACCTCGCCGACTATCTCGTGCCCGTGGCGGCTGACACGGGCGCCGTAGAGGCAATGCTGCTCGATGAGGAAGACGGCGACGTAAACCCCCTCGGCGTGAAGAGCCTGGGCGAACTCGGCATCATCGGAGTCAATGCCGCGATCGCCAATGCCGTGTTCAACGCGACTGGCCGGCGGTTGCGCCGCCTGCCGATACGCGTCGAGCACCTGATGCGATGCGGCTTGCCCGAGGGACAATGATCGGGTCTGACCCATTTAGATGACGCTCAGGATAGGTAGAGAAGCCGAGCCTCCGGCAGGTTGACCTTGGCCCGGCCACACATCTGGCGCGTGACCAGCTTGAGCCCGGTGGCCTGGCCCTCAGCTACCCTCCGGATAGAGCCGCTGCCTGTCAGGCTGAGTCTGGCGGGGTAGCGTGGCGGGCGGCGGTGTGATTCGGTACCGGCCGGATTACGGAGGAGCCGTCATGTGATGGTTCCCCGTTTTGATGGACACGGGGTTTACGCCAGCCTCTCGGCTTGCTCTGGCGTTTTGTAACCGAGGGCTGAGTGGCCGTCGATTGTAATAGCCTTCGATGGAGGCGAACAGGTCGCGGCGAGCTTCGTCGTTTGTCGCCCAACGACATTGGTGCACAAGCTCGACCTTCAACGTGTGGAAGAAACTTTCCATCGGGGCGTTGTCATAGCAGCAGCCCGTGCGGCTCATCGACGGCGTCGCCGCCATGGCCACCAGCTGCTTTCGGTAGATTTCGGCAGCGTGTTGGCTGCCGCGAACCGAATGATGTAAAATCGCCTGCAATCCCGGGTCTGACGCACTTGTGATGACGCTCATGGGGTGCAGAGGAGTCGAGCCTCGAG
>CAXTFJ010000247.1:0-3063 GCA_964243405.1 uncultured Lichenihabitans sp. | reverse complement strand
GAGTAGGACAGGCCGCGACGCTCCGTTTCCGGAGCCGGCTCCTCGACGCGGTAGGGGATGCCGCGCTTCTCGGCGAAAGCCACCGCCTCTTCCTTCGTGTGGAACGACAGTCGCACCTGCGAGTCCATCTCCGAGGAGCTGGTCCAGCCCATGAGCGGCTCGATCTGGCGGGGTTGCGCCCGCTCGTAATCCAGAACCCAGTGCTTGGTCTTGCCGCGGCCCGACTGGGTGACGCTTCGGCTCGGGCGGTAGATCCGTGCGGTCACTGGCTGTTTTCCCCCACTACCCTGTCATGCCGGGATATCCCACGGCTCGCGCAGGTCACCTAGGCCGGTCTGGTCGGGGCAGCAGGATTCGAACCTGCGACCTATAGTTCCCAAAACTATCGCGCTACCAGGCTGCGCTATGCCCCGAAACAACCCTCGTGTGGCTATCACGCGCGAGGGGCCCGGACAAGCAAACTGCATGAGGAGCCAGGGCACTCCCCTTTGCGGGCGACCTGACGAACCGTCGGATCGCGGGAGTTCTTCTCGTCCGACGCCCTGAAGGACGATCGTTCAACGGGCTTCGGCGAAGACGGGGCGGCCCGCGGGCCTGCCGAAGTCCGGCACGAAGCTGGGCGCCCGGGCGGGGGCTTCGACCATCTCGTAGGACGAGCGGTCCGCGAAAAGGGCCTTGAGCACGAGCGCGTTGGTGGTGTGGCCCGGGCAGAAGGCCCGATACGTGCCGATGATCGGTGCGCCCGCGAGCGCCAGGTCACCCACGGCGTCCAGCGTCTTGTGCGACACGAACTCGTCGGTGCTGCGCAGGCCTTCGGGGTTGAGGATACGGTCGCCATCGACCGCGATGGAGTTTTCCAGGCTGGACCCGAGCGCGAAGCCGAGCGTCCAGAGCTTCTTGACGTCGCTGATCGACCCGAACGTGCGGGCGCGGGCCACCTGGGTGCGGAAGTTGGCGGGGGTGAGGCGCAGCGTCTTGCGCTGCCGTCCGATCACCCCGGAGGCGTAATCGATCTCGATGTCGAGGTGGAACCCCTCGGCGGCGGGCAGCAGCTCCGAAACCGAGCGGCCGTGCTCGACGCGGACCGACTTGAGGATTTTCAGGTAGCGGCGCGGCGCGGACAGCGTTTTCAGACCGATCCGGTCGATGGCGGCCACGAACACGGCCGAGGACCCGTCCATGATCGGTACCTCGGGACCGTCCACCTCGATCTCGACATTGTCGACGCCCAGGCCCGACAAGGCGGCCATCAGGTGCTCGACGGTGGCGACCGTCGCGCGGGCCGGGTCCCCGAGCACGGTGCACAGCTCGGTGGTGGACACCTTCGACCAGCGAGCCTCGATGCGGCGCTCGCCGCCTTCGGGAAGACCCGTTCGAAGGAACTGGATGCCGGTGTCGGCGGGACTGGGATGCAGGCTCAGGGTGACGGGGGCATTCGAGTGGACGCCGGCGCCCACGAGCGTGACGCTCTTGCGGAGGGTCGTCTGTTTCCCGAGCTTCATACTCGTCCTGCTCCGGGCCCCGATGCCCGGATGAACCGGATCGTCGGCGGGCCTAGCGGCGGACGAGAACCGAAGCAGCCGAAACGGCTTGCCATCGTTTGTCCCAAATCCTGCCACGTTTCAACTCGGCTGCGCCCTCGGTGTCCCATTCGGTCACACAAGCGCCGCCTCCTGTTCTCAAACTACGCCTGTCGGACACCCGCGCCAAATCACGCTTTTTTACGCAATGTTACAAAACGGGCCTGATTTCGCCCGATCGGGGAATGGCTTCGTCAACCATCGCCGCGACCACGCGCAAAGGCGCCCCGGACGGGTCCGGGGCGCCTCAAACCTCTGCTGCGGAGGAACGATCAGTTCGACTGGCGGCGCAGGAACGCCGGGATTTCCAGCTGATCGTCGTCGCTGGGGCGGGTCGCGGGCATCGGCCGGCCGTGCGGGTCGGCCTGGCTGTGGCGCGGGGCCGGAATGGCGGGGCGCTTGCCATATTCCGCGTGCACGGGGTTGGGGGCGGACGGCCGCATTCCGTGCGGCTGACCGTGGCTCGGGTGAGGTGGCATCAGGGCCGCCGGGCTGCGGCCGAGCGGCGCGGGCCTCGCCGGAGCTTCCTCGGTCCGGCTCATGCCGAAGGACGCGAGCCGTTCCAGCAGGCTGCGGCGCTTCGATTCCGCGGGGCCCACCTCGGGCTCGCTCCGCTGCGCGCGGATCTGGTTCTGCACCGGCAGGGGCAGGTCCTCGACCCGCGGCATCATGCGGTGGGCCGGGCTGACCTGCTGCGGGGCGGGGGGGATGAACGGTCCGTGGTCGACGTGCTCGGTGCGCGCCGGCTCGTGGTGGAGCGGCATGGGCGCCGCGTAGGCGACGGCCTTGGATTGGATGGGCGTCACCTCGACGTCGTGCGGCGCGGCCATCGCTGCGGGCGGCGCGTAATGCGCCGCGACCGGCTGGTCCTGCCGGGCCTGGGCGGCCGTCGGGGCCGACAGCATCTCGTAGGGGGCCGCGTGCTCCGTGGCCCGGGGAAGCGCCGCGGGTTCGGCCGGGCGCCCGAGGCTCTGCTGGCGCAGCCGCGCCGCCGCTTCCGCGATGCGGGCCTCGCTGGTGGCCGGCTCCTTCAGGGAGAGGGGCGTGTCGATCCCCGTCGCCACGACCGACACCCGGACGATGCCGTCGAGGTTGGAATCGAAGGTGGCGCCCAGGATGATGTTGGCGTCGTCGTCGACTTCCTGGCGGATGCGGGACGCCGCCTCGTCCACCTCGTAGAGGGTCAGGTCGTTGCCGCCGGTGATCGAGATCAGCAGCCCGCGGGCGCCCTTCATCGACACCTCGTCGAGCAGCGGGTTGGCGATGGCGGCCTCCGCGGCCATGATGGCGCGCTTGTCGCCCGAAGCCTCGCCCGTGCCCATCATCGCCTTGCCCATCTCGCGCATGATGGCGCGGACGTCGGCGAAATCGAGGTTGATGAGGCCTTCCTTGACCATCAGGTCGGTGATGCAGGCGACGCCCGAGTAGAGCACCTGGTCGGCCATGGAGAAGGCGTCGGCGAAGGTGGTCTTCTCGTTGGCGA
>CAXTFJ010000246.1:0-3069 GCA_964243405.1 uncultured Lichenihabitans sp. | reverse complement strand
CCCTTGGTAAGGGAGAGGTCGAGAGTTCAATCCTCTCTGGCAGCACCATCCCCAAGCCCATGTTTTCGCTCAAGTCCTGGTCTTGGAAGGTTTTCGTAACGCCCGGTATAGTACACTTGGTGTTGTGCATGGCATCCCGTGCACGTGATGAAGTCTTGGTTCACGGAAGACCCGCAAAATCCGCAACAGCCATTGTGCGGCACATCGGTCATCGACATCAGTTTCTCCTCTCGCTGCAGGTGAAGATGCGGCTCATCCGCCCGCCGGCCGGCATCGGCGGTAAGGCCCGTTCCGCGCCCCGTTCAGGTCGATGGTCAGGCTGCCGTTCCGCAGTAGGGCAGCCACGACGGTGGTCGGCGTGCGCGCAGTCTCGTCTGAACAGGCGCTGTGCCAAGTGACGACATCGCGCGAGCGGGCCACGTCTGCGAAACGGCAAACCGTCTCGTCCGCCGCGAGGGAGAGCGGACCGATCGAGATCATGCCCTCTGCGGCCTGCAGTCGGCAGGGTCCGGCGCCGACGGCCCCACGATGGTCTGCGCTGCATCGGCGGCGCTGGCCATGCCGACCAGGGTCACGGCGAGGACGATGGGCCGGACCACATTCACGGCCTCACAGTGATGACGGCGCTCGTGACCTCGCATCGGCCGGGCCCGATGCAGCCCTGGATGGCGTACGTATCGATACCGACGAAGTTCGGCGCCGGCACGTAGCGGAAGTCGAGCGGCTGATACTGGATTAGTGTTCCATGGCAGGGCTGGGCCACGATGCCCGCGCTGATAACCGTGGAACTCGCGCCGCCGAACCACATCGTGAGCTGGGCGCCACGGGGTATTGTAAGCTCCTGAATCGGCGTTCCGCGCTGGAGGTGCACGTCCCGAAGCCCGCAGGGGTGTGCGGGACCGGCAGCGGCTGCCAAACCTAAGGCAGCGATGATCAGTGCGAGTGGTCGCATGGTGTGAAGTGGACCCCATCCGCAGGACCACCTGAGCTGGTTCGTTAGTTGGACATCGGCCGCTCCAAAGCCTTCAAATTCATGCAGCCAAAGCCTTCGTCTGCTTCTGCTGCTGTGGGGATGTGGTCAACGCGGCAGCGTTGTCAATCATCTCCACAGCCCCCTCGCTCGCGGCGAGGGCACGGCCCTCGCGCCAGACCCGCATCGGAGTCCGGTGTCCGAGCGCCTGGTGGAATCGCAACTCGTTGTAGAACGTGATCCAGGCCGCGATGCCGGCTTTCGCCTCGCGACCGTCGGCATAGGCCTTGAGGTAGACGTCCTCGTACTTCAGCGAGCGCCACAGCCGCTCGATAAACACGTTGTCCATCCAGCGCCCGCGTCCGTCCATCGAAATCCGGATGCCGGCGCGTTCGAGAGTGCCGGTGAACTCGCCTCCGGTGAACTGGCTCCCCTGGTCCGTATTGAAGATCTCCGGCCGGCCGTGGCGTGCCAGCGCGTCCTCGAGCGCCGCGACGCAGAAGGACGCGTCCATCGTATTCGACAGCCGCCATGAGAGCACCGCGCGGCTCGACCAGTCCATCACGGCCACGAGATAAAGGAAGCCGCGGCCGATCGGGACGTCAGTGATGTCGGCGCACCAGACCTGGTTCGGCCGCTCGATCTTGAGATCGCGCAGGAGGTAGGGATAAATCCGGTGCCCTGGCGCCGGCTTCGAGGTGTTGGGCTTCGGGCCGAGCGCGACAATTCCGATCTGCCGCATCAGGCGTTGGACGCGCTTGCGGTTGATCGCATGGCCCTCCTGGCGCAACTGCAGCATCATGCGGCGCGAGCCGTAGAACGGCCGATCCGTGACCAACGCGTCGAGGCGCCTCATCACGGCGAGATCGGCGTCGCCGGTCGGCACCCTGCCTCGTGCACGGTAAAAGCCTGAACGCGCTACTCCGACCCAATCGCATTGTCGGCGGATCGACAGCTTGTCGTCGGCCGGATCGAGCATCCCTCGGCGGTCCGAGGTGCTCATCGCCCGGACCTCTTGGCTAAAAAATCTCGCTCGACCGTGAGCTGACCGATCTTCGCATAGAGATCGTCGACCTGCCGCTGCGCCAGCTTCTCGGCATCGAGGCCGACGCCGGCGTCGAAGGCCCGCGCGGCATGATCCATCAACTGCTTCTTCCAGGCGTAGATCTGGTTCGGGTGGACCTCGTAGCCCCGCGCCAGCTCCGCCACCGTCGCCTGCTCGCGCAAAGCCTCCAGGGCGATCTTCGCCTTCAGCGCCGTGTCGATCTTCCGTCTCGTCTTCTTCGTCATCGCTCCCCCCGTCTATCGAACGGAGAAGCCGATTTCCAACTTAGCCCATGGTCCCAAAACAGGTCCACTTCAGTGATCTTGTCGTAGATCATGACGAACTCGGTAGCCTCGGCCAGCTTAGTTCGCCATTGACACCACCACCCGGCCATCCGCAGTTCGCTGGCCACCACCGGCACTGTTTCTCGAATTCATCATCGGAGATTTTGAAATGAGGATAATGCTCGTGGCCATGGCGAGCTTGGCATCGCTCTGGGTGTCCGCCGCCAGAGCGGAAACGTTCGAGAGCCTGGAAAGCAAATCCATCGTCTATGTCTACCACGAGAGGATGAGCTACCCGAGCGGCAACCTCGCCGACGTGACCTGGACAGGAAAGGTCTACGTGGCCCCGGATGCACGGGTTTTCCTTCGCCACCACAGCGCCGCGCATTTCGGCGCCAACGCGAGCGAGGTCTCGCAATACGGGTTCGACAGCGAGAGCGACCGGAACGGAAACGGGGACGGCCGCCACGCGAACTACGCTTGGAACGGTAGCGGCTTCACCCGCAGCTGGGACGAGAAAGGGGTGCAAACGACCGAGGTCATTTCCATCCAGGACGGCCGGTGTCAGTCGACCGTGGAGCGCACGCCTTTCACCGGGACGATGATCAGCCGTTCCGGGTCGTGCCGTATCGTGGCGGGCAACGCCCTCCATCGTTGAAGGCTCAGTGGCGGTCTTTCGATCTCCGCGGTCCAGCACCTTCAGCCATCCATCGCCGTTGGGGATCGTCGACGAACCCAGCAATTGGAGCCGATCCCATGTCAAACCTCAT
>CAXTFJ010000245.1:0-3105 GCA_964243405.1 uncultured Lichenihabitans sp. | reverse complement strand
CCATGGCGCTGCAACGCCGGGAACGGGAGCCATCCACCCCATCTGCTTTCGGGCAAACCGTTCGACGTTGGAAAAGACTGCTGTGGGCGCTAAACCGACGGGTGCAGGCGGGAGTGCCGGGGGAGCAGAGCCTCGGCGTTGACCCGGTTGATCGCTTGCAACTGGCCCGGTTCGAAGCCGGCGTAGCCGTCGAGCTCGCGCGTGAACGTCGCCAGCCCGTCGGGTGACACGTAGGGGTTGTCGGTCCCGAACAGGACGCGTCCCGGCTCGGCGAAGGCCATGAGGCTCGGCAGGCCGTCCGGCGGCGAGAGCGCGGTGTCCAGGTAAAAGGCCTTCATGTCCCTCAGCAGGGCATCCTCTGACCTGTCCTTCGTCACAAAGGCGTGCAGCAGCACCTTGAAGCGGCTGGCGGCGTAGGGCAGGAAGCCGCCGGCGTGCGACAGGATCACCTTGACGGAGGGATGGCGCTCGACGACGCCCTTGGTGACCAGGTCCACCGCCATGCGCGTCGTGTCCATGACGAAGTCCACCACGGGCGCGGGCGTGCCGGGGATCTGAGCGATCCTGGGCTCGCCGGGGTGGACGTAGAGCACGACACTGCGGCGCTCCATCGCCGCCCAGAGCGGGGCGAACGTCGGATCGCCGAGGTAAACGCCGTCGTAGTTGCTCAGCAGCACCACGCCGTCGGCGCCGAGATGGTCGAGCGCCCGATCCATCTCGGCAATCGCCCCTTCGATGTCGGGGAGTTGCAGGGTGGCGAAGAAGCCAAAGCGACCGGGATGCGCCTTCGCAAGACCAGCCCCGTAATCGTTGACCCGACGGCACATGACCGTGCGTTCCACCCCGTCCCAGCCCAGCAGGGCGGGTGAGGAGAGCGAGAGGATCTGCGTCGCGATCCCGAGGCGATCCATTAGGGAAAGGGCGGCCTCGGGCGACCAGTCCGGGGTGCCCCACGACGGCTCGCCGACCCTGTCGGCGAGTTCCTTGGCCCAGAACGGCGGGATCATGTGGCAATGGACGTCGATGCGGTCACTCGGCATGGCAGCTCACTCTTGCGTTCCCTCGAGATGAAAGTTTCGGCGCGCGGGACGCGAACGCGTCGCCCCTGGGTCCGGCCGGGCGCCATCAGTGCGCGGCGGGCAGCATGGAGAGTTCCTGCGCGAGGAAGCGCTCGAAGCCGACGTGCCGGGCGAGTTCGGCAGCACCGACGATCAGCCGACGCATGGTGGGCGACGCCGTTTCCATGAACTCCAGGGCGCCCGTCAGCGGGCCGACGTGCTTGTCGAAGAAGGTGGTGCGGTCGCGCTCGTAGGCGCCGAGCGCGGTCGCGAGATCGCCGTCCAAGCCCGTCGCGATCGCCTCGGTGAGGCGGGCGGCGTCGCCGACGCCGGCGTTGAGGCCCTGGCCGCCCGCGGGGCTGTTGAGGTGGGCGGCATCGCCCGCGATCACCACGCGGCCGTCCACGAAGCGGGCGGCGCGGCGCTCGTGCTTCCTGTAGGCGGAGGCCCACAGCGTTTCGCGCCAGGCATCGGGACCGAGCAGCTGGCCGGTCAGCCTGTGGGCGCGATCGGGCAGGTTCTCGTCCGTGACGTCGTCGGTGATGCTGCTTTCGATGATGCGCCACACCCCATCGGCGAAGCGGATGGTGAACAGGAAAGACTCGTGCGTCGGATCGGTGATCCAGCCCTCGTCGGTGTCGGCGGTGGGGTCGACGCGCACGTCGACCAGCAGTGCGCGTCCGCGATAGGTCTTGCCTTCCAGCTCCCAGCCGAGCTGGCCGCGCACGCCGGAGTGCGCGCCGTCGCAGCCGGCGAGCAGGGACGCCTCGATCGGTTCGCCGCCGGAGCGGTGCACGCGCACGCCGTCGCCCGTCGCCTCGAAACGGTCGAAGGCGTCGCCCATGTGCACCTCGGCGCCCGCCTGTAGCGCCGCGTCGTGGAGGATGCGGTTGGTGCGGTCCTGCGAGATCGCCATGGCGAAGGGTGTCGCGGTGGCCTCGCTTAGCGTGTCGAAGCCGAAGCGGAACAGGCGTTTGCGGTCGGGCGCGCGGAGCAGACAGATGGCGTCGTTGCGCTTGCCCTGGTCCAGGAAGGGCTGGAGGACGCCGAGGTCGTGGAACACCTGCAGCGTGTGCGGCACCGACAGGATGGCGCGCGAGTGCGGGTCGAGCTCGGTCTTCTTTTCCAAGACGATCGTCCTGATGCCTCGACGTTCGAGGCCCAGCGCCAGGGTGAGGCCGACGGGGCCGGCACCGGAGATGACAACGGGCTTGCGGCTGGTAAATGTCACGCGCTGAACTCCCGGCGAGGCTGATAAGGTTGAACGGAAAGGTTAACTTCCTTTCCTTAAGTCTTCGCGCGACGGAAGGGTTGCGTTACATCGTAAAAAAGATAACGGTCGTTTCCGATGTCGGTACCGAAAGCCTTGACGCGTGCGCGTGGCCGCGTCCCCACCGCGGGACTGGCGGAGCACGAGGCGGCGCTGGTTGAGGCGGCGGCGGGCCTGTTCCGCGCGCACGGCTACGCCGGGGTGAGCATCGACATGATCGCGCGGGCGGCCGGTGTCTCGCCCAAGACGATCTACGCCCGCCATGGCGGCAAACTCGGCCTGTTCACGGCGGTAGTGGACGCCATGGTGCAAAAACCGCTGGAGGTTTTCGACGAGTTGGCAACGGCGGCCAATCCGGTGCAGGCCCTCGGGGTGGCCGCGCGGAGCCTGCTCGCCTACGTCCTGCGCCCGGACGTGCTGGCGATCCAGCGGGTTCTCATCGCGGAGGCGACAAACCTGCCGGGATTGGCACAGACCTTTTACGAGCATGGGCCGCGACGGGGACTTGCCACGCTCGCGGCCTATCTGGGCAAGACTGCCGCAGCGGGTCACCTTGTCGTCGCCGACGCCGAGCGCTCCGCGGAGGCCTTCGTCGGCCTTGTCGAAGGCGAACTGGTGCGCCGCGCCCTGCTGCTCGGCGCCACCATCACCGAAGTCGAGCGCGATGCGGCGGCCGATCACGCGGTCACCTTGTTCCTGAAGGCGCACGGCGGCTGACCGCGCGCCTGACGGGGTGCCCTGCGACTCGTCCCTACATCGTCAGGCTGAGGACGCGGC
>CAXTFJ010000244.1:0-3139 GCA_964243405.1 uncultured Lichenihabitans sp. | reverse complement strand
GACATCGTGTTGTCGGACATGATGGGGCAGCGCCACACCGCGTTCTGGCGCGTCACGGCGAGGAACAGCCGGTTTTCCGCTCCGTTCAGCACCAGCCCATTCGGACTCGGCACGTTGGACAGCAGGTGGTCGAGGCGCCCGTCGGGGTGCAGCCGGTACACGGAGCCGGTCGGGTCGTGCATGCCCGTCTGCCCCTGGTCGGTGAAGTAGCATGAGCCGTCGGCGGCGAAGATCAGGTCGTTGAGGCCCCTCCAGGCTTCGCTGTTGCGCGTCGCCAGGATCGGCTCCACCTCGCCGCGCTTGGGGTCGAGCAGGATCAGGCCCCGCTTGTAGTCGCAGATAAAGATGCGGCCGTCCTTGTGGATCTTCAGGCCGTTTGGCCAACCATCGTATTGGCACACGAGGTCGCAGTCGCCGCTTGGCGAAAGCCGGAACACCCGGCCATATGGGATGTCCACGAAGTACAGGTTGCCGGCTGTGTCGAAGGATGGCCCTTCAAGGAAGCTGTCGACCTCCTGGTAGGCGCGGTTGGGGTCGGACCAGGCGCTTCGCCCCTTCTTCCTGAACTTGGCCGGCAGCTCAAAGTGGACCTCGGCAACCAGCCGCTCGAAAGGGTCGAAGAAAGCCATCTGACACATCGCTCTGCTTGGGGGATCGTTGCTCCCTCTATTCCGAGATATCAGGATCACTAAAATACCGTTTGGGCATGCGCTGCCATGCTGCCCGGTAGGGGGAGTGATCCTGGTTTGGACGTCCGCGCGCTGAAGTACTTCACCAAGGTCGTCGAGCTCGGCAGCATCACGCGCGCCGCAACCCAACTCCACATCGCGCAACCCGCGTTGAGCCGGCAGATCCGCAATCTCGAAGAAGAGCTCGGCATCGCCCTGATGATACGAGAAAGCCGTGGGGTCCGGCTCACCGAGCACGGCCAACTCCTGTTCGAGCGGGCGCAGGCCATCCTGCGCGACGTGCAGCGCACGCGCGACGAACTGCGCGGCTCCGCGGCGAGCCCGAGCGGGACCGTCGCGGTCGGTTTGGTACCGACGCTGTGCCCGGTTATCGCGCCGCCACTGTTTGCGACGTTGCGCGCGACCTACCCGAAGATCGAGCTGACCATCAGCGAGAACCCGACGGGACCCCTGCTGGACTGGCTGGGCGAGGGCCGGATCGACTTGGCCATCCTCACGGAACCCGCGCCGACCCGCCGCTTCGTCGCCGAACGCCTGGTCGAGGAGGAGATGATCCTGGTCACCAAGCTGGCGGACGGCGCCGCTCCCATCAGCCTGGACAGGCTTGCCGAGACGCCTGTCATCGTGTCGGGCGGCGTGCGCGTCATCATGGATGGCCTGCTCGCCCGCAGCGGCATCCTGCTCGCGACCCTGCTCGAGATGAACTCGGTCGAGACGATCCGGCTGATGGCGCTGGAAGGGATCGGCCCCGCCATCCTCCCCTACGCCATCGTCGGGCGCGACGTGGCGCGCGGCGATCTGACGGCCCATCCGATCGGTGACGGGCTGTACCGCCCGCTCGCCATCGCCTCCGCACGCGCACGACGACTGTCGACCGCCGCCCAGGTCGTCAAGGACGTCATGGGGCAGGTCACGCGGCGGCTCGACCGCGACGGCACCTTCCGCACAGTGCCGCACCGAGCCTAGGATTTCCGGTCCGGGCGCGCCGCCTCGCCGGCCGGGCCAGGAACTTGCCTGGAGGCGCAGATCAGGGCGGGGCAGCGCGATAGTTCGCCAACGCCGTCTCGTCCACCTCGATGCCGAGACCCGGCCCGTCCGGCACGGCGACGCGGCCGTCATGCATCACGATCGGCCGCGCGACCGGGTCGTGGCGAAGGTAGATCTGCGTCAGGCTGATGCCCCAATCGACGTTGGGCGACACGCAGGCAAGGTGCGCGGTGGCCGCCGCGGCGAGACTGGTTTCGGCGACCTTGGCTGCCATGTTGACGTGCAGGCCGAGTGCCGCCGCCCGCGCGGCGGCGGCGGCGGTGGCTGTCGGACCGCCGAGCTTGATCAGCTTCAAGGACACGCCGCGCGCCGCACGCCGCGCCGCATGCGCTTCGATGTCGGGCAGATGGTGGATGCCCTCGTCGGCGCCGATGGGGGCGATGTCGAGCGCCTCCAGAAAGGCCATCCCGTCTAGGCGGTCGGCCGGCACCGGTTGCTCCACGAAGGCGAGCGCGGCGGCGCGCGTTTCGCGCAGGAAGGTCGCGGCGGCAGCGACCGTCAGCCCACCATTGGCGTCCGCGCACAACGTCGCCGCAGGTCCGATGGCGTCACGCACGGCCAGCGCCGCGACGATGTCGCCGTCCAGCGTCTTGGTGCCGATCTTCAACTTGAAAAAGGTGAAGCCCTCCGCCTGCTTGGCGCGGGCTTCCGCGACATCCGCCTCCGGCGTTGCGTGCCCGATCAGCCACATGGGCGCGAGCGTGTCCCGTCGCTGGCCACCGAACAGCTCGAACAGCGGGACGCCGAGACGTCGCCCGACAAGGTCGAGCACCGCCATCTCGACCGCCGAGCGCGCCGACCAGTTGGCAAAGAGCGCGCGGTGCATGCGGTCGAGCACGGCGGCGCGGAAGCGCAGATCCTGCCCCAGCATTGCATCGGCAAGCAGGCGCGCAGCACCGACCATCCCCCAGAGCGTCTCGCCCGTCATGGTCGGCGCGGAGGCGGCTTCCCCCCAGCCTACGCTGCCGTCGACCGTTTCCACGCGCACCAGCAGGTTGTCGGCGCTTTCGATGATGGTGCCCGCCATCCGCATCGGTGCCGTCAGCGGGATCGACACGGGATGGATGTCGACTTGGCGCACGGCGAGCGGGCGCGTCAGGCCGGTCGCGAGATCGGCAGGTGTGCTTGCGCGGGTCAAAGTCGTGGCTCCATAACTCGGCCGAGCATTAGCCTGCCGCGACGCCGCTCAGGGAATACCTTTGCGTTGGCCGAGCCCACACCCGCGCGGCATAACTCTTCAAGCCATGCCCACAGGGTGTGGAGCGGGATAGCAAATCAGCATTTGCGGCATGGTTCGCGCGCCCTGTAGCTGCCGGGAAACGGATTGGCCCAGCCAAGCGTGCCCGCCTGGGCCCGTGATCCGCAAGGGAGGTGCCCATGGCGCAAGATGGCGTCGTTCTTCT
>CAXTFJ010000243.1:0-3143 GCA_964243405.1 uncultured Lichenihabitans sp. | reverse complement strand
GTGTATGTCTGGGACCGTACTTTCGACTCGACGGTAAAGCCGGCTTTGGTTACAGAACCCCGCGCAGACGAGCGGACCAATGGGCGACGGCTTCGATCAGGACATTTCGGCCGTTCAAGGGATCAAGGCGCTCCCGACCATCCTCAATATTGTCTGCCGCTCGACCGGCATGCGGTTCGCGGCAGTGGCGAGGGTGACGGAGCAGCGCTGGGTCGCTTGCGGCGTTCGCGACGACATCAGCTTCGGATTGCAGCCGGGCGGCGAACTTCAGGTCGAGCAGACGCTTTGCCACGAGATACGACAGAGGGGCACGGCCATCGTCATCGACAACGTGGCCGAGGATGCCGTCTATCACGGCCATCACACCCCCCGGATTTTCGGCCTGCAAAGCTACATTTCCGTACCGATCAAGCTGGAGGACGGTTCGTTCTTCGGGACGCTGTGCGCCATCGATCCTGAACCGCACCGGCTCAACACGCCCGAAACCATTGAGATGTTCGGGATGTTCGCCGATTTCATCGGCTACCACCTGAGTAGCCTCGATCGGATGAAGGCGAGCGAAGCGGCGTTGATGGACGAACGTGAGACGTCGGCGCTGCGGGAGCAGTTCATCGCCGTGCTCGGGCACGATCTCCGCAACCCTGTAGCCTCCATCAAAAGCGGCGTGCACCTGCTTGCCAAGGAGGTGCATTCTCAAAGGAAACTAGAGCGTGTATCCATACTGTTACATCTCTGCTAGGCATTGAACAGATCCGCCCATTAATGCTTTCTGTTCTTCAATATTTCTCCATTGAGGAGGCAACTAGAGCTTATCAAAATTTTGTTGGGTGGTCTGTTGGGTTTTTGATCGCTGGCGACGGTGGCGGAGGTGTTTTGGATCGTCATTATGGTTTACGAGCACAGGAAATTTCGTCCGGCTTAATTACTACAGCTTCCGATCTATCTAGCATGATGGCGCAATACGTACCAAATGATACGCAATTCCAAAACGCTTTCGAGCGACATACCGTAACAAAACAAACCTTATCACGATATTATATGAGATGTCTTGATAACGCAAAGCAAGCACATAGTCATCCGTATATTGGGGACTTTGAAAGGCCGCAATCAACCGTAAATCTTGAGCACATTATGCCAGAAACGGCAGCAAAGAGATGGGGGTTGCCGCAAGAAACGGTCAATTCGTACCTGAAGCGCATCGGGAATATGTGTCTGCTTCCTCACAAGAAAAACGAACAGTTAGCAAACTCGCCATTCGACATCAAAAGAGAGGAGTACGCCAAGAGCTCATTTATCATAACTCAGGAAGTAAGCGATTATGAAGCTTGGGGGCCGCCCGAAATAGAAGATAGACAGGCAAAGCTATCAAAACTTGCACCGAAGATTTGGTCAATATGAGCGAGGTACACTGTAGAGAACTCGCACAAGCGGTGCGGTCTCAACACGGCGGCACCGCTCGCTTCCGCGAGAGCGTCCCCGTGTCGGAAACCTTCAACGGACAACCCGTGTGGGAAGGTGAGGTCCACGTCTTCGACCTCGACGGGCACCCGAAAGCTACGCGAGCCTATGCATGGTCATCGCCAGTGGACGGAAGCGATCGGAAGCGGTTCTATGCCGTGCTGCACCTGGGACCGATCCGATCGGCTCGGGATGCGGTAAGAGCGGCGATCGTCGCGGAGAACAAGCGATGAGTGAGCAGGTGTCCAAAGCCGCGGACCCCACTGATCAGAGCCATTTTAGCGACGCTGAAAGCGACAAAGTTAAGATCGGGGCCGCCGCTTGGGTACCGTGTCGCGTCTGTTGGGAGGTGTTCATGCGCCTCCGCCTCACTGCCCGTTATTGCGCGTCATGCGAACGTGCGTTTTGTGAAGGTGAGCACGGCAACTTCACCGGAGGTCGAGGCGGGGTGTGCGTGCGCTGCTTCAGTCGAAGTGGCATGCAGCTCAAATCAAATTAGGACACTACCAAGCCACGAGGAGGGTTGGACGCAAGCCGGTTGGGCTTTCCGGATGCAGACCCCCCAGGGAAGCTTGGCACAGCTGAGGCGCGTCTCACCCGCGGGGGCACGGACGCTCGCCATGACCGACCTCAATCAGACCCCGTCCCAGCCGACGGACGACCGCACACACGGAGCCGTCCCTCGCCCCGCGGCGGACGCACGCGATGGCGTGCTCGACGGCGCCGTGCTGATGGCGGACCTGCTCGACCGGGTGGCCGGCGCGCAGGTCGCGCTGATCAGGGCCCGCGCCCGGGCTGACCGGCGCGGCAGCGACGAGGCGCTGCTGCAGATGCGCGCCGCGGCCCTGCTGCTCGCCAGCATTCCCGCCGCAGACCTCGACGCGCTGCGCCCCAAGGTGCTCGCCGCCGCCATTCTGGCCCTGGAGGACGACGACGCCTCGTCCCTGGCGCGGCGCATGGTCGAGTTCGCCATCCGGCAGGACGACACGCGTCTGCAGGGATCGCCCTGGCACGACCTGTACAGGGCCGACTGACGGCGACACTTACCGACCTCGGATCCGCAAAGATCCACTGCGACGGCAGCAGCATCACAGCGCCTGGCGCTGGCGGCCGGCCTCGCCCCGAGCTTCCGCGTCGCGGGTCGGCGTGACCTCGCGGTCGCGGCCGGACTGGACGGCGCGGGGCTGCGCCGCCTCGCCGCCCTGCTCGCCGCCGACGAGGAGGCGATCCGCCACCCGGCGGGGCCGGACGCCCTGCGGTTGATGACGGCCGTGGTGGCGGCGGCGGGGCAGGGGGCGGTGGTGGGGGAGCTCGGGACCGACCCGCGGCCGGGTGGGATGGTGTGAGGAGGGAGGGGTGGGCAGGGCAGGCCCCAACGGAAGCCAGGCGAACCGGCAAGCGAGCGAGCGACGCCGGGCGGACGCCGGCGTCGCGCCGACCGGCACCGCCGCCCCGCACCGGCCCCTCATCCACGCAATCAGGAGAACCAGCATGACGGCGTTCATCAAGGCGCTCTGCCTTCAGCACCAGGCCTGGGCGGTCGACAGGACCAGGGCCGAGGGCGTCCCACCCGGATGGCAGGACCTCGTCGGCGGGCTGTTCGACGATCTCGCGGCCGCCATGGTCCGAAACCCCGGCCGGCGGCTGGCCGTGCGGCACGTCAAGGAAAAGTTCGGCGGCCTGCG
>CAXTFJ010000242.1:0-3171 GCA_964243405.1 uncultured Lichenihabitans sp. | reverse complement strand
GCCGCTGAGGATCTTGATCAGCGTGGACTTGCCGGCGCCGTTCTCGCCGAGCAGGGCGTGCACCTCGCCCGGCAGCACTTCGAGGTCGACCCCGCGCAGGGCCCGGACCCCGCCGAAGCTCTTGGTCACGCCCGCGACGCGGACCAAGGGCTTGCGAGACGCTGGCGCTGAAGGGGATCGCGACTCGTCCATGCCCGTGTCGACGCTCCCCTGCTCCGCCGGTCTTGGGACCGGTCGCTTGTTTGTGAGATTTTCATCACGGGAATGAAAAGTCAATCACAAACGGGACAGGACGGCGCGGCCGTCACGCCTCCAGGAGGGAAGTCTCGCCCGCTTCGGTGATCATGGCCTTGAAAACGCTCACGGGGGCGAAGAAGGCACGCTTGAGCTTCCCGACCTTGCTCGCGTCCACCACCAGGTAGTTCTCGCGCGCGAGCCCGATGACCTTGCGTTTGACCTGCGCCTCATGGAAGTGCTCGCACGTGGCGCCGCGCTTCGGGTCGACGCCGGCCGCGGACAGGAACGCGACATTGATGCCGATGCCGTCGAGGAGGGCGAGGTCGTGCCCGCCCGAGAAGGAGGCCGAGGCCGGGTAGTAGACGCCGCCGAGCATGATGATCGTCACGTTCGGGTGGCGGGCCAGCCGCTCGGCGACGTTCATGGCGTAGCAGATCACCGTGAGGCTGAACGCCTCGGGGATCAGGTCAATGAGGGGGAGCAGCGTGGTCCCGCAGTCGACGAAGATCGTTTCCCCGTCGCGGACGTGCTTGGCCGCGTGGGCGCAGGCCTCGCGCTTGGCCGAGGCATGGCTGTCCGCCGCCGTGGCGAGCTCGTAAGGGCGGTCGCCTTCGAGGTCCGACGCCAGCATAATGTGGCCACCGAAATAGGTGAACTGGTCGGCGTGGTCGCCGATGTCCCGCCGCACCGTCATCTCGGAGACACCGAGGAGATGGGCTGCGTCCCGCAGGTGGATCACGCGGCGCTCCGAGAGCGCGTCGGCAAGGGTGACGACGCGCTTCGCCTTGACTACCGCCATGTGACCATTGCCCTGGAGAGGATCGATCCCGTCACGATGTTAACATCTGCCATCGAACGAGCAAGCCAACACTCCCGGGCGAATCTCCAGGTCGACGAAGGGCTGACGCGGGTGAGCTACTCGCCGTACGGCACCCAGATGTTCTTGACCTGGGTGGCGCGGCGCAGGTAATCGCGGCCCTCACCCTGCTCGGGCGAGAACCAGTCGGGGGTGCGGCCGTGGCCGACCCAGGTAGCCTTGAGGTTGGAGGCGGAGGCCTTCTCCACCATCGCGCTGCCGGCACGGGAGCCCATATACCAGAGCGCTGCGACCTCGTGGTGCTCGGCGAGCGTCTTGGCCAAGGCGTCGCGTTCGCCAGAGACGATGTTGACGACACCGGCCGGCACGTCGCTAGTGTCGATCACCTGGTAGAAGTCGGTCGCGGCGAGGGGCTGCGTCTGCGAGGGTACGACGACGGCGCTGTTGCCCATCGCGATGGCCGGCATCAGCAGCGACACGAATCCGAGCAGCGGCGCCGCGTCGGGACACACGAGGCCCATGACGCCCCAGGGTTCGTGCATCGCGAGCGTCACGTGGCGCGAGCGCGTCGCGTGGACCTGGCCGTCATATTTGTCGGCCCAGGCGGCGTAGAAGAAGGTGCGCTCGACCGCGGCCGCGACCTCGCGGGCAGCCTCCTCGGCCGAGGCGCCGGACGCGGCGAGGCGGTGGGCGAACTCGGCGGCGCGGGCGTGCAGGTTCTCGGCCACGTAGTAGAGCACCTGCGCGCGATTGTGCGCGGTCGCGGCGCCCCAGGCGCCGGCCTTGGACGCTGCTTCGACGGCGTTGCGGATGTCCTTGCGGTTGCCTATGCCGGCCTGTCCGATCGGCGCCCCGCGCGCGTCGCGCACCGTGTAGCTGTGGCCCGAGTCCGGCCGGGCCTGCTTGCCTCCGACATAGAGCTTCGCCGTGCGATCGATGGTGGGCGTGCCGGACGCGGCATCCCCCGTGTCGCCCTCGGCCGGGAGTGCCGACAACCGAGCCTCCGGAGCGTCGGCCGCCGCGGGCAGGTGCTCGAGCCATGCCGGAACCAGATACTCTGCCAGGCCCTCGCGGCCGCCCTCGCGACCGAAGCCGCTTTCCTTGTAGCCGCCGAAGCCGGCGGCGGCGTCGAACAGGTTGGTGGAGTTGATCCACACCACCCCCGCCTTGACTTTGCCGGCTGCGTCGAGCGCCAGGTTGATGTTCTCCGACCAAATCGAGGCCGCGAGGCCGTAGCGGGTGTTGTTGGCGAGCGCCACGGCCTCGTCGGGGGTGCGGAACGTCATGGCGACCGCCACGGGACCGAAGATCTCCACCTGGGCGATGGTCGAGGCCGGCTCGACGTCGGTGAAGAGGGTCGGCGGGAAGAAGCAGCCGCCGGGCAGGTTGCCGCCGGCTTGGAAAAGCGTGGCGCCTTCGGCCTCGCCCCGGGCGACGAGGTCGCGGATGCGCTGCAGCTGAACGGGGGCCACGATGGCGCCGACGTCCGTCGACTTGTCGAGCGGGTCACCCGTCCGCAGCGTGCCCATGCGCCGCCTCAGCTTGGCATAGAAGCGCTCCGCCACGCCTTCCTGCACAAGGATGCGCGACCCGGCGCAGCAGACCTGGCCCTGGTTGAACCAGATGGCATCCACCACGCCTTCCACCGCGCCGTCGAGGTCGGCGTCCTCGAAGACCATGAAGGGCGACTTGCCGCCGAGTTCGAGGCTGAGCTTCTTTCCCGAGCCGGCGGTTTCCTGCCGGATGAGGCGGCCGACCTCGGTCGACCCCGTGAACGCCACCTTGTCGACGCCCGGATGTCGCGCCAAGGCCGCCCCCGTGGCGCCGTCGCCCGTGACGATGTTGACGACGCCTCTGGGCAGTCCCGCTTCGCGGCAGATCTCGGCGAAGGCGAGGGCGGTGAGCGGCGTGAACTCGGCCGGCTTCAGCACGACCGTGTTGCCGGCCGCGAGCGCCGGGGCGACCTTCCAGGCGAGCATCAGGAGCGGGAAGTTCCAGGGAATGATCTGCCCGCAGACGCCCACCGGCCTGTGGTTCGGGAACTCGCTCGCGACCAGTTCGGCCCAGCCGGCGTGGTGGTAGAAGTGGCGGGCGACGAGCGGGATGTCGATGTCGCG
>CAXTFJ010000241.1:0-3191 GCA_964243405.1 uncultured Lichenihabitans sp. | reverse complement strand
GGCGGCGAGTCCGGCCGGAGCGCCCGCGACGCGCAGGAAGCCCGCCGAAGCGGTGAGCGAGCCCCCGGCCGCCAAGCCGCAAGCCGCGCCGGCCATCGTGCCCTCCCAGCCGAAACCCATCGCACCGGCCGCCGCGGCTCCGGTCCGCCCCGCCCCGGCGGCGGACGAGGCTCAACCCACCCGTCCTCGCCCCCAGCCCGGCGCGACGCCGGGCCAAGCGCGCCCAGTCGCGCCGGCGACCGTCCCCGGCGCCGGGCAGACGGCGCCGAACGGCCTTCGCACCGCGCCGGGCCAGCCACGTCCCGTCACCGCCGTCCCGGGTGTTACACCGGGCGTGCCGGGCGGAGCGGCGCCCAACAGCCCGCGCACCGTGCCGAATGCAGTGCCGGGTCAGCCGCAACACGTGACCCCCGTGCCGGGCGTCACACCCGGCGTGCCGGGTGGAGCGGCGCCCAACGGTGTCCGGACAGGACCCGCGGTTGCGCCGGGTCAGCCGCGGCCTGTCGCGCCAGGGACCGCTCCCGGCACGCCAGGCGCGGTCGCGCCCAATGCCGTGCCCGGTCAGGTTCGCCCCGTTCCGGGGCAGGTGCCTAACACTGCTCCGGGCCAGGCAACGGTACCGGGCGCCGCAGCGCCGGTCGCTCGACCCATTCCGCCCGGACGCCCGCTTCCCGCCGCTCCGCCACCCGAACCCGGCGCGGCACCCGCTCAGCCGGGCCGTCCGGTCGACCAGCAGCAAGGTCGTCGGCAGGGGAACGGGGCCGGAGCCGTCGCGATCGGCGCAGCCGCCGGGTTCGTGGGCGGCTTCCTGGCCGGGGAAGGCGTGGAGCGGTTGGACGACGTCCGCAACCGCCGGCAGGAATTCGACGACGACGGTGTCGACATCGTCCGCGAGCCGGGGCGCACCATCATCCGGGAGAACGACCGCATCTTCATCGCGCACGACGAGAACGAGCGGTTCCGCGACCTCGGCTACGACGTCCGGTCGGGACGCGAGGGCGACTACGACGTGGCGGAATACGAGCGGCCCGATGGCTCGCGCGTGCTGACCTACACCGACGCGCAAGGTCGGTTGGTGCGCCGGGTCCGCCAGTTCCCCGACGGCCGTCAGATCTACCTGATCGACAACCGCTACAGCAGCCCGGACCGGAATTTCGAGCAGGACGTGGTCGACCTTCCCCCACCCGTCATCGACCTTCCCCCGGACGAGTACGAGGTCAATGCCGCGACCGCGAACGAGTCCACCGTCTACCAGGCGTTGGAAGCTCCGCCGCTGGCGCCGCTCAGGCAGCGCTACACGCTGGACCAGATCCGCTACAGCCCGAACCTGCGCGCCCGGATGCGCAGCGTCGACCTCAACGCGGTGAACTTCGCGTCGGGGTCCTGGACGGTAGCGCCCGATCAGGTCAACCGACTGTCGGTCATCGCTCAGGCGATCAGCCGTGCCGTGCAGCAGAACCCGCAGGAGGTCTTCATGGTCGAAGGCTACACGGACGCGGTCGGCGCCGCGGTCGACAACCTGTCGCTCTCGGATCGTCGCGCCCAATCGGTCGCGGCCGTCCTGACGCAGACCTTCCAGGTCCCGCCCGAAAACCTGGTCACCCAGGGCTACGGGGCGCAGTACCTCAAAGTGCAGACGCAGGCCGCCAGCGCCGACAACCGGCGGGTCACGGTCAGGCGGATCACCCCGCTGCTGTCCCAACAGCAGCAGCAGTAGGAATGTCGCGACGGCAGGTTCCGCTCAGGACCTGCCGTCGCGGCGCGCCGCGTGCGCCTTCTTGCGCCCGGCCTTGGCCTCGAGTGCGCCCGCCAGCGTGGCGCTCAGGAAGGCGGCGCGCGCTTCCGCAAGCTTGGCGGCGCAGAAGCCGTGGCGCCCCTCGCCCGCGTAGTCGCGGCACAATTCCTCGCGGGTCGACGAGAACTGCGCCTGATCCCGCGCGTAGCTGGTGATCGCGACCCGGTCCTTGGTTGACGAGACCAGCGCCTTGTAATCGGCCCGGATGCTCGCCTCCGCCCCGGCCCGCTCGCGGTCGATCGCCTTGACGCGGTCGGGGCCGAGATCGACGGCCGAAGGTCCCCACAGGCCAACGGGATCGACGCGGCACTGCGCGTCCTTGAACTCGCAGACACCCTGGGTCCGGTCGACCAGCACCGCGCCATCGAGCACGTCGAATTGCAGCGGACACGCCGGGAAATCGATCCGCACGCGTTCGACCCCGTCGGGACGCCCCGCGGGAACGACGGCGAGCGGCACGCCTGAAGCCTCGACCTTGCAGGACTGCTGCGCGTTTCCGATCGTCTCCCCCGACAAGGTCAGGCGGGCGACGTCGACCGTTTTGTCTCGCGGCGCGAAGGCGACCTGCGATTGGTCGCCGTTGAGCAGCAGGGTTCTGCCCGCGAGCGAGGAGGCCGGCGTCGAGGCGACGACGACCCGGGGGTGAACGGGCATGGCCTTCTTACGGGCCGGTGCGGCGGGAGCCACCACGGTTCCCTCTGGACTCGGCGCGACGGCGCCGGGCAATGCCAGCTGGGCGCGGGCAGCGACCGGCAAGAGCAGCAAGGTCGCGACGCAGCACGCGCGTGGAAGGTGGGTCCAGGCGACTCGGAACCGGGAAAGGAGCACGATCGATCACTCGCCAAAACGACGGCACGACCGCCGCCTTCCAACCCTGCAAAGCGCCCCGCCCGCTGTCAAAGCGACACCGCGCGCCAGTTTTGGCGAGGCGACGCGATCTTCCGGCAACCCTGGCGCGCGGCAGGCCCCGGGGAAAGATCGGCGAGGCTCAGGCGACGGTCGCGGGGACAAACCGCCGGTGCCATGATATCCTCGACCATCGACTAGTCTTGCTCGTAGGCAGGTAGAAAAATGTACTCCGTCGCAACTCTCATAATCCAGATTATTGATCTTTACTGGTACGTCCTCATTCTTACGGCGATCATGTCCTGGCTTCTCGCCTTCGATGTGATCAATTTCCGCAATAACCTGGTCCGGACGGTCTGGAATTTCCTCAATGCGGTGACGGAACCTTTGCTGCAGCCGATCCGGCGTGTCTTGCCGAACCTCGGAGGCGTCGACCTCTCGCCCATCGTCCTGCTGTTGATCCTGTCCCTGGTCAGAAACCTGATCGTCGAATACGCGCTGCAACGCCTTTAACGAGCACCGGCCGGTCGGCTTTCGAACCGCGCAGGAC
>CAXTFJ010000240.1:0-3194 GCA_964243405.1 uncultured Lichenihabitans sp. | reverse complement strand
CCACCATCGACGCCTGACAGCCATCAGCCAAGCGCGCCACCCCGTGGGTAATTACATGGCGAAGCTCTGGATCTACATCCGTGAGCGGGGCCTCCAGAACAAGAGCGACAAGCGCATCATCATCTCCGACGACAGGATAAGGGTCCTATTCGGCAGGGACACGTTTTCGATGTTTGAAATCAACAAGCTTCTATTGCCGCATTTGAATGGTTGAGGTTGATGCCCTGCTCAGCCGCGTGACACTGGCGCTACGTCTCGACCAGAGCACAGCGCCTGCCGCAATGCTGGAGGCCGTCCAGGAGAGGCTAGGCCTGCCCGTGCCCCTCCATCCCCTGATGAACCATGCCGAGGTCGCCACGGTCGTGCAACGATACCGGAACTTGTGGCAGGCGGTGTTCTTCTCGCACCTGAGTGATGGAGTTTCAAGTTAAGGCAAATTTCAGTTCTCAATGTACAGCAAGCCG
Organism: uncultured Lichenihabitans sp.; assembly: GCA_964243405.1. Lineage (GTDB taxonomy): Bacteria > Pseudomonadota > Alphaproteobacteria > Rhizobiales > Beijerinckiaceae > Lichenihabitans. The sequence goes on along the minus strand of CAXTFJ010000240.1, from coordinate 2,730 downwards.
AAGCTCACCATTGTGCTGGTCCTCACATCCTCGAAGACATCGGAGATCGGCTATGTCCAACGAGAAGAAAGAGAATGCGATTTCGGCCAACGACGAGCGCTTGATCGAAGAAGCCCTGCGAAGACTGGAAGCTCATCCAGCCGGGACGGCTTTTAACAGGGATGCGGTGTTTGCCGTGCTGGTCGAGCAGGTTCGACGTGGCCGCCGCAGTGTGTTCAGCTTGGTGCGGGCCGGACAGGAAGCGATAGACGGCCGTTAACGGTGCCTGTGCTATGCTCGCCGACATGAAAGCCGACGCAGCACGAGCACAAGCGGAAGCCCTGTTCCGAAAGGATGACGAGAGGGCCTTGGGACCGCACCGGACGATCAACACGGCTCAAGCGGAACAGGTGGAAAAGACGGCCCGTCTGCGGGCGCTTCGCCTCGCCAAAGAGGAAACTGATCGGACGCGGGAAATGCATCAACCTCGATCCTAAGTGTCCCCACTCGGCACGAGGCGACACCTGCCATGCACCTTGGCGCCGATCGCGACGCATGCGGCATCCAGAGACAGGAATAGGCCAGAGTTCATGTCGACCAGTCGAGTGCCGACCGGCGTGACAGCATAGACGTTGTCTCGCAAGGCGACCCTGCCGACCTCGCGTCCGAACAGGTCGACGATGTCCCACTGGCCGCCGTCCACCGGCCGTATCTCCACATCCATCGTCGATACCTTGAACAGAAACATCTGATGTTTTAACTGCGGCGTCGGGCGGAACCGTACAGAGTGACGTGGTGCCGCTTACAAGGGCGCCTATGCTCGCAGATGGGAATTGAAGGGAGCCGCAGTGACCCGCCCCGATCCCACGCGCCGCGACCTCCTCCGCGCCATCCGGGCCCGCCTACCATCGTCCGAGCAGCAGTTTCCATGGCTTGTGACAGCCGTCCTTGTCCTAGGTATCATCATCATGTGGCTGTGGGCCGTGGAGATCTCGCATCGCTGGATCAGGCGCGAGGTTCGGATGGTGCGGATCGGCCGGCATCGGCCGGGCATGGTGCCGACGGCGCTCCCACTCACCGATGCGCCGCTATGATCCGGCGGCGCCGATGGCGAACCTTTGTGCAAAGCGTCCGTCGGCGACTGCCGTCGGTCGAGCAGCAATCCCCGTACCTGGAGATCGCAGCCCTCACGCTGGGCTTCACGGACACCATCGTGTTTGCGCTGCAAACCGAGGGGTGGATGTGATCCGGCTCGGGCAGGCCATCTTCGCCCTGATCGCGACCGCGACTCCCGCGTTCGCGCAGTTCCCCGTCGACCTCCCATCGCACGAGCAGGTGGCCGCCATCCGCGCCTTCGCGATGATCGGCGCCGCCGGCCGCCTGTGCCCGCACCTGACAACGAACCTGCGACACGCCCATCACCTGGCCGCGCTGTTCCGGTTCCATCCCGACGACCTCCGGGGCCGCTTCCGACCGCTCGCCGGCCTGGTCAGGGCCGAGTTCGAGGCGCTGGCTGTTCAACAGCCCCACGCGTTCTGCGCGCTCGCCTGGTCGTATTTCGGCGATGGGGGGCAGTTCCCCGGCGTGCTGGTGCGGCGATGATCCGGCTCGGGCAGGCCGTTCTCGCGCTGGTGCGGCGGCTTCGTGGGCGGATCACGCCCCACCGGAAGCCACCCCGACGCACCGACCTCGCCCAAATCCTGTGGCCCGGTCCTGGCGACAACAGACTTGTGCGCGTAGCGTTTGCCTTGGTGGGCGGGGTGTCGGCGCTTTGGGTGGCGCGAGCTATGGGTTTGGGAGGGTGAGGCGTTCGGACAACGGCGGCGAGCCGAGCGTGAAGCTGAGGAAGGCCGAGTGACGAGGCTCCTGCTGAAGAGTGCAGCCGTATGCTCGTGGATTGCCCTGTCCGCGGTCTCACTCGTTCCAGGCCGCTACCGCCCGCACACCGGCCTACCGAAGCCCGTCGAACTCGTCGTCGCCTTCTTCCTGGTCGGCCTGGTCACGAGGTTTGCCCTGCAGCAGACCCGGAGCCGCTTGCAGATCCTCGCCTTGGTGATCGCAGCAGTGGCTTTCCAACTGTGCCAGAGGCGTATCTCGGGACGGTCGGGACGGGTGAGCGATGGCGTGGCAAGCGGTGCAGGCGCGGTGCTGGGCGTGCTCCTGGCAAAGGCCATCTTGGAGCCTGGCGCGTTCGGTCTCGACTGATCCGCGACGATCCCTCAAGCCAAGTCACCAAGTGCGAGCGCCAGAGGGCCGACGCAGTGTCGCAACAGCGCCGGCCCTCCGCCAGTCCCACGCGGCAAGCCGGCGCGAGGCGGATGAGCAGGATGGGCCGGGATGCCGGGGTCGGGAAGGCGGTGGGCGGTGGGCGGTCGCAGGTTACGGGGATTAGGTTCGCCGAGTGCCGGGCTGGCCATGGCGAAACGAACGTTGCCGGACTTCGTCGAGTGTTGGCGGCATTGCGCGGCATGATCATAAAATCGTTTGCAAGCAAGCCTTTGAAGCGACATAGTGCCGCATTTAGAAGTGTTGACTTATTAAGTATTTGTAAATGCGCGGCAATCTCTGTTGGCACGCGGCGTGCATGTTTAAGAGGAACTTAGGAACCTGTGATCCTGATGAGATTGCAAGCACTAGGCAGCCGACTAGTGTGCCACACATAGCATCTGAAATGAAAATTTGGCTATTGACAATAAAGGCGCGTCGCTCTAGCCGCAAGCGCTTTCAATGGCGGGAGATCAGGTGCTAGGA
>CAXTFJ010000239.1:0-3232 GCA_964243405.1 uncultured Lichenihabitans sp. | reverse complement strand
CCGCCGAAGCCATTCGCAGCCATTGGGGAATCGAGAGCCTCCATTGGGTGCTCGATGTCATCTTCAAGGAAGATCAATCGCGCCTTCGTCGCGGCCATGGCGCCGCCAACATGGCGCTCGTTCGGCGCCTCGCCTTCAACATCGTACGTGGCGGTAAAGGCAAACGATCCATCAAAACCGCTCGAAAGGCCGCAGGTTGGAGAACCGAAAACCTCGCAGCCCTTCTCAACTCACAACAGCGTTAACCTGGACTCGTGGCCGTGTGTCGATGTGGACGTAGCCGATCGCCGCTTCGGCGAACTTGCCCCGCTTAAATGCTTGGTCTGGGCTCTCGGGCAGCCGGGAGATGCCGTGCCGCTCAAGGCAGAGATGCAGGCTGGATCGGGTGAGCTTGGGGATGCTGTCGCGCAGGCATCCGAGGACGTCGTCGAGCGGCAGCAGAGTGCGCCGCCGGAACTCCACGATCATGGCCTCCTCGATCGCGGTCAGGACGGTGCTTTGAGGGGCGCGCGGGCCCATAGGCGCGTCATCCGTGGTGACCCGGGTCCGCCACTTGGCCACCGTGTTGCGGCTCAGCCCGTAGCGCTTAGCCATGACGCCGCTCGTTTCTTTCGACACTTGGAGCTCGGCTCGAATTCGCGGCGTCGTTCGGACTGAGCCGTGAAAACTGCCTGCCATAGCGCTTCCTCTCCCTCTCGGGTCAAGGTAGCGTCACGACTCTGTGGGACCAAACACCTAGCGACGGTCGTGGTGCGGGGCTTGCGCGGCATGCCGGCTTTCGGACAGGCGATGAGCGACCATCAGGTGGCCGCGGTGGTGAACTACGTCCGCACCCATTTTGGCAATGCCGGGTCGGCCCGGTGACGGACGCGGACGTCGCGGTTTCGCGTCGCTGACGGGAGCATCGAGATGAAGGGTTTCTCTGCCTTCCTGGCGGCCACGCTGGTCCTGGCGCCGCCCCGGGCCTTCGCGCAAGCCCAGCCGCCGTCGACCTCGGTGCCGGCCAAGCCGACCCTCGCGCCGGCCCCCTTGGCTCCGTCCGCAGCCCCGGCAGCGTCGGCCTTCGATCCGCGCGAGACCTTCGCGCCCGTGGTGTTCCCCGATCCCGTAAACCGCTACCGCTCGGGTGATGGGACGCCCGGCCCGGACTACTGGCAGAATCGCGCCGACTACGACATCGCGGCCCGGCTCGACCCCGTGGCCAAGACCCTAACGGGGCGCGAGACCATCACCTACACCAACGAGAGCCCGAGCCCTCTCACGAGCCTCTGGATCCAGCTTGATCAGAACATCTACCGGCCGGACGGGCGCCGCGCCGTCCTGTTCGGTAGCCGGTTCAAGCCGGGCCGCAGCACTCAGGGCTATGCGATCGACGCCGTCCGGGTGGAGCGTGACGGGCCGTCGGCCGCTGCCTCGACCCTCGTCTCGGATACCCGCATGCAGGTGACGCTCGACAGACCGCTCGCGGCCCACGGCGGCAAGCTCAAGCTCGCCATCGCCTACCACTACACCGTGCCGGGCCTGTTCGGCGGCCGCACCGCCTGGGTCGACACCAAGGACGGGCCGATCTTCGACATCGCCCAGTGGTATCCGCGCATGGCGGTGTTCGACGACGTCCGCGGTTGGGATACGCTCCCATACATCGCCCAGGAGTTCTTTCTCGAATACGGCGACATCGACTATGCCATCACGGTGCCGGCCGGCTTCTTGGTGATGGGCTCGGGCGAACTGACCAACTCGCAGGAGGTGCTGACGCCCGCGCAGCGGGAGAGGCTGGCGCGCGCCAGGACGAGCGACGCCACGGTGATGATCCGCACGCCGGAGGAGGTGGCGGTCGATGCCGCCGCCGGACCTCCCGCGGGCGAGAAGACCTGGCGCTACCACATGGGCAACACGCGTGACGTCGCCTTCAGCGCCAGTCGCGCCTTCGTCTGGGACGCGGCCCGCATGAACCTACCGGACGGCCGCACGGCGCTGGCCGAAAGCGTCTATCCGATCGAAAGCGCCGGCCCCGAGGCCTGGGGCCGCTCGACCGCCTACACCAAGGATGCCATCGAGCGCTTCTCGGCGCATTGGTACCCCTACCCGTATCCGACCGCGATAAGCGTCTCGGGCGGGGCCTCGGGGATGGAATATCCGGGTCTCGTCTTCGACGGCATCGACGACAAGGGCAAGGGCTTGTTTTGGATCACCGCCCACGAGTTCGGGCACACCTGGTTCCCGATGGTGGTGGGGTCGGACGAGCGACGCGACGCCTGGATGGACGAGGGCATGAACACCTTCATCGACACGTTCGAGTCCGACGAGTTCGAGGGGGGCGTCTACGGGCCGAAGCGCGACAGCGAATATGCCGAGCGGGGTGGCAACCCGGTCGACGCCATTCTGCCGGTGCTGGCCGACCCCGAGGCGCCGCCGATCCTCACCCGGGCCGACCTGATCCCCGAGAAGTACCGGCACACCGTCACCTATTTCAAGGCGGCGCTCGGCCTACGCTTGTTGCGCGACGAGATCCTCGGCCCCGAGCGCTTCGATGCGGCCTTCCGCAAATACATCGCCGCTTGGGCCTACAAGCACCCGAAACCGAGCGACTTCTTCCGAGCCATGCAGAGCGAGGCGGGCGAGGACCTGGCTTATTGGTGGCGCGGCTGGTTCATGGAGAACTGGCAGATGGACCTCGCCGTGACGGGGACCACCTACGTCGACGGTGACCCGAAGAAGGGGGCTACCGTGTCGCTCGAGACCCGCGACAAGCTCGTGGCGCCGAGCAGCGTCGAGATCCGCTATGCCGACGGCACGACGAAGCGCCTCGGCCTGCCGGTGGAAAGCTGGCTGCTCGGCCCGAAGGCCGTTCTGAACCTTGACGGCGGTGCGCCGATCTCGGCCATCGTGGTCGACCCCGACCAGCGCCTGCCCGACCGTGATCGCTCCAACAACACGATCGTTCCGGGGGCGCCCTGACGGTGACAGCGCTCGAGCCGCTTCAAATTCGGTTCCGGTCATCATGCCGACATCGCGATCGAACCGTAGCCGCTCGGAGCCGGATATGCTGAGGTCCCGGCAGCCCCCATATAGCTCGGCTGTGCTTTGGCACCTTGGGACATTTCCGATCGCGCTGCGTTCATGTGCGATGGTTGCTGTCGCTTTCCGATGGTTCGCTTGGAATGACAGGCCGTCACTGGGGTGACCGCAGTCGACCCAAGCCGGTCATATAACAGGGGTTTCTTGTGCTCCA
>CAXTFJ010000238.1:0-3295 GCA_964243405.1 uncultured Lichenihabitans sp. | reverse complement strand
CAAGCACGGCACGGTGGGCGAGGACATCGACTTCGCGCTGCTGGTGGACGGCCTTGAGGCCGAGCGCGAGCAGGGCATCACCATCGACGTCGCCTACCGCTATTTCGCGACGCCGCGGCGCACCTTCATCGTGGCCGACACGCCGGGCCACGAGCAATTCACCCGCAACATGGCGACCGGCGCCTCCAACGCCGACCTGGCGATCCTGCTGGTGGACGCCCGCAAGGGCCTGCTGACGCAGACGCGGCGCCACGCCTACATCGTGTCGCTGCTGGGCATCCGGCACGTGGTGCTGGCGATCAACAAGATCGACCTCGTGGGCTACGACGAAGCCGCCTTCACCCGGATCGAGGCCGAGTTCCGCGCCTTCGCGGAGCCGTTGGCCTTCAAGGTCGTCACGGCCCTGCCCGTGTCGGCCCGCTTCGGCGACAACGTGTCGGAGCCCTCGGCCCGCATGCCCTGGTACCGGGGCGGCACGCTGCTCGCCGCGCTGGAGGACGCCGACGTCGACGAGAACCGGGACGCCGCCCCGTTCCGCCTGCCCGTGCAATGGGTCAACCGGCCCAACCTCGACTTCCGCGGCTTCGCGGGCACGGTGGCGAGCGGCATTGTGCGGCCGGGCGACACCGTCACGGTGGCGGGCTCCGGCCGGACCTCGACGGTGGCGCGCCTCGTGACCGCCGACGGCGACCAGGATGCGGCGCGGGCGGGCGACGCCGTCACCTTGACGCTCGCCGACGAGATCGACGTCGCGCGCGGCGACGTGCTGGCCCTGTCGGACGCGCGGCCCACCGTGGCGGACCAGTTCGCCGCCCACCTGATCTGGATGAGCGACGACAAGCTGCTCCCCGGCCGCTCCTACCTGATGAAGCTCGGCGCCCGCACGGTTCCGGTGACCGTGACCGACCTGAAGCACCGGGTCGACGTCAACAGCCTGGAGCACCTCGCCGCCAAGACGTTGGGGCTGAACGAGATCGGCTTCTGCAACGTGGCGGCCTCCGTGCCCGTGGCGTTCGACCCCTATGAGGAGAACCACGACACCGGCGCCTTCATCCTGATCGACCGCGCCACCAATGCCACCGCGGCCGCGGGGCTGATCGCCTTCGCGCTCAGACGCGCCACCAACATCCATCGGCAGGACCTCGCGGTCAGCCGCGAGGCGCGGGCGGCGGTAAAACACCAGCGACCCGCCATCCTGTGGTTCACCGGCCTGTCGGGCGCGGGCAAGTCGACGGTCGCCAACATCGTCGAAGCCAAGCTGCACGCGCGGGGCGCGCATACGGTGATGCTCGACGGCGACAACGTCCGCCACGGCCTCAACAGGGATCTTGGGTTCACGGACGCCGACCGGGTGGAGAACATCCGCCGGGTGGGCGAGGTGGCCAAGCTGATGACGGATGCGGGCCTGATCGTGCTGTGCTCGTTCATCTCGCCGTTCGCGGCCGAGCGGCGGCTGGTGCGCGGCCTCGTGCCCGAGGGCGAGTTCTTTGAGGTTTTCGTGGACGCACCGATCGAGACCTGCATCGCCCGCGATCCGAAGGGGCTCTACAAGCGGGCGCTGGCCGGCGAGATCAAGAACTTCACGGGCGTCGACCAGGCCTACGAGCGGCCCGAGGCACCGGAGATCCACCTCGATGCGGGCGTGGCGTCCCCGGACGCCATGGCCGACGAGGTCCTGGCCGCGCTGGCCGCGCGGGGCGTGGTCGAGCGGTTCTGATCGGGGTCAGACGAGCGCCGGGCTGCCGTCCTCCGAAACCTCGTAGGTCCAGACCTTGAACGACGACAGGGCGTGCGGCCCGAAACTCATGATCATCGGGATGTCGGCGGCGTCGCGGCCCCGGGCGACGACGATGCGGCCGATCCGGGGGATGTTGTTGCGCGGGTCGAAGGTGGTCCAGCCGCGGTCCAGGTAGACCTCGATCCAGGCGCTGAAGTCCATCGGGTCGACCACGGGCACGCCGATGTCGCCCAGGTGGCCGTTCACGTAGCGGGCGGGGATGTTGAGGCAGCGGCAGAGCGCGACCGCGAGGTGGGCGAAGTCGCGGCAGACCCCCACCCGCTCCTCGTAGGCCTCGTAGGCCGAGCGGGTCGACCGGGCCTTCTGGTAATCGAAGGCGATGTGGCCGTGCACGAAGTCGCAGACCGCCTGGACCCGCGCCCATCCCGGCTCGACGTGGCCGAACAGGTCCCACGCCGTCTGACTCAGCCGATCCGTCTCGCAGTAGCGGCTTCCGAGCAGGAAGAGGAGCACGTCGTCCGGCAAGGCCTGCACCGGAACCTCGCGCGCGTCCGGGAAGGCGGGATCGTGCGTGCCGCTGTCCAGGATCGTCGCGTCGCCGCGCAGGACGAGGTCGCCCGGGGGGGCCACGAGGCGCCGGCACAGGTTGCCGAAGCTGTCGTGATAGGTCGTGACCGGCACGTGCGGGCTCGCGGACGCGCTCTCCGGCGCGCGCAGGTCCTGCAGCCGGTCGGCCTGCACGGACATCAGGCAGATCAGCGGCGTCGGCTGCGGGCAGGTCAGGGTGATCTCGTAGCCGTACCGGATGAGCATGCCGAAGTCCGTCGCGTCAGGTCGGGGTGATGGAAAGGTCGGGTCCGGTCGCGGAACGGGCGGCTTCCGCCTTTTTCGCCTCTTCGACCCTGACGTCCTCTCGCATCAGCAGCATCAGCTCGTGCTTGATCTGCAGCGTGGACGGGAGGCCGAGGCGGCGACCGAAGCGCATCGACTGGGTCATGACAGGTTTGCTCCTCGAAGGATCATGTGGCTTCGTCGTCCGAAACCGTGGAAGCAGCAAGACTATAATGTCCGGCCGAATTCAGCTGGTGCTCGGCCACGACTCGCCTGCAGGTCTCGACGCCGCTCTTGATCCTGTACTGCAGGAAAACGCCCACGGGCGGCATCTGCGCCTCGATCGTGAACGGGTTCAACTTGGTCATGTCGACATCGTGGACATCCACGGACACGAGGTCGCCGATCGCGTAGCGGTGCACGGGCACTTGGGTTTTCACACGATGGTCCTTTGGAGGGCAGGCCTCGGTCGCGAACGGTGCCCGAACCCGGTTGGACCGGGTTCGGGCACCTGACGGCGAGCCCGCCTAGAAGTCCATGCCGCCCATTCCACCCATGCCGCCACCGCCGCCCATGCCGCCCGCCATCGCACCCGCACCCTTGTCTTTGGACGGTGCGTCGCTGATCATGCTCTCGGTCATGATGAGCAGGCCCGCGACCGAGGCCGCGTTCTGCAGGGCGGTGCGCACCACCTTGGCGGGATCGACGATGCCCGCCTCGATCATG
>CAXTFJ010000237.1:0-3296 GCA_964243405.1 uncultured Lichenihabitans sp. | reverse complement strand
GGCAACAGACTTGAGGGTTGCCGCAGCTACCTTTGTGGGGCCCAGCTGACTCGACCGACACGGAGAGGATCATGCTGAACCCTCGCTTGCGGCATCTATCTGCGGCTAAGTTTCCGAATACCGCCGAAGCGGATTATCGAACTTGGCACCCAAGTCGAACTCTGAACCTTGAGAATGACAGCGGTTTACGGCAGCGTTCTGGCGACAGCGGTACAGCCTGGTGGTTAGTTCAGAATGTTTGCTCCCGAATGTCTTGCCGATGCTCTGGAATGGCGGTTATCGACTCCAATTCCCAATCTACTTCACGACCACCACCCCGGCCCACGCCATGAAAGCCGCCAACATCTCGCCCATCGCCTGCGAGTCGGTGCGGCCGGAACGAGCAAGCACGTGGAACGAGTGGTCAGCGCCATCGATCACACCCAGCGTCGCCAACTCTCCGAGGTCAGCGACCGCAGTCTTCACTAACGGCAGATCCGCCAACAAATCCCGGGACCCCTGGAGGAACAGCATGGGTACTGAGATCGCCGATAGATGCGCGGCTCGCTCGATAGACGGCCGTCCAGCCGGATGCAGCGGAAACCCAACGAAGACCAACCCGAGGACGTCGGGTAAGGGCGCCAGGGCTTGAGCCTGCGATGTCATCCGGCCGCCAAACGACTTCCCACCTGCGATGAGCGGAACCGAGGGAAGCCGCCGCCTGGCCTATGCGACTGCGGCGCGTACGGTGGCATGAGCCACCGCGGCAGTGTCGGGCCGCTTGGCGCCGTTCTCGACGAAGGGAAATTGATAACGGAGCGTCGCCACTTGTCGTTCGGCAAGGCCTTGGGCCAACCCGGCCATGAACGGGTGGGTCATGCCAGCGCCCGCACCGTGCGCGAACACGTAACAAACCCTTGCAGACGGCGGAGCAGTTAGAAGAGCCGAGACCTCCTGAGCTTCGGAGACCCTGATTGTCAGCGGGATCATGGCAAATCGCTCACGTTCGCCTCTTCAATCTCGTTCTGGCCCGATCTGCGGTCGCTTTCACTTCAACTGCGTCGAGCGAACCGCATGAACGAGGTGTCCACCAACGCGGGAAAGCTCGCAACCTCAACCGCATGAAAAGGCTTGTTCGTAGATGGCCGCGCCAATCCTGACCTCGTACTCGTCCAAGCGAGACTTCGCCCGCACATCGGAGCCAGTCCCGCGCGATGCCGCTTCCGGGTCCGTGCTCATGTTCGTTGTGCAGAAGCATGCCGCGCACAGGGCAGGCTTGCACTGGGACTTCCGTCACGAGCACGGGGGCGCCCTATGGAGCTGGGCGGTCCCGAAAGGCCCGTCGCTCGACCCGGCAGACCGGCGGGTGGCCATTCATGTCGAAGATCATCCAATCGAATATGCCGACTTCCAGGGTATTATTCCAGCCGGGGAGTACGGCGGCGGCTCAGTGGAGACTTGGGATCGAGGCGCCTGGGAGCCCCTTGAGGACCCTGAGAAGGGCATGCAGAAGGGCAATCTGCGTTTCGTCCTTCGTGGCGGTCGGCTCAATGGTCGGTTCACCCTGGCTCGGCTGAAGCGGCACGATCCACGCAAGCAAGAAGCGTGGTTTCTCATCAAGGGTCACGACGAGCATGCCCGCGACGGCATCGGCACGCTCGAGCTTGAACGGGAGGCGCCGACGACAGCTCCGTCAAGAACGCAAGCGAGGACCGTCGAGCCCAAGACCGGCGTCATCATGAGGCAGCAGACCAAGTCGACGACGATAGCTGACCCGCTACAACGCCCCAGCATCGTGTTCGCCCGGCCGCCGGCCAAGGCTCGGTCACTTATCGGCGACGTCGAACTGACACACCCCGATCGGCCACTCTGGCCCGCCATCAGCAAGCAGGACCTTGCGGCTTACTGGCTGGCAGTGGCCTCACGCGCCCTGCCAGGACTGAGCCGGCGACCGCTGTCCATCGTCCGCTGCCCGGACGGAGTGGGTGGCAAGCAGCAATTCTACCAGAAGAGCGGCCACGGCTACATGCCGCCTCAGATCAGAGAGGGCCATGCCGAAGGTCAGCCTTACCTCGCCATCGACGATCAGAACGGCTTGATTGCGCTGACCCAGATCTCGGCGATTGAAATTCATCCTTGGGGATCCACCGAAGCCGATCCGAGACGCCCGGACCGGGTGGTGTTCGACCTCGATCCTGGCGAGGGTGTGGCGTTTGACGAGGTTGTCGCCGCGGCTCATCAGGTTAGGGACCAACTCAAGAGGCTTAAACTGGCGAGCTTCTGCCGCACGACCGGAGGCAAGGGGCTGCACGTGGTCGTCCCGCTGCGTCCGGAAGCCGATTGGGGGATCGTCAAGCCGTTCTGTCGCGCCTTTGCCGAGACGATGGCGGCGGACGAGCCGAGCAAATTCCTGGCCCACCTTAAGATTGCCGATCGAAGCGGCCGCATCCTGGTCGACTGGCTGCGCAACGGGCTCGGGGCCACGGCCGTGTCTTCCTATTGTCCGCGGGCTCGTCCCGGCGCGGGCGTTGCGACCCCGCTCGCCTGGTCCGAGGTGCGGTCTGGCCTCGATCCGGCTGCCTTCACCGTGCTCACGGTCCCCAAACGCCTTGCGGGACGGAAACGCGATCCCTGGTTGGACTTTGACCGGGTCGACCAAGCATTGCCTGATCTCACCCCCAAGAGACTCCCGGTGAGCAAACCCGTCTCCCTGCCAGCGATCAAAACTGCCGTCCCGTCTGTCAAAGCAGCCCCGACAGGCGCCCGGATCGTATATGCTCGGCCGCCCAAGCCACGGCCGAAAGACAGGAGATCATAGATGCCGCAGCGCCCGATCTGGCGAGGACACCTCCGATTGGCCTTGGTCTCGTGCCCAGTCGCACTCTATAGCGCGAACCACGATCGCGGGTCGCTGCACTTCAACCTGATCAATCCGGCAACGGGCAACCGCATCCGTATGATCACGCAGGATGCGGAAACCGGCGACACGCTTTCCCGTGGCGACCTGGTCAAAGGATATGAGTTCAAGAAGGATCACTACCTGATCATCGACGACGAGGATTTCGAGAGCGCTCGGATCGAGAGTTCCTCGACGGTCAAGATTGACAAGTTCGTGGACGCCGATTCGATCGACCCGATCTACTTCGACGCGAGCTATTACGTGGCGCCGGATGGCGATGCCGGTCAGGATGTCTACATCGTCCTGCGGGATGCCATTGCGAGCACGGGCAAGATCGCCCTGTCGCGCCTGGTGATTGCGCGGCGGGAGCACCCGATCGCGATCATGCCGATGGGCAAGGGCCTGGCGATCCACACGC
>CAXTFJ010000236.1:0-3504 GCA_964243405.1 uncultured Lichenihabitans sp. | reverse complement strand
GCATCGGGGTCGTAAAGGCGGATCGGGACAAGGCCGCCCGGACCCGCGATGGCGTGGTCCTCCACGCGGGCGATACCGGGCGGCGCGGCATTCCAGTATCCGCACCAGACCCGACGTGTTCTCGCCCGAGCCTCAGCTAGCGTCATCTCGGCCATCGAGCGGGGATCGTCCGTGATGGCGGGCAGCCGCCGCAGGATGTCGGCCATGCGCGGTGTTAGCCGCGCAGGCTCGGCCGGCGTCGCGGAGGGGGCCGACGTGGCGGCAGAACGCATTATTGTCCTCCCGCTTTCATGCACGCTCACCGCGAAGACGGCAGACCGCGTAGCTGTCGAGCCGAAGCTGGTTGGACAGCACGGGCTCTGCCGCACTTCCGTCGGCCGACGAGCCGGACCACCGATCGGCATCGATCACCAGCGCCGTGAAGACGTCGGGACCCTGCAGGCGGATGTCGATGGGTTCCCCGGTCAGGTTGGCGACCCAGAGCTCCGGGCCGGTCTCGGTCTGGAACGCCAGCGCGATCAACCGGCCAGGCGCCTTGTGCGTGGCGCGCAAGCGTGGTCGCCCGGTGTGGGCCGCCAGGGCCGCGAAGACTGCTGCGATGGGCCGCGCCCAGCCGTCCTGGTCGACAAGCCCGAAGTCTCCTGTGGGAGTCGCGGGACTAATGGCCTGCACGTCTCCGGCGGCCGCCACCGTGCCGAGCAGGAAGGCGGCAGCGAAGAGGCCGGCCTGCCGGGGGTCCCGCGAACCCATCGCGACCCGCTGCCGCCCATCCGTCCCGATCGGCGGCGCAGCCGAGGCCGACGGCACCATGCCGATCGTGGCCGGCCCGATGCGATAGCGGCACGCGCCCGCGATCGCACGCGTGGTCGCGACGACGTACGGCAGGGCTTCCAACGTCTCCATTACCGAGCGGGCATCAGCCGCATGCACGACGGCCTGCGTCGCATGAACGACCCAGTCGATGCCCGCCGGCGGGCGGTTGCGGTTGAGCTCAGGGAAGCCCACCGGCATGCCTCCGGCGAGCCACACGCCAGGGAACAGTTCACGGGCCGCGGCAAGAACGGCCTCCGCGCCGGCTTCCCCGGATAGAATGCTATTCGCAGGGCGACTGCGAAGGTCGCTCGCTGGCGCGGCGAAGAGCACGCTGACATCCGGTTTCGCACGGGCCATCCACTCGGCCAACACCGCCAGCTCAGCCATGGGATCTTGTCCGGCGATCACGGTGTCAAGCTGCAGGGGGCAGGCGCAGGACCGGGCGATCCGGAGGGCGCGGTCGAGCCATTCGACGGCTTTTGCTTCCTGGCGCAGGTCGACGCGCACGTGCAGGTAATTGGGTCGGAACACTACTGCAGCGGTGGCGGCGGCCGGATCGGCCAGAACCGACGCGTCGGCATAGAGGCCGAGCGCGGGCATCAGGTCGGACGCTTCCTCGCCCCATTGCACCGTGACCAGGGCGTCATGCTCCGGAGACGAGGTGTTCGCAGGCCCGCTCACGACGAGTTCGACGGCCTGCGAAAGGGTCTCTCCCGGCTCGACCCGGTAGGGAAACCCGCGCGACAGCGGCCGGACATAGGTTTTGAACGACGCATCGGTCCAGTTGCGATGGTCCTCCATCTCGAATTCGTCGCCGTCGAAACGGAGCTCGACCATCACGCTTGGCGCAGGCTCGTGACGGAGCCGTGCTATGGCTGTGGCCGGCTGGTCGGGCATCACCAGGCGCGGGAAGGCCGTCCGCGTCAGGCTGCCGTCGGGGTGCGTGACCTCAAGCGGATGGCCCGCGACCCCTTCGAGCGGGTGCAGCACCACGAAGCCCGTGCGATTGGTCGAAAAGCCGTCCAGTGATCGCCCGGTCGCCTCGACGCGCAGCCGGCCATCAGCGGCAGCCACGATCGCGACCGTGTAGCTGAACCGGCCCTCGTGGCTCGCCACCTCCCCGTCGTAGGAGATCCTGAAACCGTCCGCGTCCTCCCGGATGGCGAGCCCTGTCAGCATGGGGCTGTAGGTGCCCCACCGGGTGTCCCGGAGCACGAAAGCGAGACCGCGCAGCACCTCGATGCCGCCCCAGCGGACATTGCGCAGCGCGCCCCGTTCCAGTTCGGCCGACAGGTGGCCTGCGCGCAGCAGGCGCGGCGGCTCAACCGGCTCGACCGTGCCGAAAAGGAGCCGTGCGCGTGCCGTCTCACGATCACCCGGCATGTTCGTGCGCCCGGAACCGCTGGACCGTCTTGCCGGCCACGAGGCCGGCCGAGGCCGCGTCGAAGGACTTGAAATGCGCGCTGGCGAGGTGCTCCGCAAACGCGGGTTCGTCGTCGTAAAGTTCGTAGAGCAGCACCTCGTCCTCCGTCTCGCCCGCCAGCACGTCGAAGCGCCTGCAGCCCGGCTCGCCCGCCACCGATGCGGCGGCATTGGCCATCACGAGCGCCTCGAACGCGCTGCCTGCGCCGGGGTGGAGGATGAAGCGTACGAGAATACAGAAGACGGACCGTGTCGGTGTGTCGGCCATGGTCATTCCGAAGGTTCGACGGCGTGGCCGGATGCGGCCGCCGCATAGGCCGCTTCGGCGAGCGCGTAGGTCCTGATGTTGTCGGCTCCGCTCGTATCGGCCTCGCGCCCCGCGCGCAGCGCCGCGAGCAGGTGTGCGCAGGTGGCGTGAACGCTGCGCTGGCTTACATCGTCGCCGTCCTCGGCCACGCGATGGCGGATCGTCTCCTCCCCGACCGTTACCAGCACCTCCCGTCCGCCCGGCGGGGCCACGATCGCGCCGCGCGGACCTTCGATCGTGAGCAGCACCTCGGGCTGACCCTCCGAAGGTTGTCGGCTCTCATAGGTGCATTCGACCACGGAGACCGCGCCTTCGGCGTGGCGCAGCAGCACGGTCGCGGTGTCCTCGGCCCGCACCGTGGGATTTCGGCGCTGCGTCTCGCAGCTCACCCGGACCACCTCGCCCAGGAAAACCCGCGCGAGGTCAAGCATATGAATGCCGACGTCGAGAATGGCGAGCCGTTCCTCGTCGCGGAAGTAAGGCTGGTTCCTGTACACGTCCACGCCTGTGCGGAAGCTGATCCGCGCCCAGGAGGGCTCGCCGATGGCGCCTTCGGCTAACACCTCGGCGACCTTCATACAGGCGAGTTGGAACCGGAAGTTCTCGTGCACCGCGAACCACACGGCCCGCTCGCGCAGCGACTCCAACATGGCTTGGCAGTCCGCAAACTTTGGCGCCGTCGGCTTCTGCACGATCACCGGCAGAGCCTAGGCGAAGGCGGCCTCGGCCAGAGCCCGGTGGGTGTCCATGCGGGTCGCGATATCGAGCAAGCCGATCGCCAACATTTTGCGCAGGCTGAGGGTTTACGGCGACAGGAGCTAGAACAGTCCGATCACGACGAGGTAGAAGATCAACAACAGGGCAACCCCCGACCACGGCTTGCCGAGGATGGCGGTCGGCAAGCGGGACGGCGGGGCGGGGCGGGAGCGAGCGTGGCGGGAGCCACCTGCATCTCCTTAGGC
>CAXTFJ010000235.1:0-3537 GCA_964243405.1 uncultured Lichenihabitans sp. | reverse complement strand
TCGTAGTCCTCGCGGCCGGCGATCACGTGGGACAGGGACGACTTGCCCGACCCGTTGGGCCCCATGATGGCCGCGACCTCGCCGTTGCGGACGGTGAGGTTCAAGCCATTGAGGATCTTCTTGCCCTCGATCTCCACGTGGAGGTTCTTGACTTCAAGCATAAAGAGTTCGTCCTTCAAACCAATTGGGTTGCGGCACCGTATTCAGGTTGCACACCGAACGTAACCTGTGTGAA
The DNA here is from genome assembly GCA_964243405.1 of uncultured Lichenihabitans sp. Lineage (GTDB taxonomy): Bacteria > Pseudomonadota > Alphaproteobacteria > Rhizobiales > Beijerinckiaceae > Lichenihabitans. Next base: position 3,302 of record CAXTFJ010000235.1, on the reverse strand, counting down.
CCGGCTCGTTCCCAATATTTACTTCGCTAATTCGAGACGTCTCTCGATACGATCCAGGCGGTGTTTGATCGCGGCAATGTCGCCGTGATCATGATCCTGAAGCGTGACCACGCCAGCGAGATGCTGTCGTATAGCGGTCATCTCGACGCTGAGCGTGTGCATGTAACCCGCCATCTTGCCCATCTCCGTGCGGATCGGATGAAGATGTTCAACGACGAGATTATCGGGCTCGACCATCAGCCGACGCTGCCCTCGAGCGAGATGGCGATCAGCTTCTGAGCTTCGACCGCGAACTCCATGGGCAGCTGCTGGAGCACGTCGCGCACGAAGCCGTTGACGATCAGCGCGGTCGCTTCCTCCGCCGACAGGCCGCGCTGGCGGCAGTAGAACAGCTGGTCCTCGGAGATCTTCGACGTGGTGGCCTCGTGCTCGAACACCGCGGTCGACGTCTTGGCCTCGATGTAGGGCACCGTGTGGGCGCCGCAGGTCTCGCCGATGAGCAAGCTGTCGCAATTGGTGAAATTGCGCGCGTTGGTGGCCTTGCGGTGCGCCGAGACCTGGCCGCGGTAGGTATTGTCGGACTTGCCGGCCGCGATCCCCTTGGAGATGATCCGGCTCGTCGTGTCTTTGCCCAGGTGGATCATCTTGGTGCCACTGTCGACCTGCTGCATGCCGTTGGAGATGGCGATCGAGTAGAACTCGCCCTGGGAGCGGTCGCCGCGCAGGATGCACGACGGGTACTTCCAGGTGATCGCCGAGCCGGTCTCGACCTGCGTCCAGGAGATCTTGGAGTCGTTGCCACGGCAGTCACCGCGCTTGGTGACGAAATTGTAGATGCCGCCCTTGCCCTCGGCGTCGCCGGGATACCAGTTCTGGACGGTCGAGTACTTTATCTCCGCCTCGTCCAACGTGACCAGTTCGACCACCGCCGCGTGTAGCTGGTTCTCGTCGCGCTTGGGCGCCGTGCAGCCTTCGAGGTAGCTGACGTAGGCGCCCTTGTCGGCGATGATCAGCGTGCGCTCGAACTGCCCCGTGTTCTGCTCGTTGATGCGGAAGTAGGTGGACAGCTCCATCGGGCAGCGCACGCCCGGCGGGATGTAGACGAACGAACCGTCCGAGAAGACGGCGGAGTTCAGCGTCGCGAAGTAGTTGTCCGTCACGGGAACGACGGAGCCCAGATACTTTCTGACCAGGTCCGGATGGCTGTGGACCGCCTCCGAGATCGGGCAGAAGATCACCCCGGACTTGGCGAGCTCGGCCTTGAAGGTCGTGGCGACCGAGACCGAGTCGAACACGGCGTCCACCGCCACGCGCGAGGTCTGGACGCCGGCCAGCACCTCCTGCTCGCGCAGCGGGATGCCGAGCTTCTCGTAGGTGCGCAGCAGTTCGGGATCGACCTCGTCGAGCGATTTCGGCCCAGGCGAGCTCTTGGGCGCCGAATAATAGTAGAGGTCCTGGTACTGGATCGGCGGATGGCTCACGCGCGACCAGTCCGGGGGCGTCATGGTCAGCCAGCGGCGGTAGGCGTCGAGCCGCCATTCGGTCAGCCACTCCGGCTCGTTCTTCTTGGCCGAGATGAAGCGGACGATATCCTCCGACAGGCCCTTCGGCGCCTTGTCGGACTCGATGTCGGTCACGAAGCCGTATTTGTACTCGTTGACGTCGATCGACTTGACGCGATCAACGGTCTCTTGGACTGCCGGCATTCACCCCACTCCTCGAAGCTCAAACGGCTTGACCGCGCCGGGCGGGGACGGCGGGCGTCTTGCCACGCCGTCCGATGGTCTCAAGCGGCAGACCGCAGTTCCCTCGCCCGTGTGCGTCGCAGGACGGCGTCGAGCGCGGTGAGGAGCCGATCCACGTCCTGCGACGTGGACGACCATCCCGTGCTCACCCTGATCAGCCCCGATCTTAAATGATCATCCACGGCCATGGCCTCAAGGACGTGCGACCGAGAAACCTTGCCCGACGAACAGGCCGAGCCGGTTGAAACGGCCACGCCTGCGAGATCGAGGGCGATCAAGGCCGCCTCGTTGGCGAGGCCAGGCACTGCGAACGCGGTGGTGTTGGGCAGGCGTGACGCATCCGCGCCGAACACCACCGCATCGGGTGCGAGGTCCCGCAACCCCACCTCGAAAGCGTCGCGCAGGTCTGCGAGCCGGTCGGCGTCGGCGAGCGGCGCCGCCTCGCGCGCCGCCGCGCCGAAACCCGCGATGCCCGCCACGTTTTCGGTGCCGCCGCGCGCGCCTCGCTCCTGCCCGCCCCCGCGCACCAGGGGATCACCGAGGCGGACTGCGTCTGACCGCGTCACCACGGCGCCCACGCCCTGCGGTCCGCCGAGCTTGTGGGCCGAGAGCAGAAGCACGTCGGCGCCGGACGCCGCGATCTCGCAATCGATCCGTCCCGCGGCCTGCGCGCAATCGCAGACCAGCGCGCCTCCGTGGGCGTGGACAAGGCGCGCAGCCTCCGCCACGGGTTGCAGGACGCCGGTTTCCCCGTTCGCGGCCTGCAACGCCAGAACGACCCGGCCCCCGGCACCGTCGAGCCTTGCTTGGAGGGCCGCCAGATCAAGGGTGCCATCGGACAGAACCGGAACGGACGCCACCCGCTCCCGCGCGAAACGGTGGCCGTGCAGGACGGCCGGGTGCTCGGTGGCGCCCACGAGAAGCAGCGCCGCGGCGGGCTGGCCAGGGTTTGTGCTCAGGTCGGACGACAGCGCGAGGGCCGCGGCTTCCGTGGCGCCGGAGGTGAAGACGACGCCGCCAGGCTCCGCCCCGACCAGCGCCGCCACCGCGGCCCGGGCCCGCTCCACGACCGCCCGCGCGCGGCGTCCTTCCGCATGGACGGACGACGGGTTCCCGGTCCGATCCAGCATGTCGACGATCGCGTCGCGCGCGGCGGGACGCAGCGGCGCGGTGGCGTTGAAATCGAGGTAGGTCCGCGCGCTCGGCATAGGGCTACTCAAAAGGCTTGCTTTTCGACCCGGACGCCATGGTAAGGGGAGCGCGACCCCGGGCGTGCTCCGCGGAGCACCGGTGGCGACGAGCCGTCGAAAGCTGTTAGAATAATTCTAACGGTTATTCAGCGGCCGGAGTCAAGCCGGTCGCGACCACGCGCGCCCTTGCTCGACCGCGTCGGCGCGCCGCACCGCCCATCCTGGAGCCTCTCCATGCCTGAAGTCATTTTCGCCGGGCCGGCGGGCCGGCTCGAGGGCCGGTTCCACCCCGCCAAGGCGCGGGGCGCGCCCATCGCCATCATCCTGCACCCGCATCCGCAGTTCGGCGGCACGATGAACAACCAGA
>CAXTFJ010000234.1:0-3602 GCA_964243405.1 uncultured Lichenihabitans sp. | reverse complement strand
CCGTCGGCCAGGAATGGTCGGGCTACGCCGCCCAGCTCCGCGCCGCGGCCGCCGCCGTCGAGGCGAGCCGCGCCGGGCTCCACGAGCTCGCGCTCGGCGGCACGGCGGTCGGCACCGGGCTGAACGCGCCCGAGGGCTTCTCCGTCAAGGTGGCGGCGGAGATCGCCAAGCTCACCGGCAAGCCCTTCGTGACCGCGCCCAACAAGTTCATGGCGCAGGGTTCGCTCGACGCCATGGTGCGGGCGCACGCGGCGCTGCGCGGCGTCGCCGTGGCGCTGATGAAGATCGCCAACGACATGCGCTGGCTCGCCTCGGGCCCGCGCTGCGGCCTGGGCGAGCTCAAGCTGCCGCAAAACGAGCCGGGCTCGTCCATCATGCCGGGCAAGGTCAACCCGACCCAGTGCGAGGCGATGGTGATGATCGCGATCCAGGTGATCGGCGACGACACGGCGGTGGCCTTCGCCGGCAGCCAGGGCAACTTCGAGCTGAACGCGATGCGCCCGATCATCATCAACGACTTCCTGCACTCGGCCACCATCCTGGCCGACGGGTGCGGGAAGTTCCGCACCTACTCGGTCGAGGGCACCGAGCTCGACGAAAAGAAGATAGCGGGCTACGTCGCCAACAGCCTGATGCTGGTCACCGCGCTGTCGCCCGTGATCGGCTACCAGAAGGCGGCGCACATCGCGGAGAAGGCCGAGGCCGACGGCTCGACTCTGCGCGAGGCGGCGCTGGCATCCGGCCACGTCGACGAGGCCACCTTCGACAGGGTGTGCGATCCGAAGGGCATGGTGGGGACCGACGTCGGCGGCGCTTGAGCCGGTGTTAGAGGCCGCGCGCGACGGGACGGGCCGCCAGACCGTCGATGCGGACGGAGGTTGCGCGCTTGCGGCGGACGGCGCCAGCGCGGCGGCCGACGTCGAGCTGGCGGCGACCGTCGCCCGCCTGCTCCTCGCGAACGGTCAGACCACGGAAGGCGTGTCGCTGGCGGTCGCGCACCTCGCGTCCGCGTTCGGGCGTCCGCTCGAAGTCCTCGCCCGGTGGGGCGAGCTGACGGTCCAAAGCCTCGACCCGCCCTGCGCGCGCCGCGTCGCGGTCCTGCCCGTCGCGGTCGACATCCGCCGGGTCGCGGCCACGGAAAGGGTCGTCGACGACCTCTGCGCGTCGAACCTGCCGCGGGCCGCCGCCGCGGCACGGCTGGAGGCCGTGGGCCGCCTGCCGCCGGTGTCCCTCCCCCGCTTCGCGGTTATGGCGGCCGCGGGCGCGGCCGGCCTCGGTGTCATCTTCGGCGCCGCCGACCCCGTCACGGTCTTCTTGGTCGCGCTCAGCGCGGGGTTCGGGGCGCTCCTGCGGCGGGCCGTTTCGCACCTCTGCGGCAATCCGTTCGCGCAGCCCTTCACGGCGGCGCTTCTCGCCGGCGCCTTCGCCGCGGCGGCCCTGTTGCTGAGACTGCCCGTGAACGTCGGACTCCTGTCCGTCTGCCCTTGCATGGTGCTGGTGCCAGGGCCGCACTTTCTAAATGGCAGCGTCGACCTGGCCCGCGCTCGCGTCCCGCTCGGCGCGGCCCGGGTCGCCTTCGCGCTGCTCGTCGTGGTCGCCATCTCAATCGGGCTGCTCGCAGGGTTGCGGGTCGCGACGCCGCACCTGCCGCCGGCCGGCGCCGGCCTTCCCGTCCCCATCGTCCTGGACGTGGCCGCGGCCGGCGTCGCCGTTGCGGCCTATGGCTCCTTCTTCAACATGCCGTGGCGATTGCTGCCCGCCCCGATCGCGATCGGGATGCTGGCGCACGCGCTGCGCTGGCACGTCCTCGACGCGGGCGCCGGCGCCCCGTCGGGCGCCTTCACGGCCTGCGCGTTGGTCGGCTTCGCCACGACCCTGCTCGCCCGCATCACCCGCGTCCCCTTCGGCGCGGCCGCCTTCGCGGCGGTGGTGTCGCTGATCCCGGGGCTGTACATGTTCCAAGCCGCCTCGGCAGCCATGGACCTGATCGCCCAGGGTCCGCACGTCGAGTCCGGTACGCTCGTCGCACTGCTCGAGAACGCCGCGACGACGCTGGTCGTGCTGCTTGCCATGACCGCGGGCCTGATCGCGCCCAAGATGGCGCTCGATGCGCTGCTCGGTTCCCGAGACGGAAATCCCCGGAAAGCGCGCTGAGGTCCGCACGGCCAAGTCTCTGGGATCGGGCCCACCACGCCTTGTCGAGGCCGACGCGGGGACGGCCGGCGCGTCAACCGCGTGGCGAACCGGTCGACGAGGTCGGCGGCAAGGCCAATGCCAGAGGTGCGGTCACTCCCCGCAAAGTCGTGACCGCCTCCCGGCTGCCCTCGGTTTGCCTTTCCCCCCGCTCTGGGCGCCCGCGGACTCGGCTTCTACGCCGCCTTGCTCCTCCGGCTCGACCACGCTTTTACGGCTACGGTGGCCGCAGGCAATGGCTCTCACGTGGGCTCCCGTTGCATCAGGTCGCTTGAGCCAAATACGCAAGGCCCGTCATGCCCATGGTCGCGGCTGCAAAGCTCCTGGTCGGCCAGGGTCCCGAGGATGCGGCAGTCGCTCACTCGATCATGGCCGCACTGGTCCACCATGTGTTGCAGTTCCGATCGCAGGACGACGAGCCGCATGATCCGCCGCTCGACTATGGTCGAATGACGGCGGGCGATGCCGACATCGGCCACCAAGCCCGACACAGCGCCGCACAGGAACCAAGAAAGTGCGATCAGCCGACTTCGCATGAGGTCTCCCACCTAGGACCTGCCACGAACGGGAGAAGCGGGACACGGCGCGATCGAATTCTCCGGCGTTGGTCGCCGACCACATTGTGGTTGCTCCAGACAGGAGCGGCAAACCATGGGCGTCCCGGCTTCGGAGGCTTTCGACATGGGCCTGTTCGCCCCGACTTGCTGGCGGACCATGATCGCCGCGGTGGTAATCGCGGCGCTGTTCCTGACCTGAAACGTGGTCGAGCTCGTGATGATGCTCACATTGCTCGCCAACCGCGGGCTCCGCGCGGCGGTGAATGCTGATCGGCTTCATGGGAAAGTCCGCTTATCGCGCCGCTTCAGCCGAAAGCGGACGGAGCGCTTACGTGAAGAGTTTCGGATGCCGACAGGCGTACGAAAGTCGCCGAAGAACGAACTCGCGGCGTCCAGGGCAGTGCTATGGGAGTTTGTGGTTCGACCTCGGTGGAGCGCTGACGCCGGCACCCTGACCAGGGCGGGGCGGCTCGCCTGGACGCGGCCTGTCGAGGGCGTTTTTGCTTGGGTTGGCAAGCGCAAGGGTGCGGCACGGGCAAGGGATGCGCGGGCTGCATCGGTGCGCGGGCCGTCCAGGCAACGGTGGAGCGGCCGAGGCCGCGCGCGACCTCGATGGAAACAAGGGCGAGCCGTGCCGGGTCACGGCGTCATCGTCCCGGTTGGGTGGACGGGCGACGGTGGTGCGCGGGGCTGCGCCGAGCGCGCGAACACCTCGACCATCACTATGCGCCCGCCGCAGCATCGGCAGATCGGACGCGCGTCGGAAGGTGATGCGGCCCCGGCCGGCTCCGCCGGTTGTGGCTTGGCCGGTGGTGGCGAGGCGACCGCGATGAGCGCCCGGGCGCGGGCGAG
>CAXTFJ010000233.1:0-3635 GCA_964243405.1 uncultured Lichenihabitans sp. | reverse complement strand
ACATGACGGAATCACAAGTGGCTGAAACCGCTCAACTCTTTTCGAGTTGGGCTCTCAGTGATGGCGTCGATTAGCGGGCGGGGGGTGAAGTACTGGCCCGCGCCGGACTTCACCTCGCCCGCGTTGCGCTCCAGCAGGCCCTCGTAGATCGTCCCCTTGACGTCGACGTTCAGGCCCATCCAAGTCTCCGCCCCGATGAGGCCGACCAGGCGCTGGAGCTTGGCCGGATCGCCGATCTTGCTCTCGGCCTTCAGGAACAGGGTGCCGACGATCCCCTCCTGGCGGCTCAGCTTCTCCAGTATGGCCCTGTAGCGGCGCTCCAGGTCCTCGCCGGCGCGCGCGGCAAGCGCGTCCCACTGGCAGTCCTCCGGCAGCATGGACGGCTCGCCCAGGACATCGGTGCGTTCCTTGTCCATCTTGAGGAACAGCAGGAAGCTGATCTGGCCGAGGTAGTCGCCGAACGACACCCCGTCGTCACGCAGCACATGAGCGTAGTTCCAGACCTTTGAGACGAGCGCCTGTTCGTTCACTGGACGAGCTCTCCACGGAAGGCGGCGGCGAGGATCCTCGATGCGTTTGCGAATGACTTGGCTGATCCTGTAGCCGGCCCGGCCGGTGGTGCGCCCTTCGAGAGCCGAGCCCTTGGCCTTGGCCTTGGCGGCCACGTGCGGGGTGACGTTGAGGGTGCGCAACTCGTTGACGAAGTCCTCCGCATCGTAGCCCTTGTCGGCCCCCAGGGTGATGCGCGTCGGCCGATCGGCGCGCGGCTCGATCATGTGCAGGGCTGCAACGCGCTCGGCGTGCCCGTCGGCCCGGGTCAGGCAGGCGTCGACCACCAGGCCGTTGCGGTTCTCCATGAGGGCATGACCGAGGAAGCACAGCTTGGCCTCGCGGCCCGCGCCCTTGCGGTAGAGCCTGGCATCCGGGTCGGTGGTGCTGGCATGCGTGGCGTTGCTGCGACGCTGGCCGTGGAAGTCGCCCTCGCCGTTGCGCCCAGGGGCCGGTGGTTCTCCCGAGCCGTCCTTCGGCCGGAAGCTCTTCATTGAGGCCCACGCCTCGACCATCGTGCCGTCCACGCTGAAGTGCTCGCTCGACAGCAGCCGCTTCACCTTGGGATGGGCCAGCACGGCGGCCAGCACCTTGTGGGCCACGTCGCCCGCAAGCAGCCGGTCGCGGTTCTTACCGAACGTCGTCGGGTCCCAGGCCGCGTCGTCGATGCCCAGCCCCACGAACCAGCGGAACAGCAGGTCGAACTCCAGCCGCTCCATGATCTGGCGCTCCGACCGGAGGCCGTAAAAAGCCTGCAGCAGCAGGGCGCGAAGCAGCCGCTCGGGCGGGATCGAGGGACGCCCGAGCCCGGCCGCATACAGCGCCTCGAACTCCGCGCTCAGCGCCAGCAGAACATCGTTGACAACCGTGCGGATAGAACGAAGCGGGTGGTCGGCCCGCACCCGGCTGTCCAGGTCGACGTAGGAAAACAACGAGCCCGAGCGCTGATCCGACCCTCGCATCCCCAAGCTCCCAGCAGCAGCCGCCAGAAGCTTGAATCACGTTGCCCTGCCTCAGGCGAGCTGGTTTTTCCTCAGCCTGCTAGCGTTATAAGCGAACGTCAGTGAGCGTCCCAAGCTGTCCGTGACGCCGGTGTTGAGATTGCTCGACCACGACAGCGTCTGCTTGTACCCGTCCCTATAAGTGATCGTCTGCAGCTGGCCGGAGGTGTTGAAGACCCAGGACACATCGTCAGCGTCGACAAATGTCCAGAGACCGTTCAGATATGTCAATGTATAATGACCTGAGAACTGTGAGTATTGCACCCGAAATGAAATTGTATTTGATCCACTTGCGGGAGGAATGAAAATCAGCTGCGAACCATCTGCCTGTGCGGGCGCGAGGGCGTCGACCCCGCCGACCTCGACCGCCACACGCCCGCCGTGCTGAGCCGGGCGTCGAGCGCCCTGCCGCGCCGCGCCACCGAGCTGACCCTGGTCGCGCCCCGCGCCCAGGCGGACGACAGCGCCGACGTGCTGGAGCGCAGCGTCGCCGATCACGTGATGGCCAAGGCAGCGGCCTGAGCGGCCGCAACCCGTTCGCGACTACCGTGAGGTCCACCGTCGTGGCTCCGGTCAGCACCCGCCCGACCCACGAGGCCGACCCTCCTCGCAGCCGTGAGCTCTGCGGCGTGCGACGCGCTGGCGGGGACGATCATCCGTGTAGTGGTGCCCCAACCAGCGACGAGGCGGGCCGGTGATCGAAGAGGGAGACGAGCGGAGCCCGGGTAAGCTTCCTCAAAGGTGACCCCCGGAGAAAGCCCGACGGTGACGCGGCCGGAGACACCGGCGTGCTCGTTCCCACCTGGGGTCATGGACCACACGGCATGACACACCAAACCGATGATGTGCCGCACTCAAAGGCGAGCCCTGGCCTGGACCCAACCCGGGTAACCGCGGCGGCTCAGCCCAACGCGCCGGGCGCAGCACGGGCCTGCTGGCGACGCTGCAGGCACACCTTTCGGGCATGCGATCCCGCATCGTCCGAAGCCGCAGGCCGATGCGTCAGGACGAGGCCGAAGGTGCACCGGTGCTTTTGCCCGCCGATCCCGCGCCGGCCACCGCCGCGCCCTCGCGCCGCGCCGTGCTCGCCGCCCTGGTGGGCGCGGGCACGATCGAAAGCAGTCCCAGGCAAGTCGGGATCGTTGGCCAAGTCGCGCGGGGCGACATGGACCTGATGGCCCTCGCAACCCGCAGCGCCGCCCTCGCGACAGACATCCGGACCGCCGTCGCGACTCTGGTCGCCGCGGACACGCGCTTCGACCAACTCGCACCGCCCCGGCCGGCGCCTCCGGTGCGGGATGACGCGCGGACCGTCGCCGCAACCCTCGCCGCGGACCTCCCGCATGCCGGACAGCCGATCCTTGGCACACCGCCCTCGCCTCGAGGAGTTTCCGGCTCCGTGGGTCTTGAGCATCAGGCACAGGTGGCGGCGTGGGACGCTCAATGCGTCACCATCGAGCGGCGCTGCGGGCGCCGTGCCGCGTTGCGCAAGTACGACCGGAGCAACAGGCACCTGGCGAGCGCCGCGGCTGCTCTCGCGGGCGTTGAGGCCACGTCCCGCGAAGCCGCGGTCGCGAAGGCCCGCGCCTGCGTTGTGCTGCTCGACCCGCACCACAGCCGCGACACGCCCGAATGGCTCGTTGATCTCCTCCGGTCGACTGTTCGCGACGTGGTCGCGACCGCTCGTTGATCGCCGCAGTGCCGGACCCGATCGGGATTCTCGTGGCAGCTGTCATCGACACGGTGGCGCAATGGTCCGTGGTCACGGCCGTCTCCGTCCGGAGGCGAGACGCCTGCGGCGCGTGCAGGATCGTCAACGGAAAGAGGCCACGGCGCCGTGTTGACGCGAGCACGATCGTCTTCGGTGCGATCATCGGCGAACGTCGGCGTTGACAGCCGGGCCACCATCATGGTCCATCGGCGACGTGAGATGCCGTCCGCGTCGAGCGTCGCCCGAGGGCGGGGAGCGGTCGCGCGAATTGGCTGGGAATCCAGGTCCCCCAGCCATCAACAGCTACGCTCTACCGCCTTGGACCTTGGTTGAGGGGCAATTCAGTTTTGCGCTTTCGGCAATCCTGACTTCCT
>CAXTFJ010000232.1:0-3674 GCA_964243405.1 uncultured Lichenihabitans sp. | reverse complement strand
CCCGTCAGCACCTTGCCCGAGGAGGGCACGGTGGTGTTGTAGGCGCGCCCGAGCCGGGTGATGGAATCGAGCAGGATGATCACGTCGCGGCCGTGCTCGACGAGGCGCTTGGCCTTCTCGATCACCATCTCGGCCACCGCCACGTGGCGGGTCGCGGGCTCGTCGAAGGTGGAGGACACGACCTCCCCCTTCACCGAGCGCTGCATGTCGGTCACCTCCTCGGGCCGCTCGTCGATGAGCAGCACGATCAGGTAGCATTCCGGGTGGTTGGCCGTGACGGACTGCGCGATGTTCTGCAGCAGCACCGTCTTGCCCGTGCGCGGCGGCGCCACGATCAGCGCGCGCTGGCCCTTGCCGATCGGCGACACGATGTCGATGATCCGCGATGAGAAATCCTTGCGGGTCGGGTCCTCGATCTCGAGCTTGAGGCGCTGGTTCGGGTAGAGCGGCGTCAGGTTATCGAAGTGGACCTTGTGCCTGATCTTCTCCGGATCCTCGAAGTTGATCGTCGAGACCTTGAGCAGCGCGAAATAGCGCTCGCCCTCCTTGGGGGAGCGGATCAGGCCTTCCACCGTGTCGCCCGTGCGCAGGCCGAAGCGGCGGATCTGCGAGGGGGACACGTAGATGTCGTCGGGTCCGGCCAGGTAGTTGGCATCGGGCGAGCGCAGGAAGCCGAACCCGTCCTGCAGCACCTCGACCACGCCCTCGCCCACGATCTCGATCTCGCGGCTCGCGAGCTGCTTGAGGATCGCGAACATCAGCTCCTGCTTGCGCATCGTGGAGGCGTTCTCGACCTCGTGCTCCTCCGCGAAGGCGAGCAGGTCCGTCGGGGCCTTGAGCTTGAGGTCCTGGAGTTTGATTTCCCGCATGGGAAGAGGGTCCTTGGCGCGACGCGGGCTGAGGCGAGGCGGAGAGTGGGAGAGAACAAGCGGAGTCCGATAGAGAAGGACTTCGGCGGGCCGGACCTGTCGATCCGTGACCCAGCGCTTCTTGGAGGTGGGAGGTTGAGCCTAGTCGAAACAGGTCAGGGGAACAAGGCGTCGCCGTGAGGCGTGAAGGGCCGGGGCTGGTCCCCGGCCGCGCAATGGAAAGGGCCGAGGCGGTGTCCGGGCCTACTCGGCCGCCGGGGCTTCGCCACGCGCCACGGCCTTCGCGGCGTTGTCGGCTTCGATCTCGGCCCGGGTCCGGCGCCGCCGCCGTGTCCGCGCGGGCGAGAACTCACCGTCTGGCGACGCGGCCGCTTCGGAAGCGGATGTCGCGGACGGTTCCGCGGCGGCAGGCACCGGGGCGGTGCGGGCCGGAGGCGTGGTGATGAAGGCGGGAAGCCCCGGTCCGGCTTCGGTCGCGGCGGGAGGGGCCGGGGGTTGCCGCGGCCCGTCGCGGGGCGGGACGTCGCGCGGGGGCTGCTCCGCCGGCTGACGCTCGAAGGACGGCTGCTCGGCACGCGGCTGCTGCGTGTCGCGGGTCCGTTCGGGACCGTGATTCTGGTCCCGATAGTCCTGCGGCTGGGGCTGGGGTTGGGGCGTCTGCGTTGGCTGGGGCTGCTGGAACGCGGGCGCGTCACGGTCGGCAGGGTCGCGGGCTTGGTATTCCCCACGCGGCTGGAAATCCCGGTTGTTGAAGTCCCGTCGCGGGCCGCGGTTCGAATTGCGGTCGTTGCGGAAATTGTTCCGGTCGCCGTTGAACGGCCGCTCCTGGCGGTCCTGGTTGTTGCGGTCGGGGCGATCGTTCCGGTCGTAGCGGTCCTGGCGGTCGCCGTTGAACCGTTCGGGCCGGTCGCCACCCCCGTTGTAGTGGCCGTTATTGTGCTGCGGCTGGTTGTTCTGGTTGTTCTGATAGGGCTGGCCGCCGTTGAAGGACGGACGCCCGTCGCCGCCCTGACGCTCGGGATAGGGAGGCTGCTGCGGTTGCGGGAAAGGCGCGGGGACGGGTCGCTCGCTGGGGGACGCAAACCGGTCGGGCAGGGCCGCGAAGTCGTCGTCCTCGTCATCTTCCAGTTCGAGGTCGGCGGCCGTGCGGACGTAGCCGACCTGGGCCTGCGCCTGGGCCTGCTGGGCACTCGCGATCAGGCGGAAGTAGTGTTCGGCGTGCTGGAGGTAGGATTCCGCCATCACGGGGTCGCCGGACGACTGGGCGTCGCGGGCAAGCTGAAGGTATTTCTCGGCCACATGGTGGGCGGTGCCGCGCACCTTCACGTCCGGTCCATTGGACTCGTAGGAGCGCGTGAGCGGATTGGGTCCCTTCCGGTGGTTGGGATTACGCCCCCGCATGCGCTTATTCTGACCTGGTCTCATCGATTGTCCCTGGATCCTTGACGCTTGCTGGCCATCGCGCGCCCCATGCCGGCCAGCCCCGGCCTTACCGCAAGTGTGGAATGAACAGTGTTGATCCGAACGCCTCGCGGATGGCCGTTCCGTCCACCTTCGGGACAGGCCACGGATCGACGAAAGCCCTGCCGAGCGGCCTCACAGGCAGCGGTTCACCATTATCCACGTGACCGGACGACGAAATCAGCGGTCCTGCTCGTCAACGTCGCTCGAAAACCTTAACGTCGCCTCAATGCAGCGATGGACGGGACCGTCAAGTCGCGAGCGGTAGAGTCGGACAGGACCTGGGGCGTCACACCGGCCAAGACCTCGGTTCGCAGCGGAACCTAATCAGTTCGATCCGAAACGCAAGCCCCTTCCCCGCTTTAAAGACGGAAAACCCCGCTAGCCCGACGGTTTAAGCGTCCGCCGCGACGCCTTCGGTCATCAGCCGCGCCCGGGCGCGCAGCTTCTCGGTCTCGCTTTTGAGCTGCCCGCAGGCCGCCAGGATGTCCCGGCCGCGCGGCGTCCGCACCGGGCTCGCGTAGCCGGCCGAGAAGACGACGTCCGAGAAGGCCTCGATCGTTCCCCAATCGGAGCAGGTGTAGCGGGTGCCGGGCCAGGGATTGAAGGGGATCAGGTTGATCTTGGCCGGGATGCCCTTGAGCAGCCGAACTAGTTCGCGAGCTTCGGCCGGCGCGTCGTTGATCCCTTTCAGCATCACGTATTCGAAGGTGATGCGCCTCGCGTTCGACGCGCCGGGATAGGCGCGGCAGGTGGCGAGCAGGGCGTCGATCGGAAATTTTCGGTTCAGCGGCACCAGGACGTCGCGAAGCTCGTCGCGCACCGCGTGCAGCGAGATCGCCAGCATCGATCCGGCTTCGCCGAGCGGGGCGATCTGCGGCACCACGCCTGCGGTCGACACGGTGATGCGCCGCCGCGAGATCGCCAGCCCGTCGCCATCGGCGATCACGCCCACCGCGTCGCGCACCGCCTCGAAATTGAACAGCGGCTCGCCCATGCCCATGAAGACGATGTTGGACACGGCCCGCAACCCGGCGGCGGGAATGAGCCCGTCGGTCGGCGCGCTCAGCCCGGGATAGTCGCCGAGCCGGTCGCGGGCGGTGACGAGCTGGGCGACGATCTCGGCCGTTGTCAGGTTGCGCACGAGCTTCTGCGTGCCGGTGTGGCAAAAGGCGCAGGAAAGGGTGCAGCCGACCTGGCTTGAGACGCATAGGGTACCGCGATCGTGCTCGGGAATGTAGACGCATTCGACCTCCGAGCCGAGGCCGCCGGCCGTGCGGTCGGCCGGATGCGGCGGGAGACGCAGGAGCCATTTGCGCGTGCCGTCCTTGGAAACCTGCTCGC
>CAXTFJ010000231.1:0-3721 GCA_964243405.1 uncultured Lichenihabitans sp. | reverse complement strand
GGTGTCGCAATACGCCGCCTCCCGCGAGGTGACGGGCAAGGCCGCGGCGTTGAGCCGGCTCAACCGGCAGATCGAGGAGCTGACCTCGCTCCTCGCCCTGGAGCGGGCCGGCAGCGCCGACGCGAAGGCGAGCGTCGCCACGCTCAGCGCCACGCTCGACGCCAACACCAAGGAGGAGTCCCGCCTCCAGGGCCTGCTCGCCACCGAGAGCGGCACGGGCACCGCGGCCGCCGCCCAGGCCACCCAGGCGAGCCACGACCTCGATCTCCAGAAAGACGTCACCTCCCGCGCGCTCGCGCAGATCGACATCCTGAACCAGCAGATCTCGGCCCTGCGCCGGCAGTTGGCCGCCGTCGAGGACGCGCTCAACGCCTCCGAAACCAAGGACAAGGACAGCCAGACCCGCATCGCCGACCTGGGCTCGCGGCTGAACGTGGCGCTGGCCCAGAAAGTCCAGGAGCTGTCGCGCTACCGCTCGGACTTCTTCGGCCGCCTGCGCGAGATCCTGGGCACCCGGCCCGGTATTCGGGTGGTGGGCGACCGCTTCGTGTTCGAATCCGAGGTGCTGTTCGACGTGGGCCAGGCCGGCGTCAACGAGGCGGGCAAGGGTGAGCTCGACAAGCTGGCCTCCGCGCTGATCGACCTCGAACGCGAGATCCCGCCGGACATCCCGTGGATCATGCGGGTGGACGGTCATACGGACAAGCGGCCCATCACCTCGCCCCAGTTCAAGTCGAACTGGGACCTGTCGGCCTCGCGCGCCATCGCGGTCGTGCAGTACCTCGTGACCCGCGGCGTCGACCCCACCCGCCTGCTGGCCGCCGGGTTCGGAGAGTTCCAGCCGCTCGACACGGCGGACACCGACGACGCCTACCGGCGAAACCGGCGCATCGAGCTGAAGCTCACGGAGCGGTGAGGATCGAGCAAGTCGCGGCGGTCTCTGGAGCCGATCGCGAAATCCTGCTCGACTTGTGGGTGGCGGCCTGGACGGACGCGGCTCCCGAAATGGGAATCGCGGCTCGCCGACCGGCCCTGGCAGCGCGGATGGCCGAACATTTCGAAGCCGGCTCGTGGCTCGTGACGGCGCGGCCCGACGCGGAGGAGCCGCTCCTGGGTTATGCCCTGGTGAACGCCGCCACGCGCTATCTTGATCAGCTTGCCGTCAATCCGATCCACAAGGGACGCGGCATCGCCTCGGCGCTGCTGGACGAGGCCAAGCGACTATCCCCCAACGACTTGCGCCTGCACGTCAACCAGAGCAACGCGCGAGCCGTTCGCCTCTATGAACGCCACGGCTTCGCGGTTGTAGGTGAAGGCTTGAACCCGCGCACCGGCCTGCCGATCTTCCATATGCGTTGGCGGCCGGACAGCTGCTCGGAACGAGGATCATGACCATGGTGCAGGCGACGTGGAACGACGCGGTCATCGCGCAATCCGACGACACGGTGGTGGTCGAGGGCAACCATTATTTCCCGCTCGACGCCGTCAACAAGGATGCGCTGAAGCCCAGCACCAAGACGTCCGTCTGCCCGTGGAAGGGAACGGCGGAATACTACACCGTCGTAGCGAACGGCTCCGAGAACCAGGATGCAGCCTGGTACTATGCCGAACCAAAGAATGCGGCTGCCGGGATCAAGGGCCGGGTCGCTTTCTGGAAGGGCGTCAAGGTCGCCTGACGTTTTACCCTTCTCCCGCTTGCGGGAGAAGGGTCGAGCTCAACGCCCGAGCGCCTTCGCGAGTTGGTCCTTGGACATGGTCGAGCGGCCCTGGATGTTGCGCACCTTGGCTTCCGCGTAGAGCGCCGCGCGGGTATCGCTGGTGGCGGGCTTCCCGTGCTTCGAAGCATGCGCGCCGGACTCGTGGAACGGTGCGGTCTTGTCCGCCACATCCTTGGGTTGGGCGGAGAACTGCTTGCCCTTGGCGCTGTCGGCGCGCTTCTTCTTCGTGGTGCGCGCGTATTCCTTGTCGGTGAGCGCCTCGCGGGCCTCCTTGGGCAAGTAGCGCTCACCCGTCTTGCCGCTTTCCTGTCCCGACTTGGTGCCCCACTCCTCCTTGCCCCACTGGACGAGGTGGTTGTCGGCCGTCTTCTTGCCCTTGTAGCCGCCGCCCTCGTGCTTGTACTCGCTCACGGCGAGCTGCGCCTTGCGGGCCGACCACTGGCCGGGCTTGCCGCCCTTGTCGCCCTCGTTGACCTCCTCCTTGACTTTCTCCCACAGCTTCGGGTCGGTCTTCTCGGCGCTGCCTGACATCACGCGGACTCCCTTGAATAAGGGGCACAACGCGGGCGCCGCCGTCCGGGTCGAGGCGTCAGGCCTGCTTCCCGTTGTCGCGCAGGAAGGCGCCGATTCGCGCCAGCGCGACCTCGATGTTGTCCAGCGAGTTCGCGTAGCTCAGCCGCAAGTAGCCCTCGCCGTGCACCCCGAAGTCCGGGCCGCCGATGGTGGCCACGCCCGCCTGCTCCAGCAGGGCCGAGGCCAGCGGCTTGGCGGCCCACCCCGTGCGGGACACGTTCGGGAAGGCGTAGAAGGCCCCCTTGGGCGTCACCGCCGACACGCCCGGCAGGCGGTTGAGCCCGGCCACGACCGCTTGCCTGCGCCGGTCGAACTCGGCCACCATGGCGGCCACCGCGTCCTGCGGTCCCGTCAGCGCCGCGAGCCCGGCCCATTGCGCGGGGGCGTTGACGCAGGAAAAGCTGTTGACCGCGAGCTTGCGCGCCCGGTCGTAGAGCGGCCCCGGCCACACCCCGAAGCCGAGGCGCCAGCCCGTCATCGCGTAGGTCTTGGACCAGCCATCGAGCAGGATGAGCCGGTCGCGGATCGAGGGGTAGGTCAGCAGGCTGCGGTGGGCGAGCCCGTCGTAGGTCATCTGGGCGTAGATCTCGTCGGACATCACGGCGACGTCCGGAAACCGCTCCAGCCCCGCCACCAGCGCGTCGATCTCGGCCGCCGGTGTGACGCCACCGGTCGGGTTGGCGGGCGAGTTGAGGATGAGGAACCGCGTCCGCGGTGTGATCAGCGCCAGCGTTTCCGCGGCCGAGAACGCGAAGCCGGCGCTTTCGCGGACCGGCACGGGCACGGGCGTCGCGCCCGTGAACTCGATCATCGAGCGATAGATGGGGAAGCCGGGGTCGGGATAGAGGATCTCGGCGCCGGGCTCGCCGAACATCAGGATGGCCGCGAACATGGTGACCTTGCCGCCCGGCACGATCATCACGTGCTCGGGCGACACCGCGACCCCTAGCCGGCGGTGCAGGTCGGCGGAAACCGCCTCGCGCAGCGGCAGGATGCCGGTGGCGGGCGTGTAGCCGTGCTGGCCGTCGCGCAGCGCTTTCACGGCTGCTTCCACGATATGGGGCGGGGTCGGAAAGTCGGGCTGGCCGATGCCGAGGTTGACGACGTCGCGCCCCTGCCGCTGCAGCTCGGTCGCCCGCGCCAGCACCGCGAAGGCGTTCTCCTCGCCCATGCGATCGAAGGCGGCGACGGTGGTGGGCATGGATCGGCCTTTGAGAGTTAAAGCGCGCAGGCCTCGAACACCGGATCGACCCGTCCACCCCACGGCCCGGCGTAGGCGTCCAGCAGGTCCTCGGCCAGCGTGCGGCCGCGGTCGGCGATCCGCTCCAGCGGCGCGAGGTGGAACGCCTCGGTGCGGCCCGCGGCGTCGAGGCGTCCGCGCCGCTCCAGGCCGCCCCGGGCGTGGGCCAGCACGTCGCGCGCCACCGCGC
>CAXTFJ010000230.1:0-3724 GCA_964243405.1 uncultured Lichenihabitans sp. | reverse complement strand
GGGCCTATTACCGGCTCCGCAGCGATGAGCAGGAGCGAACCGAGCAGGTAGCGGACGACGCGGTGCATGGTGGTCCCGTGCACGGTGAGGCTTCGAGCCTACACCACGGGGCCGCAAACGCGCCATCCGGGGTCGTACCCCTTCCCGATCCGCCATTCCGTCCTAGAACAGACCGGGACCAACGGAGGTTGGGCGATGGTGTACCGATGACGGCCGAAAGAGCTTCACGAGCCCGCCCGTGACCGCCTGCTCGACGCCATGGGCCGATGCCGGCACGTCGTCACCCGCACCTCGTCCGAAGTCGAAATCGGCTCGCCCACCTATGTCGCGCTGGACGTCCTGCAAAAGGCGGTCGACGGGGTCGCCAAAGTCGTCACCGGACACGAGGAGTTCTATTGGGACAAGGGAACGGCCGGGGCGCCGGGCCTGCCATCTTGGACGGACAAGAGGACGGTGTAGAAATCCTCGCACTGTGGGCGTCGGATGCGATCGATACCAAGCTCAAGAGGAGCTGACCTCGACTGGTCGGAAACTATTCCAGGGCTCGCACGATGTCGCGGCGCCCCCGCACGCGATCGAAAATACCCCTGATACTCGCGCTCCGTCGTGACCATCGTTCCTGCCGGAGCGGCCGCGGCTGATTTTACTTGATGCGGATGGATGAATACCGGCAACCGCAGGCAGCATCAGCCCAAACGCAAGGAAACGTAAGTTCCTCATCGACCGGGCGCAAGTTGTCTCGCGTTCGAGCGCCCGACGCATCCCTTCGGACTGAGCCGAAATGGGATAGGACCTCACAACCTGGGCGCGGACTATTTCGTCTGCTGCGGAGGTTTGTCGAAGTCGTTTGGAACTTCACCATCCCAAGCCGGCAAGCTGTTCCATTCTGACTTACTGACCTCGATCCGGTCCCCGTCCACGGTGACGACGACTATTTCGTCTTTTTGCTCGACGAAGGACGCTGCTTTTCCGTGATGGTTACGAATGAGGGCGGTGTCGCTCATGTGCAAGGATCCTGACCGGGCCTAGCTCCACCCGTGAAGTAATCATTTTAGGTCGCAGATGCCGGAATGCCATCCTGGCCTTGATCTTGCGGCCTCCCACCCGCCAGTTCCTTCTTGAACTTTACTCGTGGGCTGCACGCTTTTGGACCCTCCCCTATCAGGCTCGGGAACCACCGCGTCCATCAAGGCCGGTCCCGGTGTGGCATCCCCCATCATCGAACCCGAGCCACAGGCTGCCGTGACCGGTGAGATTCTCGTTCGAGGGATCGCGGTGTGGTGCTTGGTCGGGCGGCTCATTCGTAGCAGGACACATAGCAGCCTGACCTCCACCGGGCCGAACTCCACCCACTGCATCGCGTGTTCCGGCATGGTCCGCCCTCCCCTTCACCGACCGTTGCCCCAGTCGAAGCCAGGCCAGCCACTCGGCCGACAGGATCGTGACTGTGTTCGGCGCCGACCGGAAGGCCGACAGGCGCCACTCGTCAGACTTGAGCAGCCGAGCCCCACGGCCTGTTGTACGGCGGTTCGGACGGTGGTCTTGCCTACGCCCGCCAGCGCCGCGATGTGCCCGATGGTGAGGGTGCACCGGCCGCGCTTGGCGACCTCGACCGCAATCACGGCGAGCACGGCACTCTCTTCCATGGTGAAGCGGGCCGCGAGATGCGGCGGCATCAGACCGGATGCGACCCATCGGCGCCGTCGCTGCGTGCTCTCCGGCGACCGCGGACGGCTCTCCCGACGTGGCGGGGCGCTGAGGTAGGTGCGGGGACGGTCTTCCGTGCCTCCAAAGCCTCCGCGAGGGCTTTGGCATCCACATCGCCGATCGCGCTGGCCGCGTAGACCGCCCACACCGCGCCCACCAGCTTGGCACACATCTCCCGCGGCGCTGGCGCGATGGCGCGGCGCATCTCGTTCACGAACATTTCAGCCCCTTCCCGGGCCGGCACGGGCGCAAGCGAACTGGATCCCGAAACCATGCGGTTTCAGGTTGACTCCCGGTGGGGAGCCGTGAGACCCATCCAATTGTCCAGAGGCGAAAGCTCCACTCGAATTCAAAGGCCTCTACGCCGCCAAGCGTGGGGGCCTTTCTAGTTCTACGACCTTCCGGCCATTGTGCTCCTGATCCGCACTCGAGTCGCGCGGATCCCGCATGACGCCCACCGTGCGGCAGGATGTCAAACCGGGCGAAGGGGTCACATCACAGCGCCGCCGTGCTGTAGTGCTGTAGTGCTGTAGTGCTGTAGTGCTATGACACGATGCAGTTATGGTGCCGTCGTGTCATCACGCCTTCGTGCTGCGCTTGGCGCGTTCGGGATGACCGCGGCGTGCGATGGTGAGGTCCACGCCTTCCATCAACAGGTCGTGAGTCTTCACGCGCTCGGCGAATGCGATCTCGCGTAATCGCTCGTAGGCGGCCCGCGGGATGTAGACCGATGTGTGCTGCACGTCGGGCCGGGACTTGGCGGGGGCAGGCGGAGGCTCGGATAGCGGAGGCGTGGCGACTGCGGGCGGCGCCATTACGGCGTCGATGATCGACGGGCGCTTCGCCATGTCAGGTTCTCCCCATGCGGCGCTCGATCTATCGCCAAAGCTGCCGGACCTCGTCGGCCGCCTTGCCGTTGGGCGCGTATTCCGTGACCCCGAGCCCGGCGGCAACCGCGTCCTGGTAGTCGGCGCGCTGCGTCACCAGGGGGTCGGCAAGAACGCCCATCATGCTCAGGCCCTCGGCCGCCTCGCTGGCGCGCGAGCCCCGCGGGATCGGCGGGCATTGGTTGAGCACGAAGGCGAACGGTCGCTTCAGGCTCATCAAGGCTTCCACGGTCGGCTTGGTCGCCCTGATGTCGATGCGCGTCGGCCGGGCCGGCACGAGGCAGAGATCCGCCTGGCCGATCGCAAGGTTCGTCGCGGTGCTGGCGATGCCAGGGCAATCGAAGATCGCGAGCGTGAAGCCACCGCGGGCGAAAGCCTCAAGGATGGCAGCCAGGCGCGGGAGCTTGTCGCCGTCGATCGCGTCGACCGCGGGCGCCTCGGCCTGCCGGCCGAGGTCTCAGCGTATTGGCTTCGCCACGCCCATGCCTCGCACAGCCTGGACCGCGGGGCGCCAATCCATCTTGTTCAAGCCACACTCGGCCACGCCAGCGTCGCCACAACAGGCCGTTATCTCCACTCGCGGCCAACGGACAGCTCGGCGCGGTATCTGGGGGTTTGAACGCTTGCCATCTACGGCGAGGTGAACCCGAGGTAATTCTTAGGGGAGAAAGTCTTAACCAGGCAGTAACTCTCTCGGCTCATTATCCCTTCAGCCCGGCACGCGATGAGAAGGCAGCTTCCCACGCTCCCACGTGGTGCCACCATGCAGCGTGTCGGGCACCCTTAACATTCATCCAGACATATAGGTTCGTCTCCGTGCAGGAGCGCACCGGTTTGCGAGCCGGCGCAGCCCTTCCCTATGATGGCCGGCGTACCGAGCCGTTTTTTGGCCCACGAGGACGTGCGATCCGCCAGGCGGCAGGCTTCTTGTGCCGCCAGGCATAAAGCCTTTCACGCGCTCCCACTGATCGTCGCGCAGGTGATCGATGTTCATCGCTGGTCCCCCCCCCCCAACCAGCGTTGAATCCTACCGACGCCCGCTTGGGCATCCCAAGTCGTTAAATTGTCACCACGCTCTAACACTACTTTGGCAAGTACGTGGAACGAGGCGGGTTGGTTGCGGATTCCGC
>CAXTFJ010000229.1:0-3785 GCA_964243405.1 uncultured Lichenihabitans sp. | reverse complement strand
GCCCCAGCGAGCCGAAGCCCTGCGCCACCGTGTCGGACTGCACGTCGCCGTCGTAATTCTTGCAGGCCCACACGTAGCCGCCCGACCATTTCAGCGACGAGGCCACCATGTCGTCGATCAGCCGGTGCTCGTAGGTGAGGCCGAGCGTCTTGAACTTGGACTGGAACTCGGCCTCGTAGACCTCCTGGAAGATGTCCTTGAAGCGCCCGTCGTACTTCTTAAGGATGGTGTTCTTGGTGGACAGGTAAACGGGGTAGCGCCGCAGCAGCCCGTAGTTGAGCGAGGCGCGCGCGAAGTCGCGGATCGAGTCGTCCAAATTATACATGGAGAGCGACACGCCGGCGCCCGGGAAATTGAAGATCTCCCGCTCGATCACCTGCCCGTCCGTTCCCTCGAAGCGGATGGTGAGGCGGCCCTTGCCGGGCACGACGAAATCGGTCGCGCGGTACTGGTCGCCGTAGGCGTGGCGCCCGATGACGATGGGCTGCGTCCAGCCGGGCACGAGGCGTGGCACGTTCTTGCAGATGATCGGCTCGCGGAAGATCACGCCGCCCAGGATGTTGCGGATGGTGCCGTTGGGCGAGCGCCACATCTCCTTGAGCTTGAACTCCTCGACGCGCGCCTCGTCGGGCGTGATCGTGGCGCATTTGACACCGGCGCCGTGCCGCTTGATGGCCTCGGCCGCGTCCACCGTCACCTTGTCGCCCGTCTCGTCGCGGTGCTCGACCGACAGGTCGTAATAGTCGAGGTCCACGTCGAGGTAGGGGTGGATGAGCTTGTCGCGGATCTCGTGCCAGATGATGCGGGTCATCTCGTCGCCGTCGAGTTCGACGACGGGGTTGGCGACCTTGATCTTGCTCATATGCGGCATGCCTCGTGTGACGGCCCGATGACCTCGGCGTTTGCGCCCGCTATATCACCGGGGCAAAGAGCCACCAAGGGTTGGGCGCGGGGATGGTCGGGGCCGGCACGGATCGCACGGGAATCACCGAAGGGGGCGGACCCGCGATCGTCCTGGTGCGGCCGCAGCTCGCGGTCAACATCGGCACGGCCGCGCGCGCCATGGCGAATTTCGACCTGTCGGACCTGCGCCTGGTGGCGCCCAAGGGAGGCTGGCCGCCCGAGCCGGAGCACAGGGCGACCGCCGAGGCGGCGGCGTCCGGGGCCGTGGGCCTGCTCGACACCGCCCGCACGTTCGCGACGCTGACGGAGGCCGTGGCGGACCTGAATTACCTCTGGGCCACGACGGCGCGCGAACGCGGCCAGGGCAAGCGCGTCCTGCTGCCCGAGGCCGCCATGGCGGAATGCGCCACGGCGCTGCGGGGACGGGGCGAGCGGCACGGCCTGCTGTTCGGGCCCGAGCGCACGGGGCTCGACAACGACGAGGTCGCGACCGCCGACGCCATCGTGACCTTCCCCGTCAGCGCCGCCTACGGGTCGCTGAACCTCGCCCAGGCCGTGCTGCTCATGGGCTACGAGTGGCGCCGGGTCACGCGGGTCCCGGAGCTCCCGAACGCGAAGCACGGACCCCGCGCGTCGCGCGACCAGGTCCTGTCCTTCTTCGACTACCTGGAAGCGGAGCTGACGGCCGCGGACTATTTCAGGCCGGACGACAAGCGTCCCGTGATGCGGCGGAACCTGCGCAACATCCTGCACCGCCTGGAGATGAGCGAGCAGGATGTCCGCACGCTCCGGGGCGCGGTGGTGCGCCTCGTCGAGGGGCGGCGGCAGGCCAGTCGCCGCGGACCCTGAAGCCGATCAGCAGCCTTTGCAGATCGACTGGACCTTGTCGTTCTGCTTCTCGAGGTCGCGGTCCGCCGGCGTGGTCCCGTCGGACGCAGAAGCGCCTGCCGTCGGCGAGGCCTTGCCCCCCGAGGGTGGCGTGCCGGGATTCGAGGTGCCGGACGACGAGGACGCGGATGGTGAGGTGGCGTTTGCCGTCTGAGCCAGCGCGGCGAGCGGCACGGCCGCCAGCACCAGGCCGGTCACTCCCACGATGGCGATAGTTTTGATCACGACGGGACTCCGTTTTGCCAACATAACGGTGCGGCCGGCGTTAGGTTTCCCGCGGATCGTCGTCGGCACCGGCCGGCCACCGCGAAGCCACCAAGGTGCCCATGCGCAGCCGCGACGTCACCATCCTCATGATCCCGGGACTGGGGGATTCCGGACCGGGCCACTGGCAGTCGCGCTGGCAGGCCAAGCTGCCGACCGCGCGACGGATCGAGCAGGTGTCGTGGACGAAGCCGGAGCGCGGTCCCTGGGTGGCGGCAGTTCGGGACGCACTCGCGGCAGAGACGGGCAAGCCCGTGGTGGCCGTGGCGCACAGTCTGGGCGTGATCGCGCTGGTGGCCGCCGTGACCGGGGGCGAGGCGCCTCCTCCGATCGCGGGCGCCTTCCTGGTCGCGCCGCCGAGCGCCGAGACGGTTGCGGCGATCGCCGAGATCGATCCCGCCTTCCTGCCCTTCCTGACCGCGCCGCTACCCTGCCCTTCCGTGATGGTCGCGAGCCGTAACGACCCCTACGGCACCTATCGGGCGAGCGAAGATCTGGCGCTCGACTGGGGGTCGAAGCTGGTTGACGCGGGCGAGGCGGGACACGTCAACGACGCCTCGGGCCACGGCCCTTGGCCGGAGGGTCTGATGGCCTTCGCGGGGTTCCTGAACAAGCTTTAGGCGAGCGCTGCCGAAGCCACTCGGATGTGCGGAGTAGAGCTACCTCGGTCGTGCCAAGCTCACGCAACCCGGACCCGCCTCACTTCCGCATGTTCGTCTTCACCGTCTCGACGAGCTGTTTCAGGCTGAAAGGCTTGGCGAGGAAGGCGAACTCCTCCCCGTCGGGCAGGTTCTTGCGGAACGCCTCGTCGGCGTAGCCCGACACGAACACCACCTTGGCGGTGACGCCGCGCTTGCGCAGTTCGCCGAACATGGTGGGACCGTCCATCTCGGGCATCACGACGTCGGAGACGATGAGGTCGATCGGCTCGGACGCTTCCTCCACCACCTGCAGCGCCTCGACGCCGGACCCCGCTTCCAGGACGGTGTAGCCGCGCGAAGCGAGCGCGCGGGCCCCGAAGGCGCGCACGGCCTCTTCGTCCTCGACGAGCAGGACGGTACCGTGCCCCGTGAGATCCGCCGCCACCGGCTTGGCGACCTCCTTCTTGACGGCCTCCTCGGCGGGGTCGGGCGTGTGCCGGGGCAGCAGGATCCGGAACGACGTCCCCTCGCCCACGACGCTCTTGCAGAACACGTAACCGCCGGTCTGCTTGATGATGCCGTAGACCATCGAGAGCCCGAGCCCGGTGCCCTTGCCCACCTCCTTGGTCGTGAAGAAGGGCTCGAAGATCTTGGGCAGCACGTCGGCCGGGATGCCGGTGCCGCTGTCGGTGATCTCGACAAGCACGTAAGCGCCCGGCACGAGCGAGCTTTCCTCGAAGGCCTCGCAGCTTTCGGGCGGCACGTTGCGGGTGCTGACCAGGATCTTGCCGCCGCCCGGCATCGCGTCGCGGGCGTTGACGACCAGGTTGATGACGACCTGCTCGAACTGGTTGAGGTCGGCCTTCACGAGCCACAGGTCGCGCCCGTGCCTCACGTCGATGTCGATCTTCTCGCCCACCAGGCGGCGCATCATGTTGTTGAGGTCGCTCAACACGTCGCCCAGTTGCAGCACCTCCGGGCGCAGCGTCTGCCGGCGCGAGAAGGCGAGCAGCTGCCGCACCAGGCCCGCGGCCCGGTTGGCGTTCTGCTTGATCTGCATGATGTCCTGGAAGGACGGGTCGGTCGGCC
>CAXTFJ010000228.1:0-3797 GCA_964243405.1 uncultured Lichenihabitans sp. | reverse complement strand
TTCGCCTACACCTTCGAGAACCTCACCGCCCACACGCGCGGCCTGCTGGAGCAGCTCGGGATCGCGTCCTGCGTGTTCTACATCCACGACATTGGCGGGCCCGTCGCCTTCCGCCTGTTCGCCGAGCGCCCGGAGCTGGTGCGCGGCTTCATCGTCCAGAACGCCAACACCTACGAGGAGGGCGTGGCCGAGGACGCCAAGCGGGCGCTCGGGCCGCTGTGGGGCCAGCGCACCGCGGAGACGGAGGCGCCCGCAAGGCAGTTCATGTCGCCCGACTACATCGAGTACCTGTGGAAGGTGGGCGCCCGCGACGTGAGCCGCGTCGAACCGGACAACTGGCTGATCGACCAGGCGTTGATGGCCCGGCCGGGCACGCAGGCGTCCATGCTCGACATCGTGGAGGACCTGAAGACCAACGCGCCCCTCTACCCCCGCTGGCAGGCCGCGCTGCGCGCCCACCAGCCGAAGACGCTCGTGCTTTGGGGCAACAAGGACCCGCTCTTCATCCCGCCCGGCGCGGAAGGCTACCTGCGCGACCTGCCCGAGGCCAAGCTGGTGTGGCTCGACGCCGGGCACTTCGTGCTCGACGAAAACCTGCACACCGTTGCGGGCGAGATCCGCAGCGCCTTCGCGCAGTAGCGGACGCCTCTCCCCGCGGGCCGGTGAAGGTCACCCTTGCTGGCCGCTCCCGGCGCGGCGGCCATGGTCGCGCCCAGCCCGCCCGCGCCGGACGCCGGGCGCTCAGGTTCCACGAGGCTCACGGCATGCCAGCATTAGGCGAAGTGCGGTCCGTCAACGTCGGCAAGGCCCGCGACGTCAAGTGGCGCGGTCGTGTCGTTCGAACCGCGATCTGGAAGCAGCCCGTCGCCGCCCGGGTCCGGGCCGGCCGGCTCGGCCTTGTGGGGGACCAGCAGGCCGACCTCGTCGGCCATGGCGGCGAGCAGCGCGCCATCATGGTCTATCAGCTCGACTCCTACCGGTACTGGGCCGAGCACCTCGGCCGCTCCGCTTTCACCATGGGCCAGTTCGGCGAGAACCTCACCGTCGACGGGTTGAGCGACGAGGAGGTGTGCATCGGCGACCGCTTCCGGATTGGCGGCGCGGTTGTCGAGGTGAGCCAGCCCCGGGTGAGCTGCCACAAGCTCGGGCTGCGGATGGACCACCCGTCCATGCCGTCGCTCGTCGTCGCCCACCGCCGGCCGGGCTTCTACCTGCGCGTGGTGCAGGAAGGCGAGATTGGGGCCGGCGACGCCGTCCACCTCCTGAGCCAAGGCCCGGAACGCATGTCCGTGGCCGAGATAAACATCCTGCTGTTCAAAGGCGACCATCCCGTGCCCGCGCTGGAGCGGGCGCTGCGCATCCCGGCACTCAGCCCCGGCTGGCAGATGTCGATGCGGGCGTTGCTGAAGGCGGCCGGGATCGGGGCACCGGGCAATGCCGGACTGGTCGCCGCTCCGGTGGCGCCGCCGGCCTGGCCCGGCTTCCGACCGCTCCGCGTCCTGGCGAAGAGGGCCGAGAGCGCGGACGTCAGCTCGCTTGTCCTGGCCGACCCCGAGGGCCGGTCGCTCCCGCCGGGCAGGCCCGGGCAGCACGTCGTCCTCCACGTCGCGACGCAGGCCGGCGGCCCGGTGCTGCGCAACTACTCGCTTTGCGACGGGGGATCCGCCGCAACCTACCGCATCGCGGTCAAGCGTGAAGCCAACGGCACGGCCAGCCGGGCGCTGCACGACGAGGTGCAGGCCGGTGACCTTCTGGACGCAACCGCGCCCTGCGGAACGTTCGGGTTGGACGACGCGCCAAGCCCCGTCGTGCTCATCAGCGCCGGTGTCGGGGCGACGGCCCTGCTCGGCATGTTGCGCGCGCTCGCCGATCCGGGGGGCGCCTCGGCCAAGCGGCAGGTGTGGTGGGTCCACGCGGCGCGTGACCGCGCACCACGCCTTCGCGGCGGAGGTGCGCGCCCTGGCGGCGTCGAGCGCTGCCACGACCCACATCGTGTACAGCCGGCCCGGCGACGGGGACCGCCGGGACTGCGACCGGGTCGGCCGCGTCGACCGGGAAGTCCTGCGCGACCTCGACCTGCCCCGGGACGCCACCTACTACCTTTGCGGTCCCGGCGCGTTCATGGATGCGGTCGCGACGGCGCTGACGGACCTCGGCGTGGAGCCCGCCCGCGTGCTGCGGGAAGCGTTCGGGAGCACGGCACCCCAAGGCGCTGCAGCCCAGCCCGCGCACCAGCCCGACGGTGCCGGGGGAGACGGACCGACGGTGACCCTGCTGCGAAGCAGGCTGACGACCCGATGGAGCGACCGTTTCGGAAGCCTGCTGGAGCTTGCCGAGGCCTGCGGGGCGCCGGTGCCCTGGGCCTGCCGGACCGGTGTGTGCCATCGCTGCGAGTCGGGCTTGGTGGCGGGCGCGGTCCGCTACGCGTCGGACCCGCTCGATCCGCCGCCGCAGGGATCAGTGCTGGTCTGCTGCGCGCGGCCTGCCAGCGACGTCGTGCTTGATCTCTGATCGCGAGCGCCGGCGACATCAGACGGTTGGATCGCGCTTGATAGTAAAGCAGCCAGGGTGAGCAGTCCGCCTTGCGCCCGGTACGGACCTGCAAGCTTCAAGCGAGGAGCGCTGGAAGCCGACGTCACTCTGTATCTCCTGGCATACGGCTATGGTCAGAGTACAACCTCATCGAGCATCGCGAGCTACATTCCTGATGACCTCCACGAAGCGGTCCAGGACAGGACATGCAGCGTCCTTTCGCGACACAAGATCGATGATGGCTTCGAGGTCGGACGTGCCGCGCAGGTTTCTGACCACCAATCCATCGAGGTGGAGGATGCGCATGGAGGCTGGCACGATGCTGATCCCAAGTCCCGCCGCCACGAGGCCGAGCGTCGCGGTCAGCCGGGGCGCTTCCTGACTGATTCGGGGCGAGAAGCCGGCACCCTGGCAGGCGGCGATGATCGTGTCGTAGAAGCCGGGGCCGGTCGCCCGGCGGTAGAGGACGAACGCCTCCGATGCCAGGTCCTCGAGCCTGATCACGGCGGTTGGGGTCCGGGCGAGCTTGTGGCCTGCAGGCAGGGCGACGACCATCGGTTCGCTCAGGACGCGTTCGACCCTGAAGACGTCGCGGTCGTGGACCGGTGTGCGGACGAGGGCGGTGTCGATCGACCCCTGCTCGAGCCTGGCGATGAGGTCGCCCGTCCCCGCTTCTTCGAGCGTCAGGGCGACCGCCTCGTAGCTTTCGCGGAACGACCTGACGGCGCGAGAGATGGAAGGGTGCAGCGCGGCCGAGCTGGTGAGACCGACCGCGAGGCGGCCGCTCTCGCCGCACGCCGCGCGGAGAACGTGTCGCGGCATCTCGTCGGCGAGGGTGAGGATGCGGGTGGCCTCGGCCGTCAGCGCTTTCCCCGCGGGCGTGCACTCGACGCCGCGCGCACCACGCTTCAGCAACGGCACGCCGAGATCCGCCTCCAGCCTGCGCAGCAAGCGGGAAAGGTGCGGCTGCTGCATGGCCAAGCGAGCCGCCGCACGGGTGACGTGGCCTTCCTGTGCGACGACAACGAAGCACTGCAGGTCGCGAAGGTTCAGCAAGGCATACCTGCGAAGGCATCGCGAACGCGCAATCCGTGCATTGGACGCCATGGGACAGCGGTGTCAATCTCACGCCCGTAGCCGGAACGCAGCCATGACCGACACCCTCGCGCCTCTCATCGCAGATTTCCTGGAATGGCTGGACCGCGAGCCTCGCACCTACGCCGACGTGATGGATGCTTGGCGCACCTCGTGCCCGCGGCTGACCG
>CAXTFJ010000227.1:0-3825 GCA_964243405.1 uncultured Lichenihabitans sp. | reverse complement strand
CATGGGGTTGGGACGGCTTGACCCAGGCGCACCGCGCAGAGGCTAGTTTGCCTGCCCCGTCCGGAGCTCTAGTCTAGATGCCCCTTCACCGATCAAGGTTCATCGCTTTACTGGCGACGACTGTCCTGCTCTACGGCGCGCTTACCGTCGCGTCCGCCCAAAATCAAACGACGGCCGTCCTCCCAATCGAGCCTATGACGCAGGTCTATGCGACGGCGGGCACCGGCTATTTCTCCGATCCTTACCCGATCTACGTCGCTGAACCCTGGACCAGCGCCTCGATCCCGCGCGCTTTCTCAGGCACCACTAAAGATCTCCTGCTGTGCTGGCACGGGCTCCAGCCCGGATGCTACGCGGAAACACCAATCACCATCGATCCGAGTGCGCTGGCCGAGCAGGCCCAGCAGCAAGGCAGCGTGAGTTCCACGTTTCAGAACAACAACATCTTTCGCGGCCGGGACGGCACATGGCAGATGGTGTCAACCTTGAACCTAAGAACTGCGGGCGCCAAGTCGAACGCGACCCACTGGACCGTGATCGTCCATGCCCACCCAACCGCCGTCTCCTACTCCATCCCTACGACCTGGGCTGCCGACACGGTTCTGGTGGGTTCGCTAGGTCAGCCCGTGCCAGCTAACTACGACGGGAAGTTCTTTGAAGATGGAGGCACGCTCTACCTCCTCTACAGCAGCAGGCTCTCCGATAACCCGGCTCACGACGGCGTCGTCGCGCAGAAAATGCAATCGGCGACGCAGCCCGCTTCGTCGCTTCCTGTGACATTGCTACAACCAGAGGTAATAAATGGCGGGTTCAACGCAGAGCTTTTCAATCCCACAGATCCTGGCGATCAGTTCAAGCTCGTCGAGACTGGCAACGTGACGATGATCGCTGGCAAATACGTTATGGCCTATTCGACAGGGGCCTTCGACCGGTCGAACTACAAGGCCGGCGTGGCCTGGTCGGACACCTTCCTGCCCGGCGTGGGCAAAACCTATCGCAAGGTCGTTCAATTGGACCGCGCGGGTGTTTGGGGTCAGCCTGGCCACTTCGAGCCGCTTTACCTGCTTCAATCCCAGCAACCAAATTGGCCGAATGACGTCGCCGCTGAGGTCGTTGCCCCGGGCGTGCCATCGATCGTGGCGGATCGGGATGGGGGTTGGATCCTATACTTTGCCGGCTTCGCGCCCTCGGACGCGATCGCCGATCCTACGACGGGGAACTTCGACGCTGCGCTCAGGCGGCCGTATTTCCTCCGCCTCCGCGTTGATGTGCCCATAGGAGCGTCGGTCACGACGACATCGAACGAGGACCTAGCTCGTTGGATCTTGCCGTGAGGTCGGCCGCTTGCTAGCCGCGACCGCTACGAGCCACGGTTAGAGGGCTGTCTCTGCCATCGCTTGCTCCAAGGCAGCCCTTCCGCCTCCAACCATCACAGCCATCTGACCCGCTCCGGTTGTGCTGATTTGGGTATATTCATGAGGAACCGGCTGGAGGCGGCTCCGCTCAGTTTCCTCGCCCCGTCGAGCGCGAAAGCATAATTTCCTCAACCCGGGTCCGATGTTCCGTTCCTCAATCGCACAACGGTAGGCCGCCGCGGGTCCTGCGACCTACTCGACCGAGTAGGCCTCGGTCCGCAGCTCCTGAAGTTCAATCTCTTGGGCGTCGGGTGACACCGCTACGAGGAACGTCTGCTCCTCTCTGTCCACCTGTGACACAGGTCACGATGTAAGCTTAATCATCCAATCTTAGTGACCGCCAACAAAGCAATCACGATGATGCAAGCGAGGGTGATCAGCCCGGCGAAAGGTGACGAAACGCTCCGTGCCGGCACGATGCCAGCGGCCCAACGTCGGAGCGTCCCTGACTGCACGCCGTGCAACGCCGACAAGAGCAACACGAAGAACAGCTTCGCCTGGAGCCATGGCTGCGAGAACCAGCCACCCTTGATCCCCAGAACGAGCCCGATCGCCCAGACAAGCAGCATGGCAGGGGTGGTAACGGTCCGCGACCATCGCAGCGCTAGGCGCGAAACGGGCCTTGATGCCAGCGGCATCCTGCCCGATGCGGGCAAAAGGACCGCGGTAGCGAGGACGCCGCCTGTAAAAGCCATCGCGGCCGCGACATGGACGGCCTTCAACGACGTGTAGCTATCGGGCAGCGTCACAGAACCTCGCCATGATGGCCATGCAGACGGCGGTGAAGCCAGCCGAGGTTGGCGAAGCCACCGAACGGTACGAGGGCCGCAAGCGCGAGGCGGACGACGTCACTCCGGCTCCAGCCGCCTGCCGCCACGGCCTCGATCAAGGTCCAAGCGTAGAAGGCGAAGGCGATGCCATGCAGCGGGCCCATGACTTCAACGATTTTCGGCAGGCTGGCGAGGTGCTTGAGCGGCATCGCCACGAACACGAGCAGAAGGAGGGTCGCTGCCTCCGTCAAGGAGGCGACCTCAAGGAGGTTCAGTCGACCCGGCTCCGACCGACACCGGTCTGGTCGGGTCTGCGGACTCAGGTTCAGGTCGCCTACCAGCGTTCCTGCAGGAGCGAGCGGCACTAGGCCGAGGTCGCGCGGCATGCCGACCGGCGAGTGGGCTTCGGAGGACGAGTTCGTCATCGTTGATGGAGACCTCTTGGAGCCAGTGGGATCATCACCGCTCGGATGGTCTACCGACCCGTCTGCGTCGCCGTGAGTGGCGAGACTGCCATTCTGCGCAGGTTTCTCGCCAATGCGATCCCATCCGTTTCGACGGCCTTGCTTCCCTGGTCGGCAGGGTGCATTGGCGCCGCTTCACCGTCGAAGGAAGTCTCGCGATGCACGAGGTTGCGGTCCTGGCGTTGCATGGCCTCGTCCCGTTCGATCTCGCCATCCCCTGCGAGGTGTTCGGGCGGCTCCCTGGCGACCGCTACCGCGTGCGCGTCTGCGGGGAGGGCCCGGAGGTCAGGGCGGCGGCGTTCACCATTCGCGCGCCCTGGACCTTCATGGACGTCGCCCAAGCCGACACCGTCATGATCCCCGGAATCGAGGACCTCACCCAACCGGTGCCCGATGCCGCGGTGGAGGCGGTGCGCGCCGCGGCGCGCCGGGGGGCGCGCGTTGCCTCGATCTGCTCAGGCGCGTTCGTGCTCGCCGCGACTGGGCTCCTCGATGGCCGGCGAGCCACCACGCATTGGCTGGCGGCGTCGCTCCTGCAACAACGCCACCCTGCCATCAGGGTCGACCCGAACGTTCTGTTCGTCGACGAGGGCCAAATTTTGACGTCGGCCGGCGCCTCCGCGGGGCTCGACCTCTGCCTCCACATGGTCCGCCGAGACTACGGGCAGGCCGTCGCGGCGGAAGCGGCACGGTTGGCGGTGGCGCCGCTCGATCGGGAGGGCGGCCAAGCACAGTTCATCCGCTTCGAACGGCCGCGCTCGAACGCGAGCCTTGCCCCCGTGCTCGACTGGATAGCCGAGAACGTAGCGCACCCTCTGACGGTCGGCGATATCGCGCGGGAGGCGGGCATGAGCGGGCGCACGCTCAACAGACGCTTCCGCGAGCAGGTGGGAACGACTCCGGTTCATTGGCGGCTCGACCCTCGGATCCTACGCGCTCAGGAACTTCTGGAAACGTCGAGGCTCGACATCGCTGGCGTCGCGGCGGCAGTCGGGTTCGAGGCGTCGGCGAGCTTTCGAGAACGATTTCGTCAGAGCGTCGGCGTGAGCCCCATTGCCTACAGACGCACGTTCGCGGAGCCGAGCAGCTCACTTGAGGGGAGGATGTCATGATCGAGGCCGGTTTGGAGGCGGATCATACAAAGCAGCCGTTCTGGCTTGAGCCAAATCTGAAACG
>CAXTFJ010000226.1:0-3845 GCA_964243405.1 uncultured Lichenihabitans sp. | reverse complement strand
TGCCGCCGTCGATGCCGGCGCTCGACCTGCTCGTGAAGATGCAGGCGACGCGCACGCATATGGCTTTGGTGATCGACGAATATGGCGGCACGGAGGGCCTGACCTCGATCGAGGACATCGTCGAGATGATCGTGGGCGACATCGAGGACGAGCACGACGAGAGCGAAAGCCCCAAGATCACGGCCGCGCCCGACGGCTCCTTCCTGGCGGACGGCCGGGCCGACCTCGAGGACGTGTCGCGGGCGATCGGCGTGGACCTGTCGGCGGACGCCGCGGAGGAGGACGTCGATACGGTGGGCGGGCTGGTGGGGGCGCTCGCGGGCCATGTGCCCAGTCGCGGCGAGATCGTGCGCGCCCGCGACGGCGTGGAGTTCGAGATCCTCGACGCCGATCCCCGCCGGGTGAAGCGGGTCCGCATCGTCCGGCACGCGCCGGCAGGCGAGGGGGACGGCGCCACGCCGCCTCCCGACCCCGATGCGGGGCGGCCGCGGTGAGCCCGGGACCCATCGCCTGCTAGAGGCAAGCCTCGCTTCGTAGCATGCCACCCCGCGCGCGAGCCGGGCCGCGACCGCGGCGCCGGTCAACCCTGGATCGCCACCCCACCATGCTCCTCGCCCTCGCGCAGTTCGTCGTGCTTTCCGCCGGGTGGCGCAGGCGCGGCCTGGCCGCGTTGGCGGGGGCCTGCGGGGGGCTCGCCATGGCGCCCGTGAACGCCTGGCCCGCGCTCGTCGTCCCGATGACGGCGGCCGTGTGGCTCATCGACGGGAGCGCTTTGGCCGAGCCGGGCGGCCGGCTGTCGGCCCGCGCGCTGTGGGCGTCGCTGCGCACCGCCGCGGGCGCGGGCTGGTGGTGGGGGTTCGGCTATTTCGTCGCGAACCTCTGGTGGCTGGGCTCGGCCTTCCTGGTGGAACCCGACAAGTTCGCCTGGGCGCTGCCGCTCGGCGTCCTGGGCCTGCCCGCCTACCTGGCGCTGTTCCCCGCGCTCGGCTTCGCGGCCGCGCGGCTCCTCTGGTCGGAGGGTTGGGGGCGGTTGTTCACGCTGGCGGCCTGCCTCACCGGGGCGGAACTGCTGCGCGGCACGGCGCTGACGGGCTTTCCCTGGGGCGAGTTCGGCATGGCGCTCGGCGGCACGCTGGTGCTCGGGCAGGCCGGCAGCGTGCTGGGCGAGCACGGACTGACGCTGCTCGCCGTGCTGGCGGCGGCGGCACCCGCGACGCTCTGCGACGCCCGCGCCGCCTCCGGTCGCCGCTGGTCCCTGCCGCGCGCCGCGCCCGCGCTCGCGGCGCTGGCGGGCGTGGCGGCGCTGGCGGGATACGGCGCGCTCCGCCTGTCCGCCGGTCCGGTCGCCACCGTGCCCGGCGTGTAACTCCGGATCATGCAGCCGGACGCTCCGGTCGACGCGGAATTCAGCTACGCGCACCGCGCCGACATCCTCGCCCACTATCTCGCCCTGTCGGACCGGGCCACCTCGCCCGCGACCGCGGGCCTGGCGGACGTCACGCACCTCGTCTGGCCCGAATCACCGTTCCCGTTCATCCTGTCGCGGGAAGCCGACATGCTGGCGACGCTCGGGGCCGCGCTGCCGCGGACGACCACGCTGCTGACGGGCGCGGCCCGGCTGGAGAAGGGCGACCCGGACGCCGCCGGCAACCCCAAGCCGCTCTTCTACAACGCCGTGCAGGTGGTCGCGAGCGGCGGCACGATCCTCGACAGCTACGACAAGGTCCACCTCGTTCCGTTCGGGGAATACGTGCCCTGGGAGGGGTGGCTGCGGCGGCTCGGCGTGCAGAACTTCGTCAGCATCCCGGGCGGCTTCGAGGCGGGGCGGTCGCGCCGCCTGCTGGACGTGCCCGGACTGCCGCCGGTCGCGGCCATCGTGTGCTACGAGGCGATCTTCTCGGGTGCCGTCGTGCCGCGCGACGCCTCGGGGGAGCCGCGGCGGCCCGGCCTCCTGCTGAACGTCACGGACGACGGCTGGTTCGGGCTCACGCCCGGGCCCTACCAGCATTTCGCGCAGGCCCGCCTGCGGGCGATCGAGGAAGGGCTGCCCCTCGTGCGGGCCGCCACCACGGGCGTGTCCGCCATCGTCGATCCCTACGGGCGCATCACCGGGCTCGTACCGTTGGGGCTCGAATCGGTGCTCGACGGCGCCCTGCCCGTGGCGCTGCCACCCACGCCCTTCGCGCACCTCGGCAATCGCATCCCGCTGCTGCTGGGGGCGGCCTTCCTCCTGGCCGGCCTGGTGGCGCGGCGTCGGTCCTGATGTCGGGACCGCCGCCATCGCGACGACCAATCTCGCCGGGCTTTCAGGCCGCCCAATTTTCCGGCATTGAATTATGGCGCCTCTTTGCCTAACGTTCCGAGGGGCGTGACAAGGCAACTTGCTTGCGTTCCAGCAGTTTCAACTAAAAGTTGTTTTAAGGCGACGGGCTCAATTGAAGAAAAGTCCAAACGAAGTTGATCGACACGTCGGCGGTCGATTGCGGATGCGACGCATGCTGATCGGCATGAGCCAGGAGAAGCTCGGGGACGCCCTGAGACTGACGTTCCAGCAGGTCCAGAAATACGAGAAGGGCACGAACAGGATCGGGGCGGGCCGCCTGCAGGAGATCGCCCACGTGCTCGGCGTCACGCCGGCCTATTTCTACGACGAGGCCCCTGGATCGACGCAGGCCGCGGGATCGGGCTTCGCGGAGGGCGATTCGGCCGCGGTCACGCACTTCATCTCCAACCCCGAAGGGCTGGCGCTCATCAAGTCCTTCGTGCGCATCAGCGACCCCAAGGTGCGCCGCAAGGTCATCGACCTCGTGTCCGTGCTGGCCGAACCGGACGCGCTACCGTCGCAGGAATGACACGGAGCGGCGGCGCCGCGTTCTGTTTACCGAACGAAATGGCCCTGTTCGCTTGACGGAACGAACGAGCGCTGACAAAGCTCGCCGCCACTGCTGACAAGGGAGGCCGACGCGGTCCTGCGCGCCCCCGAGCGAGAAGGATCAACGGCGTGGCGCGAGACAGCTACCTGTTCACCAGCGAATCCGTATCCGAAGGCCATCCCGACAAGGTGTGCGACCGCATCTCCGACGAGATCGTCGACCTGTTCTTCCGCGATGGCGCGGCGGCCGGCATCGACCCCTACGGCATCCGCGTCGCCTGCGAGACGCTCGCCACTACCAACCGCGTGGTCATCGCGGGTGAGGTGCGCGGTCCATCCATCGACCCCGCCAAGATCGAGCAGACCGTCCGCCACGCCATCAAGGACATCGGCTACGAGCAGGACGGGTTCCATTGGGACCGGGCTAAGGTCGAGGTGTTGCTGCACGCCCAGTCCGCCGACATCGCGCAGGGTGTGGACGCGGTCGCCAACAAGGACGAGGGCGCGGGCGACCAGGGCATCATGTTCGGCTACGCGTGCCGCGAAACGCCCGAACTGATGCCGGCGCCCATCTACTATTCGCACAAGATCCTGCAGCTCCTGTCCGACGCGCGACGTTCGGGCGCCGAGAAGGCGCTCGGGCCCGATGCCAAGAGCCAGGTGACGGTGCGCTACGAGAACGGCGTGCCGGTGGGCGCCACGCAGATCGTGGTCTCGCACCAGCACGTCGACGAGAGCCTCACCTCGGAGGACATGCGCGCGCTGATCGAGCCCTACGTCCGCCGCGCGCTGCCCGACGGGTGGCTGAGCGAGGCGACCGCGTGGCACATCAACCCGACGGGCAAGTTCTTCATCGGCGGCCCGGACGGCGATTGCGGGCTCACCGGGCGCAAGATCATCGTGGACACCTACGGCGGCGCGGCCCCGCACGGCGGCGGCGCCTTCTCGGGCAAGGACCCGACCAAGGTGGACC
>CAXTFJ010000225.1:0-3882 GCA_964243405.1 uncultured Lichenihabitans sp. | reverse complement strand
TCATCACCTCCGAATACGAGGACCTGTTCATCAACTCGGGCTTCGGCTGGCCGACGCTGCCCGCCGTCGACCTGCCCTCGGGCGGTCCCGCCTACCCGCTGGCCACGCCCGGCCTCCGCCTGCGCGTGCGGCCGACCAACCAAGTCACGGCGCTCATCGGCCTGTTCAGCGGCAGCCCCGCCGGGCTGCGCCCCGGCGACCCGCAGGTGAACGATCCGTCGGGCACCACCTTCGACGTGACGAGCGGCGCCCTCCTGATCGGCGAGGTGCAGTACGCGGTCAACAAGGAAAAGGACGCCAAGGGCCTGCCGGGCACCTACAAGCTGGGCGCCTGGTACGACACGAACCGCTTCGCCGACGCCTTTTACCAGAACGGCGGCACCGCCCAACCGCCCGGCGTGCTGGTCGGCATCCCGCATGCCTTCAGCGGCGACTACAGCGTGTACGGCACCTTGGACCAGCTCGTGTACCGCCCCTCGCCCGACGGCGACGGAGGCCTGGGCGTCACGGCCCGCGTCATGGGCGCGCCGTCCGACCGCAACGTGGTGGACGTGTTCGCTCAGGGCGGGCTGACCTACAAGGGACCGTTCGGGCGTGACAATGACACGGTCGGCGCCGGGGTCGAGTGGGCGCGCGTGAGCGATCGGGCGCGCCAAGGCGACCTGGCGGCCGCGCTCCTCGCCGGTTCGCCCCCGATCGCGCGGTCCAGCGAAACGGTGATCGAAGCGACCTACCAGGCCCAGATCTACCCCTGGTGGCAGTTGCAGCCGGACTTCCAGTACGTTCTCAACCCGGGCGGCGGCGTGCCGGACCCAAACAGGCCGGACCGGCGCGTTGGCGACGCGGCCGTGTTCGGCGCCCGCAGCGTGATCACTTTCTAGCGGCGCCGGCGCGCGGGCCGCACGGCTGAGTCCCCGGACATGCCCTCGGGCTGGTGGGACCGGCCCTGCCTCAGTTCGTCCCGCCGATCCGGCACGCCTCGAAGCCGGCCCGCAGGGCGTCGCGGGCGAGGTTGCGGCCGATGAACACCAGGCGGCTGGTGCGGGCCTCGTCGGCCCGCCAGGGGCGCTGCCGGTCGCCTTCGAGCAGCATGTGGACGCCCTGGATCACGAACCGGTCCGCGTCGCGGTCGAAGGCCAGGATGCCCTTGAGGCGCAGGATGTCGCCACCCATGGTCTGTGCGACTTGTTGGATCCACGGCATGAAGCGGGTCGGATCGAGGGGCACGCCGGTGGTCAGCGACAGGCTGGTGACGTGGTGGTCGTGCTCGTGAGCGTGATCGCCCTCCAGGAAGTCGGGCTCGACCTCCAGGATGCGGTCGAGGCTGAAGGCGTCCCGGCCCAGCACCTTGCCGAGGTCGATCGCGCAGCGTTCCGTGTCGTGGATCGCCGCCGTGGGGTTGATGGCCCTGATCCGGGCCTCGACGGCCGCAAGCCCGGCCGCGTCGACCAAGTCGATCTTGTTGAGCAGCACGATGTCCGCGAAGGCGATCTGCTCCTGCGCCTCGGGGGCCTCATCGAGTTCGCCCAGGAGGTGGCGCGCGTCGACCACGGTGACGATCGCGTCGAGGCGGGTGGCCTTGCGGACGTCGTCGTCGACGAAGAAGGTCTGCGCCACGGGGGCGGGGTCGGCGAGGCCCGTGGTTTCCACGAGGATGCCGTCGAACGTGCCCTTGCGCTTCATCAGCCCTTCGAGGATGCGGATCAGGTCGCCGCGAACGGTGCAGCAGATGCACCCGTTGTTCATCTCGAAGATCTCCTCGTCGGCCGAGACCACGAGGTCGTTGTCGATGCCGACCTCGCCGAACTCGTTGACGATCACGGCGTAGCGCTTGCCGTGCTGCTCGGAGAGGATGCGGTTGAGCAGGGTGGTCTTGCCGGCGCCGAGGTAGCCGGTGAGCACGGTGACGGGGATGGGAGCAGACGACGGCATGGGTGGCCTCCTGGTCGCGCTGGTCGGAGGGGTCCCGTCCGGCTTTCTATACACTATAACATTAGCTGATTAGTTACAACGGTACGAACCATTTCGGAGCCACCATTGCTCGGCCTGTGGCGCGAGCCGAGGGCCGACCCGCAGCCTCGGCATCACGGTCGTGGCCGTGGTGCACGACCTCAACCTCGTGGCCCCGTTCGCCGACCCCGTCGCGGTGCTGGACGGCGGCCGCCTAGTAGCGTCGGGCCCGCCCGCGACCGCCTTGGCGCGGCCAATCGTCCGGGCCGTCTTCGCCTTGGGCCGCTCCCTCGCCACAAACCCCGGCACGAGCCGGGAAATCCTGGGTTTCGAAACGCCGCAACCGGACTCACCTTTTCCGACCTCAAGGACCCATCATGCCTCTCAGTTCTTTCCTCCTCGCCGGCGCGGCCGATTTGGCTTCATCGGGCTCGCGCTGGCCTACCCGGTCACCATCGACGACTGCGGCGCCAAGCTCACCTTCGACAAGGCGCCGACCCACGCCGTGGTGCACGACGTCGACATGTCCGAGATGGCCTTCGCGCTCCACCTGCAATCCGACATGGCCGGGGTGACCGGCATCTCCGGCTGGTACAAGGTGACCCCGGCGTTCAAGGCCGCGCAGGAAATCGTCTCCGAGCTGGCGCCCAAGTACCCGACGCTGGAAACGCTGCTGGCCGCCGACGCCGACTAATTCTTCGCAAGCTGGTACTACGGCATGAAGCCGGGCGACGACGTCACGCCTGACACGCTCGCGGCCAAGGGCATTAGGACCTACGTGCTCAGCAAGAGCAGCGCCCAGGTCGACAAAGGTCGCCCGCGGGCATCGATGGACCTGCTCTATACCGACGAAACCAACCTCGGTGCGATGTTCGGGAAGGATGCCGAAGCCAAGCTGCTGGTGGCCGGAAGAAGGCACGCGTCGCCAAGGTCGCGGACGCCGTCAAGGGCAAGCCGTCCCAGACCGTGTTCGTTTACGACCCGGGCGAAGACAAGCTGTTCACCGCGGGCAGGTTCGCCATGCCGACCGCCATCATCGAGGCGGGCGGAGGCAGGAACGTGCTGGGCGACGTGGCCATGAGCTGGGGCACGACCTTCTTGGGAGAACGTCGCAGCCCGCAGTTCGCAGTTCCTGATCCTGCTCGACTATCAGGACGGGTCGGGCTATCAAAATTTGCTCGATTTCCTCAGCTTGCCTCACCACCATCCCTGTAGGGTGTACCGTGTGCATGGCAGGATCGCGATTGGGGCTTTGATATCTGGGGCAAAACGAATGCGCTTATCGTCTGCTGTCGCACTCGGGATTTTGACTTTGACCGTCGGCCAGCTGCAAGCAAGCAATGGCCCAGGCAATATGAATGGTGAATTACTATACCATTTTTGTACAGCTGACAGTAAAACTGTTGGAAACCCAAATTTTCAAGCAACCATGTATGTGAATGGTATCAATGACGCCGTACAAGATCTGATAGCTGCAAACGGATTCAGCCCATTGTATTGCTTACAATCGAATGTTGATCATTTGCAGTTAGCGTCTGTGACTTGCGTCTATTTAGATAAGCATCCGGAGATACGGCATTATTCGGCATCGAAGATAGTGATCAGTGCTTTGAAAGACGCATTTCCTTGCGCTAACTTGTAGCCGGCTCGTGATCGGCCCCCATCGGGTGGTCCGGGCTGAATGTTAGTTCATGGTGGGTCGGGGCGCTACCGTAAGCATGGCCGGCGGAGCTGGTCGGGGTTGCGCAGGCGGCCATGCGGCGAAGGCTGGCACGAACATTTCCGGTGCTGGTGGCTTGTAGCCGATCGAGCCGTGCGGGCGCACTGTATTGTAGTGCCGCCGCCAGCTCTCGATGATGACCTGGGCTTCTCGAAGTGAGTAGAAGATCTCGCCGTCGAGCAGCTCATCTCGGAACCGGGCGTTGAACGACT
>CAXTFJ010000224.1:0-3908 GCA_964243405.1 uncultured Lichenihabitans sp. | reverse complement strand
GTGCTGGTCGACAGCGACAGCCAGCGGATGAGCAAGCGCGACGAGCTGCTCGGCCTCAACGAATACCTGGCCCACCTCGCCAAGTGCCTGGTCTACGCCGACGCGCAGGGTCGCCACACCGTCGGATTGCTCTACGGGCACACGGCCGCGGGCGCCTTCATCGCGACCGCACTGGCGACCCGCAGCCTGGTGGCCCTGCCCGGCGCCGAACCGGAGGTGATGGACCTGCCCTCGATGGCGAAGGTGACCAAGCTGTCCCTCGACACCCTGGAGGAGAAGGCGCGGTCGACGCCCGTGTTCGCGCCCGGCCTCGAGAACTTGGCCCGGACGGGCGCCGTGCTGCGCACCTGGGATGAAAGGCGGTCCCTCGCGGACCAGATGGCGGAACTGCTCGGCTCCGCGACGGGCGATGGCGACCGGCGCGACCGGCTGGGTCATGAGCGCGGGGGCCGTCCCAAGGCGGCCGACGTCGCGGCGCGCGTGCATGACCTCGCCCGCCGATCCGC
Source organism: uncultured Lichenihabitans sp. (assembly GCA_964243405.1). Lineage (GTDB taxonomy): Bacteria > Pseudomonadota > Alphaproteobacteria > Rhizobiales > Beijerinckiaceae > Lichenihabitans. The sequence continues at coordinate 3,402 of CAXTFJ010000224.1, read as the reverse complement.
TTGAGCCGGCGCGGCAACGCCACCGCCTCGTCCTCGTGTCCCCGGACGGCTGGCGCCGCCTCCTCCGGTCCCGCGCGGATCTCGGCGGGGACCCGCTCGTGGCGGCCTGGGCCGATTGGGGGTGGCCCCTGATCGCCCGGCGCGCCGGACCTGCGGACGGCTGCGGGCTGGCGCTCGGCCTGGCGCTGCCGCCCTCGCACGGCAAGCGCCGGATCGCCGTGACCGTGCGGCCCGAGGACGTGGTCGCGACCCGGCCGCCGCCGCTCCTGGCGGAGGCCGGCGCGGTCGCGCCCGCCCCTTGGGCGAGGACCCTCGACCGCGTTTCGGCCGTGACGGAGGCGCTTGGGACGCCGGCACGGGTGTTCGGCGGCCTGGCGTGGCAGTGGGTCACGGGCCTGCCCTACCTGACCGCGACCTCCGACCTCGACCTGCTGCTGCCCTGCGCCGGTCCCGCCCGGATCGACGCGCAGACCGCCGCCCTCGCGTCGATCGAGGCCGCGGCGCCCATGCGGATCGACGGCGAGCTGGTGCGCCCCGACGGGGCCGCCGTGAACTGGCGCGAACTGCACCGCGGGGCCGACGAGGTGCTGGTGAAGTCGGCCGCGGGCGTGGCCATGCTCGACCGAGGCCTGTTCCTCGAGGGTGTGCCGACGTGACCGGTGCCCTGGCGCCCGCCCGCCCGGCCGCGCCCACCGGACCGGCAGCGCGACCCGGAACGGGGGGCGCGGCCATCGCGACGCGCGCGGTCCGGTGCCTGCTGCTGGAACTGGACACCTGGCCGAAGCCGGGCCTGGTCAGCCCCGTCGATGCGGGCAGCCATCGCGACATGGACGCCCGCACGTTCCGGCGCAGCGCGGCCGTCATCGCGCCCTTCTTCGCGGCGCTGGCCGAGGCCGGCGCGCGCGGCTGCGAGATGGGGCGGCTGCGGGGCATCGGCCGCGATGCCGAGACCGCGATGCTCGACGCGACGGAGGGTGTCAACACGCACCGCGGCGCGATCTTCGGCCTGGGTCTGCTGTGCGCGGCGGCCGGCGCTCGGGCGGGAGGACACGCGGATCCCCGGCTGACGCTCGGCGCCGTCGTGGCCGAACTGTGGGGTGAGGCGATCGCCGGCGGCCCCGTCCGGCCGCGCAGCCACGGGCAGCTCGCCCGAAGCCGCCACGGGGCGGGTGGGGCCCGCCTGGAAGCGGCGCGGGGCTTTCCCTCGATCTACGGGGTGGCGATTCCGGCGTTCCGCCGCGGCGAAGAACGCGCGCCCCAAGACCCCGAGGCCGCGCGCGTGCAGGCCTGTTTCGCCCTGATAGCCATCCTGGAGGACACCAACCTGCTGCACCGGGGCGGGCGGGAAGGACTGCGCTTCGCGCGCGGGGCAGCGGCGGCCTTCCTGGACGCGGGCGGCGTCGGGCGGCCCGGCTGGCGAACCGCCGCGGAGGCCGTCCACCGCGCCTTCGTCGACCGCGGCCTGAGCCCGGGCGGGTCGGCCGACCTGCTGGCGATGGCGCTGTTCGTGGATCGAACGGAGGCAGGGTCCGTCCCTGCCCTCGCGCGGGGTCACCCGTGACGCTCGCCCTCCTGTGCTCGGGACAAGGCTTGCAGCATCCGCGCATGTTCGCCCTCACCGGGGACGCTCCCGCGGCGGCGGAGCTGTTCGCCCACGCGGCGACCCTCATGGATGGCCGCGACCCGCGCGACCTCGTCGGGGCTAGCGCCCCCCTCCACGACAACCGCGTCGGCCAGATCCTCTGCACCCTCCAGCCGCTCGCCGCCGCGGCTGCTCTGGGCGGGTTGGCGGGCGTCCGCCGCATCGTCGCCGGCTACAGCGTGGGCGAGATAGCGGCCTGGAGCCTCGCCGGCCTGATCGAGCCGCGCATCGCGCTGGACTTGGCCGCGCGACGCGCCGAGGCGATGGACGCGGCCGGCGAGCCCGGCGATGGCCTGCTGTTCGTCCGCGGGCTTCCCCGCGACGTGGTCGACGCGTTGTGCACGCGCCACGGCTGCGCGGTCGCGATCGTCAACCCGGGCGACGCCGTCGTGCTCGGCGGGCCCGGGCTCGCGCTCGACGCCCTGGCGGAAGCGGCCTGGACGGCGGGCGCCGAACGCGTCCTCCGCCTCGCCGTCGCCGTGGCGTCTCACACTCCACGCTTGAGCGCGGCCTCGGCCGCGTTTCGAACCCTGCTGGCCGGCGTCCCGGTCGCCCGCGCTCCTCGTCCCGAGGTGCACCTGCTGGCCGGGATCGACGCAGCCCCGGTCTTCGATGTCCGGACCGGGTTGTCCAAGCTCGCGGCGCAGGTGTCGCAAACCGTACACTGGTCCGATTGTCTGGCGGGGTGCGTGGAAGCCGGCGCGACCGCGTTCCTCGAATGCGGTCCGGGTCGCGCGCTCGCCGACATGGCCGCCTCGGCCCACCCGCAGATCCCATCCCGCAGCTTGGACGACTTCAGGACACTGCAGGGCGTGCGCGACTGGCTGGACCGCACGGTCCCCTGACCGGACGTGGCGCCGCACGACGGCAGAGTTGGATGGCGGCCCCTATCGAGGGGGCCGCGCCCCGGTAGTCGGCTCAGGCCGTTCGCGGCTACGACAAATGGGCAGAGAGGAGCTTGTTCATCTCGAACATCGTGGCCTTGTCCTGACCGAAGACGGCCTTCAGCTTGTCGTCCGCCAGAATCTCCCGCCTGTTCTCGGGATTCTGCAGGTCGTGTTTACGGATGTAGTCCCAGACCCCGCTGACGACCTCGGTGCGAGGCATGGGGCCTTTGCCCACCACGGCCGCCAATTGCTCCGTCAGTTTGAGGGGCTTCGACAGAGCAGCGCCGACCTTCTTCACCGGCGGGACCTGACCGGCCTTGTCGTTTTTCGTCTTGGCGGTCGCGGCTTCGTGCTTGGCTTCGATGGTCCGCTGCGCTTTGGACGCTTTGCTCGGCGCCGCTTCGGCCGACTTGTTGCCCGTTGTCGATTTCGTCATCACAATCCCCTCTTTCTTCGAGTCTGGAGAGCGGAGCCAACGACGTGAACTCCGCTCGTGATCGCACGTCCAGTTTCGTGCCTTGCGAGAGCGGTTGATGGCGTCCGCAACTGTCCGCTACCGGCCTGAACTTGCGAGTGTGCGAACGGCACATGTGGCGCTTCGTCACGGAGTATCGCTGGCGCCCGGCAGGGCCCCATCGGCCGGCACTACATCTCAACGTTCGTGATGAGAAATCGATTTACGGAAACGACCACGCTCAGGCCAGACGGACGGGCCGTCCGCAAGGATCGCCATGCGAGTTCTTGAAGTCTCTCGGTGGCCGGATCAGGGCTGCGGTCCTTCGACCGCCGATGCCGTCCGGCACGCCTGCCACCGGCCGGCCAACACGGATTCCACATGGCGGGCATATGCGTCCCTCCCGCCGAGCTTCTTCC
>CAXTFJ010000223.1:3325-3978 GCA_964243405.1 uncultured Lichenihabitans sp. | reverse complement strand
AGAACCGACGGGAACCCGCTCCGCAGTGGTTCAACAGGTTCAGCCCTGCGTTTTCGAACTGTGCTTTAGGGCTTAATACCGAGCGCTCGCGAATGGCACAGATGAGCGCTAAGCGAACTGACCTGATCTGGCTGAAATAAGTTCGCAACGGTTCGTTCTCTGCCTCTTGTTCCTCCTTGCGCGGTAGTCGGGGCGCTAGACCTTTGTGACGGCAAGGATCGCGATGGCCGCGACTGCTCCGAGGACGGCCAAGGGTGACCAGGGCAGCCGAGCCGCCGGCTGGTTGCTCGCGACCAGGCGCAGCCGCGCCGACAGCACGCCGTGCAGGCCGGACAGGACGGCCACGATCCCCAGCTTGGCGATGAGCCAGCCCGAGGCGAACCACTGGCCGGCAAGGCCAAGCGTTAGGCCCAATCCCCAGGTCGCGACCATCGCCGGCGTCGTCACCGTCAGGTCCCATTGCCGTGCGCGTCTCACGATCGGGCTCGCATAAGCGTCACCTTCGCGCGGCATGGCGGAGAGAAGCACCGCCGCCATCAGCACGCCGGGCACGAAGACGAGCACAGCAACGACGTGCAGCGCCTTGATCCAAGGGTAGAGCTCGTTCATGCGCGGGCGTTCTGGCCGGTCGTTTGGACCCGCCGGTGCCTGAT
>CAXTFJ010000223.1:0-3315 GCA_964243405.1 uncultured Lichenihabitans sp. | reverse complement strand
TCCACCCGACGTTGAGAAAGCCGGCGAAAGGGATGAACGCGACCGCGAGCAGTCGTAGAACGTCGACCCGCCGCCAGCTTTGCCCTGCGACGGTCTGGATCACCGTCCAGCCGTAGAAAAGGAAAGCGACGCCGTGGACGGGTCCCAGGATGTGTACGCCCTGCGGCCAGCCGGCGACGTGCTTGAGCGGCACCGCCACGGCGACGAGCGCGACCAGCGTCGTCGCTTCGAGCACCGAGCAGACTTCCAGCAGCCTGAGCTGGGTCGCCTCTTCGTCCTGGGTGGCGATGCCGGGCGTCGTTGCCGGTCGCAGGTGCTGGTCCATGGGTCTGTCGATCCGATTGCGGGCGGGTTGATCTCGGTGCAGTTCCGGGCCCTGACTTGCATCGGCGCGACGGAGAATCGGTTCACCACTCCCACAGGAAATCGAGCCGGCGTCGCAGCGCCGGCGACCACGGCCCCTCGGTGTCGGCCGGGCCGATGGTCAAGCCGGAGCGGACGGGGCAAGCGTGATGTGAAACGAGGCGATCGACCATCGCCCGTCGTCACGCGTGAGGACCGCCGAGAACCTGGCTTCGTGCCGACCAGATAGAGGTCCGGTCGGCGCTTCCAGGACCGATCGGACATGGATCAAGGCGACGTCGTCGCGGAGCAACCGCGCCGCCCCCAGGGTGAGACGGTTGCGGCTGCCGGCGTAGATCGTGGAAAAGATGTGGGCGTGGCTGGCGGCGTTGGCCTTCCGGCCCCGGAGGTGCTCCGCCGGGATGGTGACGAAGTCGGCGTCCTCCGCCATCGGCACACCGAACGCCGCGCCGTCGCCTTCATTCCAGGCCGCCTCCAACTCCCCCAGAACGCCGAGGAACGCGGCACGATCGGTCTCCGAAGCGGTCTTCTCCATCGCGGTCCTCCATCAGGATCGTTGTCCAGACCTTGTCGCGCGCACCGTGGCATCGCCGCGTTCCGGGCGTAGTCAAGCGCGCCTACACGGTCGAGCGGTGGTGGTGAGCCGGCCGAACACGGTGAGGCCGTTCGGGACCAGTGCCAAAGCGGAAGGTGTGGCCGAAGGCCGATGTCTATACCGCCCGTTGGGTCAGGGTGAGTGGCAGGAATGACAAAATCTGTTCACTTGCTGCCAAGACGCGGATGATCCATGGACGGCTTCCGCGATGATGGGTCGGCAGCGCAGGGGGCACGCCATGCACGATGTCGCCATTCTCGCCCTCGACGGTGTCGTCTCATTCGACCTCGGCATCGCATGTGAGGTGTTCGGGCGGACCCCGCTGGCCGGAGGCGAGCCGGCCTATGGCGTCCACGTCTGCGGCGAGGTCGGGCGCGTCCGGACGCAGGCCTTCCACCTCGACATGCCCAACGGCCTGGACCGGATTGCGCGCGCCGACACCGTGGTCGTCCCCGGGGTGGACGACCCCGGACGACCGGTCGGACCGGCGGTCCTGGCGGCCATCTCCGCGGCGTGGGCGAACGGCGCCCGCCTCGTCTCCATCTGCACCGGCGCGTTCGTGCTGGCCCAGACGGGCCTCCTCGACGGCCGGCGCGCGACGACGCACTGGCTGGTCGCCGCCGACTTCCAGCGTCGCTTCCCGCGGGTCAAACTCGACCCGCAGGTCCTTTTCGTCGATGAGGGCCGCGTCGTAACCTCCGCCGGCGCGCTCGCGGGCATGGACATGTGTCTTCATCTCGTCGCGCGCGACCACGGCCAAGCGGTCGCGGCGCATGCCGCACGCTTGGCCGTCGCGCCGCTCCACCGCGACGGCGGACAGGCGCAGTTCATCCGACACGACCTGCCGCCGTCACGCGACGGGCTCGCGCCGTTGCTCGACTGGATGCTCGCGCACCTGGACGAGCCGCACGATGTGGCGGCCCTTGCCGCGAGGGCGAACACCAGTCCGCGCACCTTCGCGCGGCGCTTCCGTCAGCAGACGGGCACCACGCCGTTGCAATGGTTGCTGACGGCGCGGGTGCGCCGCGCGCAGGAAATGCTGGAGGCGGGAGGCCAGACGATCGACGCCGTCGCGGCGGCGACCGGGTTCGAGGCGCCCGTGACCTTCCGCACGCGCTTCCAGCAGGTCGTGGGACTCAGTCCCAGCGCCTACCGCCGGCGGTTCACCAATCCCAGCCACAAAGGTGCGTAGCTTCGGGACGGTGGCCATCCAATGACCAACGGGCACCCGCGTACCCCTCGAGTTTACGTCCGCTTGCGGGCGCGCCGGATGAGGGCGTCAGAAGCCGGCACGGGCGCTCAGCCGTCCACCGAGGACGGCTCAGTCAGCGGCTCCAAGGCAGCGGGCTTCACGAGCCAATGGTGACCTGGTCGTTCCGGCGGACGGCGACCTTGCCAAGGGTGTGCGAGAGCTGTTCCACCGAGTAGGGTTTACGCAGGAGTTCGTAGCCGCAGGCGCCATCCTGAGCCAGGACGGCACTGTAGCCAGAGGTCAGCACAACGGGCAGCTCCGGCCGGCGACGGTGGATCTCCCTCGCCAGCTGGATGCCATCCATGCCGGGCATCACCACGTCGGAGAAGACGGCGTCGAAGCCTTCCGTCGCAGCCTCGAGTTCCTCAAGGGCCCGCTGTCCATCGGTGGCAAGGACCGTTACGTAGCCGAGCTCGGCCAGCATCTGCGCGGCAAAGGTGCCGACGTCGGCATTGTCCTCGACTACCAGCACACGAGCACCGTGAGCGTCCACCGGCGGGGCGGGCTCGGCCTCCACCGGAGCAATGGCGGCTGTAGCAGCGCGCGGCAGGTAGAGGGTGAAGGTCGTCCCACGCCCAACCTCGCTTTCGACCGTGATCTCGCCGCCCGATTGTTTGGCGAAGCCGAACACCTGGCTGAGGCCAAGCCCGGTACCCTGGCCCACCGCCTTGGTGGTGAAGAACGGCTCAAACACGCGATGAAGGTCTTTGGGCGCGATACCCGCGCCGGTGTCGCCCACGGACACGGCCACGAACGCCCCCGTTCTCGGCAGGTGCGCACGCACGGCCGGGACGCCGTCTGCCGGCTCGACGCGGATGGTGAGCAGTCCCTCCCCGTCCATCGCGTCGCGCGCGTTGACTGCCATGTTGACGAGAGCGGTCTCGAACTGACTGCCATCGGCATGGACGAAGCAGGTCTTCTCGGGGGCATGCAAGGCGCACGCGATTCGCGACCCGGTCAGGGTTGCCAGCATGTCGGAGATGGTCTGCACGCCGCGGCCTGCGTCGAACACCTCGGGACGCAGCGTCTGGCGGCGGGCGAAGGCGAGCAGTTGACCCGTGAGCTTGGCGGCGCGAGCCACCGTGTCCGAAATCGCGGTGAGATA
>CAXTFJ010000222.1:0-4116 GCA_964243405.1 uncultured Lichenihabitans sp. | reverse complement strand
GGGTTGCGCCGGCTGTGCGTGCATCGAAGCCAGAGCCCGGCCGATCTGGGGGTTCGACATGCCGCGGATCCATCCCGCAGCTTTGGCATGATCGGAGCGCAGGTAGAGCCGCACGGTTTGAAGGAACAGGATGTCCGCCAGCCGCGCGGCGACCGCGCCGGAGTCGGGCTCCCTGGTGGTCATCTCGTCACGCAGGAGACTCACGACCGGATCGTATCAGGCCTCGCCTCCGCTGCCCATTTCTCCGGCCCTCAGGTGCAGGAGCGGCGGCAACGCGCTCATCATCGGGTTCTCTCGCCGATCCTCGAACCCGAACACGCCGGCAATCATCACCGTCGATGGCGTGCGGCTCGAGCCGTATCTGAGCATTCCGGGCTTGTAGCGCATCCCGGGCGTCCAGGCCGCCCACCCCATAGCGATAAGCAAAGGCTTGAACGGAATGACGGGAGCAGAGGGTGCGCCTTTGATCTGGTGCTGGCGCCCGTTGGGCAGGAAGATCAGGTCGCCGACTTCGACTCGAACCGCGGGCTCGCCGTCCGGAAGCTCCACCCAGATTTCGCCCGACGTCACGAGGCAGAAGGAAGCGCTTTCAAGGGGTGGCTTTGAGAAGCCCCACGTTCCCGACAACTCCATGCGCGAGAAGATCACACTCCGTAGCTTGAAGCTCTCCAGCAAGCCCTCGATCGCTTCGTAGTCCACAGTTCCACCAGCAGGACGGCTGGCTCAACATCATCCTGCCGCCTGACGTCGTCCATGTCGTGGCGGGCGTCGGGCCGGACGTACCGCAGTCGCTCACGACGCACTCGCTGGTCAGGAAGGTGACCTTCACCGGCTCGACCAAGGCCGGGATCGAGGTGGCCAAGACGGCCGCAGCCAACGTCACACCGGTGACACTGGAGCTCGGGGGTAAGAATCCCTTCATCGTGTTCGATGACGCCGATCTCGATCGCGCTGTCCGGGACGCACTGGAAGGCGGCTTCTTCAACAAGGATGAAGCCTGCACCGCCGCGTCGCGCCTGCTGGTCCAGGCTGGCCCACGACCGGTTCGTGGAACGCCTGTCCGCTGGCGTCAGAGCGTTGAGGACCGGTAGCGGGGCCGATCCGACGACCCATGTCGGACCGTGCGTGAGCAGGTCGCAGCAGGAGAAGGTCCTCGACTACATCCGCATCGGGCGGGAAGAGGGTGCGCAGGTCGCGGCCCAGGGCGCACTGCCCTCCGACCCGAAGCTGACCCAGGGCTTCTATGTCCCGCCAACCCTGTTCGTGGGCGTGGCCGCGACGATGCGCATACAGCTCGAGGAGATCTTCGGGCCGGTGCAGACCGTCACCAAGTTCGAGGACGAGGACGAGGCGGTGTGATCGCCGACGCTTCGCAGTATGGGCTGATGTGCGGCGTCTACTCGCAGGATGCCGAGCGTGCTTTCCGCGTCGCCCGCCGGATCGAGACTGGCACGGTGATGATGAACAGCTACTTTCGCGGGATCCTCGGCACTCCGTTCGGCGGCGTGAAGCACAGCGGCTACGGTCGCGAGCATGCCATCGAGAAGCTGAAGGATTTCGCGGCAATCAAGATGATCCGCTCCTCGTCCGGCCGCGGCAAGATCCCGTCGTGGCGCGGCGTGACGGACATCTTCGGGGAGAGCGGAAGCATCGCCCGCTGACCACTTACCCTGCGGGTCGTTCGAATCCGGGGCCCGCAGTGCGCAAACCTTCGGGTTCATCAAGGACCAGTTCCCATGCCCGAAACTTAAGCTCGCGTAGTCGCGGTCGAGCAACACTTCCTCACCGAGGACTTTCTCAAGCATACGGCATCGCTTGACGAGGGCACCGGCGAGCAGGCCGAGAAGGCGTTCATGGAGAACTTCTCCAAGAACCCGCAGATGCACCGGGAGGTCACGGATGTTTCGAGGCGCCTCGCGGAGATGGACGCGTCGGGCACCGACGTTTCGGTGCTCAGCCTCAATCCGCCCGGCGTTCAGCTCTACGCCGACGCGGGCCAGGCGACGCTGCTGGCGCGCCAGATGAACGACTTCCTGGTCGAGATGATCAAGGCGCACCCGACGCGCTTCGCCGGCATCGGCAGCGTCGCACCCCAGAACCCTGTCGCGGCGGCTGCCGAGATCAAGCGGATCATGGGGCCGCTGGGGCTCGGCGGCGTGATGATCAACTCGCGCACGCTCGGCCATTATCTTGACGAGCCACAGTTAGAACCGGTTCTGGCAGCGCTGGAGGATGAGGACGCTACGCTCTACCTCCACCCGCGCGTCCCGAGCCCTGCCATGCTGCAGCCGTACAGCAAGCACGGCATGCTGGCCGCGGTCTGGGGCTTCCAGGCGGAGGCAGGCACGCACGCGGTTCGCCTCATCATGAGCGGAGTGTTCGACCGCCATTTAAAGCTGAAGGAAATTCTTGGCCATTGCGGTGAAGCCTTGCCCTTCTGGTGCTGGCGTCTCGACAACATCTACGCGCGCACCTACAGCTGGCAGGGCGAGAAGCTCGGGATGACCAGACTCGAGCGCAAGCCCACCGATTACCTGAAGGACAACCTTACCGTGTCCACCAGCGGGATGAACGATCCCGATGTCCTGGCCTTCTGCATCCACAAGCTGGGCGCGGAGAACGTCCTCTTCGCGATCGACTATCCCTACGAGGACAGCAAATCGGCTGACGACTTCCTGAAAGCGGCATCGCTCGATGCTCGGGAACGCGCCTTGATCAGCGGCGGCAACGCAGAGCGACTGTTCCGTGTCAAGACCGGGACGGCAACATAGCTTTTGAAGGTTGTCGATAGGCAGATGACGGGCGATGCGATTGTCACCGCCGATGGCGGTCCGGCGTAGCCGCCTCGGGCTTTCCTTGATCGTCTCCGTGTGGCGCAACGTGATACGGAGCCCATGCGCCGTCAGGCCTGCGCGGGGCAAGGACATCCTGGATGTGGCGGCGGTCGAGAGCTGCTACATGTGGCGGAACAGGTGTTTGTAGGCGTCACTGACCGCCAGTTGCGTACGGTTGTTGCGTAGCTTGACCCGCGTCTCGGCTAGGCCGCGGGTAACGGCTTCGATCGCTTCGACGTTCACGATGGTCGAACGATGGATCTGCCAGAACCTGCCCGGATCGAGCTCGGTGACGAGATCCTTTATCGAGCGCCGGATCAGTGCCTCACGACCGCCGGTATGCACGCTCGTATACTTCATATCGGATTGGAAGTAGTGGACGTCAGCGACCATGATGAGTTCGACATCGCTGCCGCGGCACGCCTTGATCCAGCGGATATACTCCTTGGGCCGCATCGCGGAGACGAGTTCATGCAGCAGCGCCTCCATCGGCGGAGGCTGCAGGCTCAGCCGCTGCCGGAGGCGCTGCAAGGAGAGCGCGATCCGGTCGTCCTGGTACGGCTTGAGCACGTAGTCTGTCGCACCCTGGTCGAACGCGGCGATGGCATAGGTGTCGTAGGCGGTCAGGAAGACGATGTGGCAGCTTCCGGACAGCCGCCTGGCCACCTCCAGTCCGCTGAGAAGCGGCATCTCGATATCGAGGAACAGGACGTCCGGACGGTGCGCCGCGAACAGCGACAGCGCCTCGATCCCATCCGCGGCATCGGCCACGATCCGTAACTCCGGCCACAACCTGGTCAGCCTGGCCTGCAAGTCACCGCGCATGATCGGTTCGTCCTCGGCGATCATCGCGCGAACCGGATTGGTCATATCCGGCGGTCCTACGACTTGATCTCGATGATCAGGGAGCGCGCCTCTGTACTTCCGACGTTCTCTGTCTCATGTGTTACCGCCGGCGACCAGAACACGTCGCCCGCCTTGGCCGTGGAGATCATGGTCCTCCCGTCCTGCGTGACCCGCACCGTCGCGGAGGTCAGCACCACGGCGAGATGCTCGGGATGGGAATGCAGGCCTGTGCCGCACACACCGAGGCCGGGCCGCGAGACGAACTCGAGCACCCGGACCTTTAGATTATCCAGCAGCACGCGATAGCTCCGCGGCTGAACCAGCGCCGCATCCTGGGCCTGCGCGCGCAGGCTCAACAGCCAGAGCGTCGCGGTGAGGGCAGTTCTGCGCAAGATTGGCGACATGCTTTCCTCTCTCAGGTTACCGTCGATTGTCT
>CAXTFJ010000221.1:0-4147 GCA_964243405.1 uncultured Lichenihabitans sp. | reverse complement strand
GCCGGGCATCCTGAAGGCGCTGATCGCCGCGACCGACCGTTTCGCGGGGGCCTGCCCCCCTCGCTTGTCGTCCCAGGCGAAGCCGAGCGGCTAAAAGACTCGCACATCTTCACGGCCGGGCCGTTTCTGCCCTTCGCCCCTCCGGGGAGAAGCGACTGTCTTGGCTGTCAACGATGATTGTTTGGTTTGAGGATTGCCTGATCGCGTCGGCGGCCTCGAGGCTGGCGCTGACGCGCCCCCGCTGTGGCGGCTGTCGGCCTTGACCCGTCCGCCGCGCCCGGGCTTTGGCTTTGCGTCAGCTCGATGGGTCGGCATGAGCCTGTTCCATGGTCCAGGGCCGCTTGTCGCGCAGCATGGCGTTGAGGATGGTGACGAGCTTGCGGGCGGTGGCGATGAGGGCGACGCGCTTGGGTTTGCCGGCCGCCACGAGCTTGTCCCGGAAGGCCTTGAGGGCCGGGTTGTGGCGGATCGCCACCATGGCGCCCATGAACAGGGCGGCGCGCACGCCGGCCCGGCCGCCGCCGATGAAGCTCTTGCCGCGCCACTGGCCGGACTGCCGGGTCCAGGGCGCCAGGCCGACCAGGGCGGCGATCTGGCGGCAGTCGAGGGTACCCAACTCTGGCAGCTCGGCCAGCAGGGTTCGGGCGATGGTGGGTCCCACGCCCGGCACCGAGGTGAGCAGGTCCTCGGCCTGCCGCCAGGCTGGCGAGCCGCGCACGGCCTCGTCGATGTCCTGGTCGAGGCTGGCGAGGTCCTTCTCCAGCGCCTTGATCAGGCGCAGGATGCTCCGCCTGATGCGGGCCGGCGCCCGTTTCTCCCGCTTCCGCTCGGCCCCGATCATGGCCACGATCTGGCGCCGGCGGGCGACCAGATCGGCGAGCAGCCGGGTGGTCTCGTCGGGCAGCGGGCGGACCGCGGGCCGGGTCGCTTCGGCGAAGTGGGCGATCACGGCCGCATCGATGAGGTCGGTCTTGGCCCGCCGGCCGAGCGCGTTGGCGAAAGCGCGCACCTGGGCGGGGTTGACCACCACCACCGGCAGCCCGGCCCCGGCCAGACCCGCCGCCACGATCGTCTCGAACCCGCCGGTCGCCTCGAGGGCGATCAGGGTCGGGCGCAGCGGCGCCATCCGCTCCACCAGCAGGGCCAGGCCATCCCCCGTGCGCGGCACGGCAAAGGCCTCGCCACCCAGCCGGACGTGAACGTCTAGCTGAGCCTTGGAAACATCGATACCGATGACGATGGCGTCCATCCGATCCCATCCTTGCGCAAGCGGGCTTCGCAGCAACGAGCGGCCCAAGCGACTGTTCGGGTTCGATGGAACGGCGGGCAAAGACCCAAGCTTCTCCACGGGCTTGGGGTCCCTCTGGTGCATCGGTCTTTCGCCCGCCACCGCAGCTGCAACCTTAGCAGAACCGGCAGAAATCAAGTTACAAGGTGCCCGACAGGGCGGATGAGGGGGCTGTGTTGCTTGGCCTCACCCTCATCCGTCCTTCGGACACCTTCTCCCGCCCTGGCGGGCGAAGGACGGAACCGGCAGGGTGCCGCGATAGGTGAATGGCGTAGGCGGAGCGGAGACCCGGGACGGCGGGAGTCGGCGAACCCTCAGTCCAGGCCCACCCGCACGGGCATGCCGCTCCGCACCGACTCCGTCGCTGAGTCGGCGAGGCGCTGGGCGCGGAGCCCGTCGAGGCCGGAGGGCTGCGGCTTGGCGCCGGTGGCCAGCGCCTCCACGAAGGCGCCAAGCTCGCGCCGGTAGGCTTCGGCGTAGCGCTGGAGGAAGAAGTTCTGCACGGGGTCGGCCCGCAGGCCCGCGGCGTCCGCCAGCTCCACGGTGGTTTCGTGGACGTTGCCGACCCGCAGCAGGCCCTTCGAGCCGTGCACCTCGACGCGCTGGTCGTAGCCGTAGGTGGCGCGGCGCGAGTTGGAGATCTGGCACAGCTTGCCCGAGGCGGTCCGCATCTGCACCGCGGCCGTGTCCACGTCGCCGGCCCGGCCGATGGCGGGGTCGACCAGGCTGGAGCCCAGGGCGTGGACCTCCACGGGCTCCTCGCCCAGGAGGAAGCGCGCCATGTCGAAATCGTGGATCATCATGTCGCGGAACAGTCCGCCCGACCGCTCGATGTAGGACACGGGCGGCGGGCCGGGGTCGCGCGACAGGATGGTGACGAGTTCCACCTCGCCCACCGCGCCCGCGCGCAGCCGGGCCTGCAGGCTGCCGAACTGGACGTCGAACCGGCGGTTGAAGCCGATCATCAGCGGGGTGCCGGCCGCCTCCACCACGCGCAGGGTGTCGCACACGGTGCCGGAGGACAGGTCGATGGGTTTTTCGCAGAACACCGCTTTGCCGGCTCGCGCGGCCCCCTGGATCAGCGCCGCGTGGGTATCGGTGGGCGAGCAGATCAGCACGGCGTCCACGTCGGCGGAGGCCAGGATCGCCTCGGGCGTAAGCACCGCGGCGCCGGTCCGCTCGGCCAGCGCCCGCGCGGCGTCGGGCAGCGCGTCGGCGACCGCCACCAGGCTCGACCCGTCGAGGGTCGCGGCGTTGCGGCCGTGGATCTGGCCGATCCGCCCGGCTCCGATGAGTGCGAAACGAACCACGGCATCCTCCCGCACGATAGCCCTGCGTTACGTGCGCTGCGTTTGAAAGGGCGATTCATGACGCATTTCGTCCAGCGCCGGCCGCAGCGCCAATGTCTCGCCGTGACGGCTGATGTTCTGGTTCTCGGCTTGGACGAAGTCTGCCTGCCCCTGGCGGAAGCCGCGCCTTACCTCGTCGCGCAACTCCGCTATCCCGCGGCGCAGCGCCGTCACATCATCGGCGTAAGTTTCGAGCACCTTATATGGCAGCGACAGCGCGTGCATGTTGGTCGCCACCGCGTCGAGTGGGGCGCGCACCTCCCGTCGCATCTCGCGAGGCTGGTGCAGAACAAGGTTCTCTGGTTCATCCGCCATCGTCGGAGGATAGCACGGTGCGCCGCATCCCGCGAGGCAGGCGCCTCGGCGCACAACGCCATGCTTCTTGCTGGATGCTTTGGGACGTTGAGCAGGCGGCATGCGCCGCGGCGGCCCTGGGAAGATCAGTGGCAAGAACCTGATCCTGGATGGTGCAGGCTGGCACGACAGCCACGATCTCACCGTCCCGGACACCATCTCCCTGCTGCCGCTGCCACCTTAGGCTCCCGAGCTCAATCCGGTCGAAGCCATCTGGCGGTTCCTGCGCCGCAACAAGCTGGCCCACCGGCTCGACGACACTGATGACGCGATCGTCGATGCTTGTTGCAAAGCGTGGACTTTCCCGATCGCAGAACCGAAAACCATCATGTCCATCGCCATCCGGCCACTGGGCAAATGTGTCGTCAATCGCCGCCGTTGGTATGAGACGGAACTTAGCCCTGGATGCCAATCAGGCCGGTGACGTCGTCGTGGGGCAGGACCGCGCTTCCGTCCACCCGGCTCAACGCTTTCCTGAGCTTCTCGATCGCGCGGTTCTCGATCTGTCGCACGCGCTCCTTCGAAATGCCCAGCCGCTCACCCAACGATTCGAGGGTGGCAGCCTCTTCGGCCAGACGGCGCTCCCGCACGATCCGCAACTCGCGCTCAGACAGCACGGTGAGGGCCTCGCGCAGCCAGGTCACCCGGCGGTCGCCGTCGATCTGGTCACCCACCGTCTCGTCGGGAAGCGGTTTGTCATCCACCAAGAAGTCGACCCGCTCGGCGGGGCCAGAAGAATCACTCTCGGCGATGGGCGCGTTCAGCGACACGTCGGAGCCCGATAGCCGAGTGTCCATCAGTTCGACGTCGGCGGGTGACACGCCGATCGCCAGGGCGATGGTGTTGAAGATGTGGGTGTTGCCCCCCGATCCGGGATTCTGCGAGAGCTTCGCGCGCAGGCGTCGAAGGTTGAAGAAGAGAGCCTTCTGGGCGGAACTCGTGCCGCCGCGCACGATCGACCAGTTGCGCAGGATGTAGTCCTGGATCGAAGCCCTGATCCACCACGTCGCGTAGGTGGAGAAGCGCACTTCGCGCTCCGGCTCGAACCGGGCCGCGGCTTCGAGCAGGCCGACGTGGCCTTCCTGGATGAGGTCGGCCAGGGGCAGGCCGTAGTGCCGGAACCGGGCCGCCAGCGCGATCACCAGCCGCATGTGGG
>CAXTFJ010000220.1:0-4201 GCA_964243405.1 uncultured Lichenihabitans sp. | reverse complement strand
TCAGCATGTCGAGGTGCTCGTCGAGCGTGTTGACGGTGAAGGGCCGCGTCGGGTTGGTGGAGGAGGGCAGCACGTTCTCCAGGCCCGCGACCGTGATGATGTCGGGCGCGTGGCCGCCGCCCGCGCCTTCCGTGTGGAAGGCGTGGATGGTGCGGCCCTTGAAGGCCGCGATCGTGTCCTCCACGAACCCGCTCTCGTTCAGCGTGTCGGTGTGGATCAGGCACTGGATGTCGTGGTCGTCGCAGACCGACAGGCAGGCGTCGATGGCTTTGGGCGTGGTGCCCCAGTCCTCGTGCAGCTTGAGTGCGCAGGCCCCGCCCTCGACCTGCTCGACGAGGCCCGCGGGCGTGGACGCGTTGCCCTTGCCCGAGAAGCCGAGGTTCATGGGAAAGGCGTCGCAAGCCTCGATCATGCGGGCGAGGTGCCAGGGGCCGGGCGTGCAGGTGGTGGCGAGCGTGCCGGTCGCGGGGCCCGTGCCGCCGCCCAGCATGGTGGTCACGCCCGACATCAGCGCCTCCTCGATCTGCTGCGGGCAGATGAAGTGGATGTGGGAATCGAAGCCACCCGCGGTGAGGATCTTGCCCTCGCCCGCGATCACCTCCGTGCCGGGGCCGATGATCAGGGTCACGCCCGGCTGGATCTCCGGGTTGCCGGCCTTGCCGAGGCCGACGATGCGCCCGTCCTTCAGCCCCACGTCGGCCTTCACGATCCCCCAGTGGTCGAGCACCACGGCGTTGGTGATGACGGTGTCGAGCGCCCCCCCGGCGCGCGTCACCTGGCTCTGCCCCATGCCGTCGCGGATCACCTTGCCGCCGCCGAACTTCACCTCCTCGCCGTAGGTCGTGAAGTCCCGCTCGACGGCGATCGTCAGCGCCGTGTCGGCGAGGCGGACGCGGTCGCCCGTCGTGGGGCCGAACATGTCGGCGTAGGCGGCACGGGGGAAGCTGACGGCCATGGAACGGGCTCCTTCGGCGCCGAGTTTAACCCCCGTGCACGGCAAAGGCGAAGCCTCAAATCGCGGTGGCCCGCCCCATCCATCCCTTGGCCCGGGAGGGGCGGGGCCGCCCTATTTCCCGAAGGACGCCCCAATGCGTTCCACAAAGAAGTCGTGACGTCAGGTCGAAACCAGGCCGGTTTCGAGGCCGTCCATGCTGCGCGCGTTCTTGAGGCGCCTGTAGTCCTCGAGGCCGTCCTCGCCCTTGGACGCGGCCCAGCGGGAGAGGGTGTCGCGCTCCTCCCTGTAGTCGAACATCGGCACGCCGAAGCCGCACGAGGTCTGCACCAGGTCGACCGCGAGGCGGACGATCTGGCGCGCCCCGGGCGTCTCCCGGCCGTCATACGCGCCGTCGAGCAGCGCCGCATAGTCCGCGCCGCCCCGCCGCAGCGCCTCGCCCCGCCCGTACAGGCGCAGGATCAGCGGCGGGCCCGAGAAGGCGCAGAACATGATCGTCAGCCGGCCGTCGGCGCGCAGGTGGGCGGAGGTTTCGCTGCCGCTGCCCGTGCAGTCGAGGTAGGCCACGCCGCGCTCGTCGAGCACCCGGAAGCAGGCCGTCTCGCGCGGCGACACGTTGACCCGCGACGTGGCGGTCGCCGAGGCCGTGAAGAAGACGTGCTGCCGCGCGATGAACGCGCGATGCGCCTCCTCGATGACCGGGAACTGCTTGGCCACGACCTTCTCCCTGCTTCGGACCGCGCGCAGTCTGCATCGAACGGGCCGGCAAGGCGAGGCGGCCGGGCTCAAGCGTTCTCCGGCGTAAAAATCCGGATCGGCGTGACGGTGCTGACGGGGTCGCCGTCGAAACGTCCGAGCAGTCTGGCCATCGTTTCGATCGCGGCGCGGACCTCACCCTCGGGGTCCTGGTCCACCACGGCGTCGATCGCTCGCTCCTTGAGGAGCTTGCGCCGATCGGCCGTCAGCTCGTGCGTGACGACCACGAGGTCGCGGCGGCCGGCCTGTCGCAGCGCGGACACCACGGCGTCCGCGCCCGCCGACGCGTGGCAGATCCCGTGCAGGCCGGGCCACATCCCCGATCGTCGTCTTGCGCACCGCGGCCCTCCCGGTCTGAAGGGGAACCTTCAAGATCGCCGTGTCGAGTCTCGCTCGGGACCGCTATGCCGGACGTCCGCGAGGATGCCGACCTTCGCGGCAGTGGGGGACGATGAGCATCACGATCGCGACGGCGCCCTGCTGCTGGGGTGTCGATGACGTCCCGAAGGCCTGTTCGAAGCCCGGGCCAATCTTTACCGCCGCTTCGCCACCGCGATGGACGCGGCGGACCGCGGCCTCACCGACCGCTCCGCGATCCCGCGCTATCCCGACATCGCCGCGGGGGTCGAAGGCGTGCGCTGGGTCGAGAACTGCGTCCGATCGGCCGACGCGGGCGGCGTGTGGGTGGACTACCGGTGACGGCAGCCCTCGCGTCTTCGGGACGTGTCCTGGTCAGTGAATGAAACCCCGCGCTTCCTCCATGGTGGCGAAGATGCGGGTGCCGAGCAGGGTTTCGACCTCCACCGAGCCGTCGGGCCGGATGACGTAATTGTGCTTCTGCTTGCCCTTCGCGGCAGGCACGAAACGCTCGCGTGCCGGTACGATGGGGGCCATGGCGGGCTCGATGTCGTCGGGCTCGACGGGGGTCACGACCGGGGCGGGGCGGGGCGCGCCCGAGCGTTGCAGGGCCGCGGCGAAGAAGCGGTTGAGCGTCCCGAAGCCCGACCGCAGCCCGCCCACGAGCGCGAGCCCGAAGCCGCTCACGATCGCGGTCTGGGCCAGGGTCACGACGTCGGAGCGGACCGACAGGACCGCCACCAGACTGCCGCTCCGCAGCGTGGACTCGCCGGTCATGACGGTGCCGGCGAGCAGCGCCCAGCCGAGGCCCGCGACCGTCAGGCCGATCCAGGTCAGACGGTCGGTCGGAACCTTGGCCCCGTGGTCCAGCAGGTCCGGGCCGTCGTGGTCGTGGGGGAAGACGCGCATCGTGGCTCCGGAGAAGAAGGGCGTGGGGGCCGGCCGGCCCTCAGTTCGACGCGCCGTTCGCGTCGGCGTCCTTGGGGGAGTAGTTCATGTCGGCGATCAGCACCTCCTTGATGAGGGGCGCGCCGAGGTGGGCGTTGGTGCTGTCGGCCAGGTGCTTGGTGAACTTGGCGAGGTCGAAGCGTTCGAGGTGCTGGAAGTCGAAGCCCGGGTCCGAGTAGAGCGTGCGGAAGGCCTCGTCGACCAGGTAGATGTTGGGCTGGACCGACAGCGATTTCGCCGCCGAGGCTTCGATCGTGTAGGCGAGCTGCACGGACACGAAGCCCTTGACCACGCCGCCCGCGATCATCGGCACGTTCACCACGCGCGTCTTGTCCGATTCGAGCGGGCCGCTGGCGGCCGCGGCGTCGGCGGGAGGCGGCTTGCGCGACAGGAAGGTCGCTGCCCCGAAGGTGGAGCCCAGCGCCACGAGCACGACCCACAACCCGACGAGCACGGTCTTCATGGATGGCTCGCCAGACGCGAATAGGTCCCGTCCGATTCCAGGTCGCGCAGGGTCTTGGCGATGATGTCGGCCACGTCGCGCACGGCGCGCAGGTGCGTGTCGAGGACGCGGCGGTTGTCTTCGAGCTTGGCCGCGAACCGCGCGAGGCGATCCTGCACCTGCGGGTCGGCGCCCTTGCGGGCGAGCAGGCGCATGGCGCGGCCGAGCTCCAGCATGCCCTGGCGCTTGCGGTGCCCGCTTTCGCCCACCTGGGCGGGCAGGTTGCGCTTGAGCGCCTTGGTTTCGCCGTCCACGATGCCCTCGAGCCGGTCCATGACGGACAGGAAGGCCGTGAGCGAGGGGTCGCCCACGGGGGGCGAGACCGCCGGGCCGGACTGCATGCGGAGCACGGCCAGCCTGGGAGCGCGCGGGGCGGCCATCAGCCGGCGGCCCCGGCGGCGGCGCGGGCGAGCGAATGGAGCGTCAGGGGCGGCGGCCCTGCGGCAGCCGCGAGGCTGGGCATGCCGCCGAGGCCCCGTGCGGCGCCCTCAGCCGCCTGCGCCGGCGCGACGGACGCGGCCCCGTGCTTCTCGATCGCCTTGGCGATGCCGAAGCGGCCTGAGGCCGCCATCTGGTCGGCCATCTGCTCGGCCAGCATGGAGCGGCAGGCGTCCGCCGACGCGGCGTCCCCGAACAGGTCGTCGTCCTTGGGCAGGATGTCCTGGAAGGCGGTCTGCAGCAGCACG
>CAXTFJ010000219.1:0-4324 GCA_964243405.1 uncultured Lichenihabitans sp. | reverse complement strand
GTTTGAGGCGGGGTCCACCACCACGGCCTCGAGCTTCTTGCCGAGGACGCCGCCCTTCTTGTTCTGCGCGTCGATCAGCATGAGCATGACGTCCTTCAGCGTGGTCTCGCTGATCGCCATGGTACCCGACAGGGAGTGCAGGATGCCGACCTTGACGGTGTCGTCGGCCGCGAAGGCCCGGCCCATGCCGCCCACGGCCAGCGCGCCGGTGGCGCCCGCCATGCCCAGCAACGCCTTGCGGCGGTTCATCGCGAAATCGCTCATGGCCCTGATCCCCTGCTCGTGAAACGGACCGCACCTTTGGCCGGATCGGGGCGCGCGCCCATACGTCGTTTAACGTAGGTTGCACTGCGGAACGGCGGCTCACCGCTCGCCGCCGCCCAGCGCCCGGCTCGCCAGCACGGCCGCGGACGCCCGGTTCTCGACGCCCAGCTTGCGGAAGATCACCTCCAGGTGCTTGTTCACCGTGCGCGGGCTCAGCGCGAGGATGTCGGCGATGTCGCGATTGGCCTTGCCGCGCGCGACCCAGGCCAGTACCTCGGCCTCACGCGCCGTCAGCCCGAAGCGGCGTCGCAGCGCGTCCTCGTCGGCCTCCACCCGCATCAGCCGGAACAGGAACTCGCCGGGCCCGGCAGAGCCAAGGGGGACGAGGTGCAGCGGGCCGCCGGCCTCGATCTCCTGAAGCCGGACGGGCGCCGCGCCCGCGCCGGCCGCCACGGCCCGGGCGACCGCGAGCCGGACCGCCTCGGGCAGGATGTCGCGCCGCCCCAGCGCCTCGTCGAGCAGGTCGCCGGCCTGGGGCGTGCACCACAGCAGCGCGCCCGCGCTGGAGGTGGCGCACAGGTAGCCGCCCGTGGCGTCGAGCGCGGATGCGGGCGAGCAATTCGTCCACCACGATCGGCTTGGCGACGTAGTCGACCCCGCCGGCCGCCAACCCCCGCACGACATGCTCGGTGTCCGACAGCGCCGTCATGAATACCACCGGCACGTGGGCGAGCGACGGCGTGGCCTTCAGACGGCGGCAGCTCTCGAACCCGTCGAGGCCGGGCATCACGGCGTCCATCAGCACGAGGTCGGGCGTGACCCTGGCGCAGACCGCGAGCGCCGCCTCGCCGCCCGTCGCCACCAGCGCCGCGTAGCCTTCGCGCTCCAGGGCTTCGGTCAGCACCGCCAGCGTGTCGGGCGTGTCGTCCACCACCAGCACGGTGCCGCGGATCGCGGCGGCCTCAGCCATCGCCCGACGCGTCCAGCAGCGCCACGAGGCCGTCGAAGTCGAAGGCCTGCAGGCGGTCGCGCAACTCCGCCACGCGCGGGGCGAGGGACGGGTCGCCTGCCTCCACGGCGTCCAGCTTGGTTGCGATGGCCCGCACGTAGCCGATGCGGGCGAGGCCGAGGAGGTCGTCCCGGTCGCGCTCCGTGAGGGCGTGCGGGGCGCGATGCTCCGCGGGGCGCGGCGGCTCGGACGGAGGCGCTTCGGCCCATTCGAGCCCGAGCAGCGATTGCAGGGTGCCGAGCAGGCGGTCGGCGTCGAACGGCTTGGGCAGCACGGCGTCCGGACCGCGCTCGTCGGGCCCGAACGGGTCGGGCGCGGACGCCCCCACGTTGGCGGACAGCATCACGGCGGGCAGGTGCTCGAAGCCCGCGCGGCGCAGCGCCCGCAGCAGGTCCCACCCCGACAGGCCCGGCATGGACACGTCCAGCAAGGCCAGGTCGGGTCGCGCATCGGTGGCGAGCGACAGGGCCGTGGGGCCGTCGCGGGCGGCGAGCAGCACGAAGCCCAACGGCTCTAGGAGATCGCGCATCAGGGCCTGGTGGTCCGGATCGTCGTCGGCCACCAGCACGGTGCGGCCGGCGCCGAGCAGGCGGCCCGACCGCGGCGGCGGGCCGGAATCGGGGGTGGACGGGGCGGCCGATAGCATCAGCCGCACGTGGAAGCCGCTGCCCTGCCCCACCCGGCTGTCCACCGTGATCTCGCCGCCCATCAGTTCGGTCAGCAGCTTGGTGATGGTGAGCCCGAGCCCCAGGCCCGGCACGGCCTGCGAGCCCACGGCGCCCCGATCGAACGGCTCGAAGATGGTGGCAAGATGGGCGGGCGCGATACCGGGCCCGCTGTCCTCCACGCTGAGTCGCGCCACCTGGTTGCGGTAGCCGACGCGCAGGATCACCTGGCCCCGCTCGGTGAACTTCACCGCGTTGGAGAGCAGGTTGATGAGGATCTGCCGCAGCCGTTTCTCGTCCGTCCGCACGACGGCCGGCAGCGCCGCCGATCCCTCGTATTCGAAGGCGAGCCCCTTCGCGCGGGCCTGCAGGCGGAACATGTCCACCACCCCGTCGAGCAGCTCGTGGATGCGGGTGTCGGCTCGTCCGATCACCAGCCGTCCGGCCTCGATCTTGGACACGTCCAGCAGCCCGTCGATCAGCCCCGACAGGTGCTCGGCCGAGCGGCGGATGACCCGCACGCCGTTCTGGCGCGGGGCGGGCAGGAGGGGATCGCGTTCGAGCAATTGCGCGTAGCCCAGCACGGCGTTGAGCGGGGTGCGGAGTTCGTGGCTGAGCCCCACCACGTAGCGGCTCTTGGCGAGGTTGGCGGCCTCCGCGACCTGCCTCGCCTTCTGCAGGGCGGCGTCGGTGAGCTTGTGGGCGTCCACCTCCTCCCGCAGCAGGGCGGTCTGGCGGCGCGACTCCTCCTCCGCGACGCGGCGGCTCTCCTGCGCGAGCACGATGAACCAGGCCAGCACGCCCGCCACGATCACCAGGATCGCGAAGGCGGTGAGCAGCGCGCGGTCGATCGCGGCCTTGGCGACGGCGCCGGAGGCCGCGGCCTGGAGGTCGATCAGCAGCAGCACCAGGCTCACGGCCGCGACGATGAGGACGTGCACGGCGAGGTAGCGCAGCACGGAGGGGCCGAGCCGCCGGGCGAGGACGGGCGGCAGCAGGGCGCGGATCGCGTGGGCGGCCTGCGCGCCGGCGCGGCCGTGCGGCTTGCACAGGTCGCGGCAGCGGGCGTCGAGAGAACAGCACAGCGAGCAGATGGGAGCCCCGTAGGCGGGGCAGAAGGCGGTGTCCTCCGGCTCGAAGGCGTGGTCGCACACCGTGCAGGTGATCTCACCCCGGTCCAGCCAGCCCGGTGCTGCGGCGCGCGCGAGGTAGAAGCGGCCGCCCGTGGCCCAGGCGATGGCGGGGGCTGTGAGCAGCGCCACCCCGAGCGCCACGAAGGGCGCGAGCGCCGCCGCCACCGGCCCGAACAGGCCCGTGGCGGCCAGCAGCGCCACGACCGTGGCGAGCGCCATGGCGCCCGTTCCCACCGGATTGATGTCGTACAGGTGGGCGCGCTTGAACTCGATGCCGGGCGGCGCCAGCCCGAGCGGCTTGTTGATCGCGAGGTCCGCCGTGACCGCGCCGAGCCAGGCCACGGCGACGATCGCGAACAGGCTCAGGATGCGCTCCAGGGCCGCGTAGATGCCGAGTTCCATCAGCATGAGCGCGATCGCGACGTTGAACACGAGCCAGACGACCCGCCCCGGATGCGAGTGCGTCAGGCGGGAAAAGAAATTCGACCAGGCGAGCGACCCCGCGTAGGCGTTCATGACGTTGATCTTGAGCTGGCTCACCACCACGAAGAAGGCGGTGACCCAGGCGGCCGCGCGCGCCGAGGGCAGCACGAGGGAGAATGCGATCCCGTACATCCGCGCGGGTTCGCCCGCGTGCGCTTCCGACACCCCGTGGCGCAGCGCGAGCACGGCCAGCAGCGAGCCGAGTAGGAGCTTCGGCACGCCCAGGACGATCCAGCCGGGGCCCGCGGCGAGCCACGACAGGGTCGTGGTCCAGCGCGGGCGGCGGGCGGCGTCGGGCGCGGGGAAGAAGCGCAGCACGTCCACCTGCTCGCCGATCTGCGGCATCAGGGCCAGGATCACCGAGGCCGCGCCGCCGAAGCCGAGGATGTCGAGCCCGCGGCCCGACACGGCGCCCGGAAAGGCCGTCCAGGCCTGCACGGCGGGCCAGTCCCGCGCCACGATGAAGCCGATGGGGAGGAGGTTCAGCCCGATCCACAGCGGCTGCGTCCAGAGCTGGAAGCGGCTGATCCAGGTGAACCCGTAGGTGACGAGCGGGATCACCGCCGCGGCGCTCAGCATGTAGCCCAGCCAGGGCGGCACCCCGAAGCTCAGGTCGAGCGCCGTCGACATGATCGAGGCCTCGATGGCGAACAGGATGAAGGTGAAGGTGGCGTAGACCAGCGAGGTCACTGTGGAGCCCACGTAGCCGAAGCCCGCCCCTCGGGTCAGCAGGTCGATGTCGACACCGCAGCGCGCGGCCGTGCGGCTGA
>CAXTFJ010000218.1:0-4335 GCA_964243405.1 uncultured Lichenihabitans sp. | reverse complement strand
GCAGCTGACTCTTAATCAGCGGGTCCAAGGTTCGAGCCCTTGTGCGCCCACCATCACAAGATCAAGCCGTTAGTTCGGATTTCGACGGTGCTCCTGCTTCCTGAAATTTGAATTTGGGAAGCGGATGGGAAGCAAGACAGAGCTGCAAAGTTGACCTGAGCGAGCATGCTTTCGTCAGCCGTCGTCAGTTCCTGATTCTGACTCGCTCCTGATCTCCTCGCTGAGCCGATAAGGTCCCGGACGTCGGTCCTCCAGGTAGGGATCGGCGATGGCCCGGGTCATGGCCGCTTGATCAGCACGGGCGCGGACATTGCGTGCTTTCGTTCGATCGCTCCGAACCCGCTCGCCCTCGACGCCGCTCACCTTGACCGCCAGCCCGCGCGGGGTGGACACGCTGTCGTCGAGGATGTCGCACGGATTGGTGGAGGTCCGCAGTACGGCCGGGTAGGCGCCCGCTTTCGCGAGCAGCCCCTGCGCAAACTCGGGCGGCAGGCCGGGCAGCACCGTCAGCGTGCCTTCGCGCAGGCCGCCCGTGGACGACGTCCCGTGATGGCCGGCACCCAGCGAGACGACGGGACGCGTTGCGAGCCGACGATGGCGGCCCGGTCGACAACGGAGATCGTCAGGCTACGTTCGTTTCGAGCCTGTCCCGCAAACCCCGCATCTGCTCCACGAGCGACGAGACCTTGCTCGCGTCCAGACCCACGGCTTGCGTCATGCAGGCCATCACGTCGTCGGCTGAGGCGCGCAGGTCACGCCCCTTGCCGGTCAACGCGACGATCACGCGTCGCTCGTCCTCCAGCGACCGCGTCCTCGACACCATCCCCAGAGCCTCCAGCCTCTTGACCAGGGGTGTGAGCGTGCCGCTGTCGAGCCGCATCCGCTCGCCGATCTGTCCTACGGTCAGCGCCTCGTCGGCCCAGAGCACGACCATGACGAGATATTGCGGGTAGGTCAGACCGAGCCGCTCCAGCGGCTTGCGATAGGCCCGGGTGAACGCGAACCCCGTGGAGTAGATGAGGAAGCAGAGGAGATCGTCGAGGTGGGAAAGTGGCGGAGAGGCCGGTGGACGGTGGATCATGTCCGCAAATTATCTTGCGCGCGATCGTCTTGCAAGCAGTTGACGCCGCGAGGACGACTGGATAGATCGCCTTCGATCATATTGTTCGCGATATGACGAGTGTGGCACGAGGGTCAGCACATGCCTGTGGATGCGAAGTACAAGACAACCGCGACCGCGCACGGCGGGGGCCGCGACGGCAGGACCGCCCTGGCCGACGGAACCCTGGCCCTCGACCTCACCGTCCCCAAGGAGCTGGGCGGTCCCGGTGGCGACGGCGCCAATCCCGAGAAGCTTTTCGCGCTCGGCTATTCCGCCTGTTTCCTGGGCGCCATGCGGGTTGCTCAGCAGCAGACCAAGATCAAGGTGCCGGACGGCACGACCGTCACCGCGACCGTCGGGATCGGTCCGCGGTCCGAGGGCGGATTCGGCATCACGGCCGACCTCGACGTCTACTTGCCCGGGCTGCCCGAGGCGGACGCCAAGACCCTGGTCGAGACGACGCACGGGATCTGCCCCTATTCGAACGCGATCAGGCCGAACGTCGACGTCAAGACGACGACGCACGCGTAATGGGTGAAAGCGAGGAGGTGGCTGGGTCGATGGAGCAGCCATCCTCCCTTCTGGCCAAGGAGCTCGACACGGCCGAGGTCCGGTGATGACGAGACGCAACGTGCCTTCCCGTAGGATCCTCGGCGTCGCCGGAGCGGTCGTGGTGTTGGCCGGCTTCGCGGCCGTGACCGCACGCGCGCAGGACGCTGCCGTCTCACCGACCGCCACCACCGGTTCCGGAAACGCCGTGCTGACCGGACCAGCGGCCTTCGGCGACTGGCACGCTGACGCGCCCGGCGTCCGCCGCCGGATCACGCCGGCCGACCTGCCCGTTCCCTACGCGAGCAGGTCGAGCGGCAACCCGCCCCTCGTGGTCGCGCGCCCGGCCGACCGGGTGCCCAAAGCTCCACCCGGCTTCCGCGTCGACCTGTTCGCCGACGGCTTCGACGAGCCGCGCGTCCTGCGGGTGGCGCCGGACGGCGACGTGTTCGTGGCCGACACCGCGGACGGCCGCATCCAGGTGCTGCGCGCGCCCGACGGCGCCAGCCATGCCCAGCCCCCGGCGACCTTCGTGGACGGTCTCAGCGAGCCCTTCGGCATCGCCTTTTCCCCGCCGGGGCCCGCGCCGCGCTTCGTCTACGTGGCCGAAACCAACCGCGTGCTGCGCTTCCCGTACCGGTCCGGCGATCTCGCGCCTACCGGTCCGGCCGAGGTCGTCGTCCCCCGGATCGCCGCGACGACCGGGGGCCACACCACGCGCGACCTGGCCGTCTCGCCCGACGGATCGCGTCTGTTCGTGTCGGTCGGCTCCGCGTCTAATGTCGCGGAGGGGATCGCCAGACGCAGTTCCGCGGAGGCCGCGGCCTTCGACGCGACGCACGGGCTGGGCGCCGCGTGGGGCGCCGAGGAGGGGCGCGCCGACGTGCTGAGCTACACGCCCGAGGGCGGCGACCGCCAGGTGGTGGCGACGGGCATCCGCAATTGCGTGGGGCTGGCGGTGCAGCCCGGCACCGGCGCGCTGTGGTGCTCCACGAACGAGCGCGACGGCCTGGGCGACAATCTCGTGACCGATTACGTCACGCGCGTGCGGCCGGGCGCCTGGTACGGCTGGCCGTGGCGCTACGTGGGCGACCGGGAGGAGCCGCGCCTGGCCGGACGGCGGCCCGAGCTCGCGGGCCGCATGACCGAGCCCGACGTGCTGCTGCAGCCCCACTCGGCCTCGCTGGGGCTGGCCTTCTACACGGGCTCATCCTTCCCGCCGGACTATCGCGGCGACGCCTTCGCGGCCGAGCACGGCTCGTGGAACCGGACCAGCCGGACGGGCTACAAGGTGATCCGCGTTCGCCTGAAGGATGGAGTGCCGACAGGCGAGTACGACGATTTCCTGACGGGCTTCGTGCTCGACGACCGATCCGTGTGGGGCCGGCCCGTCGGGATCGCGGTGGCGCACGACGGCGCGCTGCTCGTCTCGGAGGACGGCAGCGGAACGATCTGGCGCATCTCGTCCAGCGACGCACCGCCCAGGAAATGAAGGCTGGATCCCGCGTGGACGCGAACCCGCGCGGGCGTTGGCGGGCGAAGGAGATCGAGGCGCCGGTCGGTCGCCCGGGGGCGGTGATCGGCCGGGATTGGCCGACGCGGCGATCCAGTTCGTTTCTCAAGGCTCCGTGAGGCAAACGCGCCTAGTTCGGCTGAACCCGCTACGACTTCGGAACGCGTCGCGGAGCGTGTTTGGGATCGACCTTCGCCGGCGGCCTGATGCTGCCAATGGGCATCATGTCGACCGAGGCGCGCGCGACGGAGGAGGCCAGCGTGGAGGCTGGATCGCGCTTCGCCAGCACGACGCCGAGCAAGAGCGGGAGCACCAGGACGGACATCGTCAGCGTCCGGGTCACAGCACTGAAACGCTTCAGGAACCCCATTGCGACCTCCTGCTGTCGAGCAAGGTCACGGGATCATGATCGTGGAAAGTTAAGGCCGGGTTGGTGCGACCAGCCGAACCTCGACCGGCCCGATCACCCTTGGGCACGCTTTTCTCAGACGCCCGGAACGGCTCAGGCTTTCAGGATCGCGGCATCTCGTCGAAACTCCTTCAGCGGCCACGACGGCGAGACGCGCGCTTCGCAGGGGTGAACCGAGCCGCAAGATCGACGTTGGCCTTTCAACCGACGGCTGATCGTGGCCGTTTCGTTGAGGACCAGGCGATGCCCACCGACCTTCCACCCGACTACAAGCCGCGGCCCGCGAACGATCCGGGAAGCCCGGCAGATCCGGCAGTCCCCGGGTCGAAGCCAGCCTATCCACCTGAACAGGGCGAAGATTCGCGCGACGTGACGGGCAAGACCCCGCAACCGGGTGAGGATGCTCTCGACCCGTCTGATGTCCCTGGTGGCGTTCCCGCGCCGGCCGGCATGCCGTCGATCTAAAGGCTCCGGCCCGATGCTTCGGCGTGGGCCCGCAAGGGACGTCACTGCGGTAGAATTGACGCGGACCGCACGTGTGAGCGCCTGCTTCGGAGATGAGGGAACGTTTGGACGCGCAGGCGGACGAAACGGACTGGAGATCGATCGTCGCCGACCTGAGCGAGGGCGTCATCCTGCTCGCGCCCGACGGCCGGATCACCTTCGCCAACGACGCCGCCC
This sequence comes from uncultured Lichenihabitans sp., assembly GCA_964243405.1. Taxonomy (GTDB): domain Bacteria; phylum Pseudomonadota; class Alphaproteobacteria; order Rhizobiales; family Beijerinckiaceae; genus Lichenihabitans. The sequence goes on along the minus strand of CAXTFJ010000218.1, from coordinate 81 downwards.
TGGCCATGCACGACGTCCGCCGCCTGGACGACCTCGGCGGCTCCGTCGCGGGTTTCCACGCGCGCTACGCGGTGCACGACC
>CAXTFJ010000217.1:0-4359 GCA_964243405.1 uncultured Lichenihabitans sp. | reverse complement strand
ACGGCAGGCTGAGCGGCCGCTCCACCGCGATGGCCCGTAGCGCCGGCCGGACCGGGCTGCCATTGCCGCGACGGCCGAGCGGCAGCTGGGCGGCGTCGAAATGCCCGAAGCCCGGCTCCTCATGCCAGCGGCCGTCCCGGAACACGCAGGCGCCGTAGCGGCTGGCCGCGAGCAGCGACAGCCGCGTGCCAAGCGTCTCGTCCCCGGTGATCCCGGCCTTCCAGACAGCGATGCCGAGGCGCTCGGCCAGCGCGCGCAGCCCCTCGCAGCCTGCCACGTAGACCAGCGCCGGCGCGGTCGGCCCCAGGCGGGACCGGTAGGCGGCCGAGGCGAACAGGTCCGGGTCGACGGCGTCCGTGTCCCACCGCGCGGTGATGAGGAGGTCGGGGCGGCACGAGCGCGGGTGGCGCCGCGGCGCGAGCGGGACGACGCAGGGTGGCGGCGACGCCGGTCCGTCCGGCACGGCCGCAACCCGCTCGCGCGTGGGGGCAACCCGCACCGGCTGCGGAGCCGACCGCGGGATGGGGTGCGCCGGAGCCCGGGTGGCCAGCGTGCCGGCCGTTGCACCGACCACGGCGAGTTCGGCGGGGCCGAGCGCGGCGAGACGGCCGAGCACGTCGATGAGGGCTGGGGTCATGGGTGTGATCCTCTGGTCGTTGGCAGGGTTGATGGTGTTCGCTGCGGCGCGGGGCCGGGCCGCCGCGGTCAAGCGACGGTCACCAGCTCGCTCTCGGCATCCGCGTCGAGCTCGCGGCGGACCGCGTCGAGCCTGGTCTTGAGCTGACGATGCAACTCGCGCGCGGCCTGAACGTCGGCCACGAGGCTGTCCACCGTGGCCGCACCTGTCGCGGTGCGCAGCCGCTCGGCGATGGCGGCCAGGCGCGCGTAGCTCGCCGCGTAGCTGTCGGTGCCGGCTGGTGCGGCCGCGGCGGTCTGGGCCGCTGTCTTCGTCATCGTTGTCATCTGTTCTCCTCCACTCGCTTGGGGGCTCAAACCGAGCCTCCTCACCCGCTCTCTCCGTTCTCCTCCTCGTCAATCGATCGGCACGACCGCGAGCACGCCGTCGCCGAAGCGCAGCAGCAGGCGACCTTGCGTCGCTGCCTCCGCCCGGGTCGGCACCAGCCGGCCGGTCTCGTCCGTGACCGCGACCAGCCCGCGCGCCAGCATGCTGCCGAGGTCGCCGGCCTCGGCCAGGGCGAGCAGCTGGTCGAGGGCGGCGGCCTCGCGCTCGAGCTGGCGGGCGGCCGCGTCCTCCACCGTGCCGCGGACCTGCCGCAACCCGGCGCCCTCGCGCTCCAGCACGGCGCCCGCGCGGGCGAGAGTCTGGCCGAGCAGCGCCGCCCCGGTGTCCGCGCGGCCGAGCAGGCCGGTGGCGCGAGCGAGGCCGGCCTGCAACACCTGCTCCAGCGCCTGCCCGCTCGCCTCCAGCAGCCGCGGCGCGCGCTCGCGCATGGCGGCGAGGACGCGGTCGAGCTCGGCGTCGAGCAGGAGCACGCGGCCTGCCCCTGCGCGCAGTTCGCCGCGTACGCCGCCCCACAGCTGCAACAGCTGCCGGTCGGCTGCGGCAACCGCCTGACTGGCGGCGGCAAGCCCAGCGTGGCGCCGCGCGTCGAGCTGGCCCGCGTGGGTCAGCAGCGCCGTCAACGCCGTGCCGACGATCGTTCGCCAGTCCGCCCGCGCCGCGCCCGCGGCCACGCGGATCAGCTCGGCCACGAGCGCCAGCGCCTTGCTGGGCGTGTCCACCGCCCGCCACGCGACCATGTCGGCCAGCGTCGAGTCTTGCGCGTGCCCGGTGCCGGTGACCACGGGTACCGGGCAGGCCAGCACGGCGCGGGCCACGGCCTCTTCGTCCAGCACGGCGAGCGAGGCGCGCGCGCCGCCGCCACGCACCACCAGCACCAGGTCGGGCCGGTGGCCGTCGAGGGGCTCCGCCGCCGCCCGCAGCGCGGTCGCCAGGGCGCTTTCGGCACGGTTACCCTCGAACGGGGCCGGGCAGGACCGAACGCGCAGCAGCCCGGCCGCCTGCCAGCGGGCGAGCTCGCCCGCGATGTCGCCCCAGCCCGCGGCGCCCGCCGGGTGGACAACGGCCACCCGGGTGACGTCGCGCGGGCGCGGAAGGCTGCGCTGCCTATCCCACAGGCCCTCGCGCTTCAGGGTCGCGACGGTCCGCTCGCGCAGGCGAACGCGCAGGCTCGCGGCGGCATCGCGGCTCAGGGCCTCGACGCGGCCGCCCATGTGCCAGCGCCGGGTGAAGGATGGCGCGACGCGCAGGGCCGTGGTCAGGCCGACCAGCAGGACGGGGTCGAGCGGGATGCCGAGGTCGCGGCGGATGGCCGCCAGGGCGGAGTTGGGCAGGAACACGCGCAAGGTCGCGGCCTGCCCGGCATCGGGGTCGGCCAGCTCCAGCGTGTGGCCCGCGGCGGAGGCGCGGGCGGCGAGCACGGTGGCCGCCACCCAGAGCCGGGCCGGCAGGCCGTTGCGCAGCACGCCCGCGACCTCGTCGAGGAAGGCCGCGAGCGGAACCGCAGCGAGGCTCGCGTCCAATCCGGACGAGGCCGCTCCCGCGTCGGGGGTCGACGGGTCCGGGCCCGCTCTCCTTGCCGTCGCCGCGCTCCGGTCCGTGGTGATCTTCTCCATGGGGGTGTCCTCCGCTCGTCGTGACGCCCCGTGCCGCCCATCTTTCTCCCGTCTTTGCGCCCCCTGCGGCACCTCCCTTCGGGAAGCAGAAGTCGGCGGGGTACCAGACAACAGATCGACAACTTGGAAGGGACGCTCCGGCCCTCAGCCACGACCCATGGCGACGACGGCGGGCAGGCACCGCATCAGCGTGGCGCCGCGCTCGGTGAGGGTCACCACACTCCAGTGCACTCCTCCGCTGCGGAGGTAGCCCTCGTCGCCCAGCCATCCCCGGCACATCATGACGAGGGTGTAGAAGCCCTCGTTGAAGGGCCGCTCGTAGCTGCTGACTGCGGCCCCGTCGTCGATGACCGCCACGCAGCAGCTGCGCGCGAGGGCGTCGAGGTCGAGCCGGGCCGCGCGGGGGAAGGCAGCCCGGAGCTGTGCCAGGATGGCCGTGAACAGCCGGTCGACGAGCTCGGCGCGGGTGGTCGGCAGCATATTGGTCTCCTTCGGATTGTGGTGGTCGAGGGCGAGCCGAGCGGTGCCGGTGACGCACTGCGTGGTGACCGGCTCGGCTACGGTCGGTGGTGGGAGCGACGAGGCCGTCCGGGGTCGGCGTCCGTGGACGGCTCAAAAGCCGATGCGGCGCCTGACACCCTGGCCGCGCGGCCGCAGGTCGGCAGGGGTGAGGGTGCGCCGGCCTTCAGCCGCGGCGGTCACCATGGCGTCGTCCAGCACCACCCGGACCGAGCGCGGGGTGAGGCTCCGCAAGCCGTGCAGGACTTCCGCGTCCGGCTCGGGATCGAAGAAGCCCAGCCGCGCCGCGTTTGCGTCCGCGTAGATGGACCGCGCCACGGCCATGAGTTCCGTGGCACCCAGGGGCGGCACGGTGAGCACCGTCAGCCGGTCCAGGATCGGCTCGGGGACCGGCGCGACGTCGTTGCCGGACAGCACCCAGATCACGTGCGACGCGTCCATCGGGAACTGCAGGTACTCGTCGGCGAGCGCGCGGGCGTTGGCGGGATCGAGCAGGCTGTAGAAGGCCGAGTACGGGTCGCGCGACCAGCCGTTCGCCTGGGCCTTATCGAACTCGTCCACCAGCACGACCGGGTTGCCGACCCGCTCGCGCAAGAGCGTCTTGGCTACCAGCCCGGGCCCGGAGTTGCGCCAGGATGGGTGGCTGCCGACCAGGCCCTCGCCCAGGGTGGCCGCGTTCATCGGGTACACCCTGAACGGCAAGCCCAGCGCGGCAGCGAGGCGGGCCATGTACCAGGACTTGCCCATCCCCGGCGGCCCGAGCAGGAGCACGGGCGGCAGGGACACGGGCAGGCCGATGGTTGTGGCCGCGCGCAAGTGGCGGCGCACCAGGGCGGTCATGGCGTCGAGGTGGGGGGCGCGACGAGCCAAGTCGTCCAGGGCGGCCAGGGCGCCGGCGGGCACGGCGGCGAGGTCGCGCCAGCAGCCCGGCTCGCCGGCGCGCAGGATGTCGCGCAGGCGCGCCTCGTGCTCGCTGTCGGCCCGGGGCGGGAACGGCTCGCGCTCGTCCGGGTCGCCCATGTAGTCGTCGTTGAGGTCCGCCCCGTCGTGGCGCTTTTGCCCCAGGGCGGCCGCGACGTCGTCCAGCGCGTACAGGGCCATGCGCCGGGCCGGGGCAGGTGTGACGCCGGTGGGTGCGGGGGCGGTCACGGCGGCGACCAGGGCGTGGTGCCGCGACCCGCGCGGCCGGGGCCATGCCGCACC
>CAXTFJ010000216.1:0-4380 GCA_964243405.1 uncultured Lichenihabitans sp. | reverse complement strand
GAAGGCGTGCTGGAGGATTTCGGGATCCGGGGCGAGATCATCAACGTGCGGCCCGGGCCGGTGGTGACGCTCTACGAGCTGGAGCCCGCGCCGGGCATCAAGTCCTCGCGCGTGGTGGGTCTGGCCGACGACATCGCCCGGTCCATGTCGGCGGTCTCGGCCCGGGTCGCGGTGGTGCAGGGCCGCAACGCGATCGGCATCGAGTTGCCCAACCAGCGGCGCGACACGGTGTTCCTGCGCGAGCTGATGGCGCAGCCCGACTTCGAGCGCTCGCCCCACAAGCTCGCCATCGCGCTGGGCAAGACGATCGGCGGCGAGCCGGTGATCGTGGACCTGGCCCGCATGCCGCACCTGCTGGTGGCGGGCACCACGGGCTCGGGCAAGTCGGTGGCGATCAACACGATGATCCTGAGCCTTCTGTACCGGCTGCGGCCGGACCAGTGCCGGCTCATCATGGTGGACCCCAAGATGCTGGAGCTGTCGATCTACGACGGCATCCCGCACCTGCTGACCCCGGTGGTGACCGACCCCAAGAAGGCCGTGGTGGCCCTGAAGTGGGCGGTGCGGGAGATGGAGGACCGCTACAAGAAGATGTCCAAGGTCGGCGTGCGCAACATCGACGGCTTCAACGCCCGCGTGTCCGAGGCCAAAGCCAAGGGCGAGGCGATCATCCGCACGGTGCAGACGGGTTACGACCGCGAAAGCGGGGAAGCGGTCTACGAGCGGGAGGAGATGGACCTCACCGTCCTCCCCTACATCGTGGTGATCGTGGACGAGATGGCCGACCTGATGATGGTGGCGGGCAAGGACATCGAGGGGGCGATCCAGCGGCTGGCGCAGATGGCGCGGGCGGCGGGCATCCACCTCATCATGGCGACGCAGCGTCCGAGCGTCGACGTGATCACGGGGACGATCAAGGCGAACTTCCCGACGCGGATCTCCTTCCAGGTGACGAGCAAGATCGACTCGCGCACGATCCTGGGGGAGCAGGGGGCGGAGCAACTGCTGGGCCAGGGCGACATGCTGCACATGGTGGGCGGGGGCCGCATCGCGCGGGTGCACGGGCCCTTCGTGTCGGACGCGGAGGTGGAAGCCGTGGTGGCCCACCTCAAGGCGCAGGGCCAGCCCGACTACCTCGACGTCACCACCGAGGAAGGCGAGGACGCCGCGGAAGGACCGGCCGAGGCACCCGTTTTCGACAGATCGGCCCTGGGAAGCGGGTTGGGCGGCGAGGACGGCGCGCTGTACGACCGCGCCGTCAAGGTCGTGCTGCGCGACAAGAAGTGCTCGACGTCCTACGTCCAGCGCCGCCTGTCGGTGGGCTACAACAAGGCCGCGAGCCTCGTCGAGCGGATGGAGAAGGAAGGTATCGTGGGTCCCGCCAACCACGCGGGCAAACGCGAGATCCTGATCTACAGCGCCGACCGGGGCGCCTACGATTTCGCCGAGCAGCCCTGACACGCGGTCTCGCATCGTTTCAATTGCAACACGTCCGCGATCTCTCGGGGGAGCCTCGCGAAACGTCTTCCAAGGCGTTGCAGGCTGTGCTTTACCGCGTGTCCCGAGGCTCACGATGAGCCTCGCTCGACCCCATCGACCTCGCGTCGGCGTGCCGCAACGATCGGCCCGTCAGTCGTAAAGCTGAAACGCGGAGCATGGATCAGGCCCCGGACGTCCTCGACAGGGAGCGCCTTCGGCACACGCTCACGGGGCGCGAGCCGTTTTCCGCCGCGATCCGGTCGGCTCAGATGGCCATGGTGGTCACGGACCCGAACCTGCCCGACAACCCCATCGTTTTCGTCAACGACGCTTTCCTGCGGATGACGGGCTACGACCGCGCCGAGGTCCTCGGCCGCAACTGCCGCTTCCTTCAGGGACCCGACACCGCGAAGGTTTCCCTCAAGTGTCTCAGTGATGGGCTGCGCAAGCGCAGGCCTGTGTCGGTCGACCTCCTCAACTACCGCAAGGACGGCCAGCCGTTCTGGAACGGGCTCCATATCAGCCCGGTCTTCGGCGAGGACGGTCGGCTCGACTACTTCTTCGGCGCGCAGCTCGACATCACCCCGCGGATGGCCCGGCAGCAGGAAGACAAGCTCTGGGAAGCGGCCCAGTTTCAGCGGAACGCCGACCTGCAGAAGGCGCTGGACACGCACAAGCTGCTATTGCGCGAGGTCGATCACCGGATGAAGAACAGCCTGCAGATGGTCAGCGCCACGCTGATGCTGCAGGCCCTGAGCATTCCCGACCCGAAGGTGCAGCAGACGCTCCGCGAGATGCTGGAGCGGGTGGACGCGGTGGGGCTGGCGCACAAACGCCTCTACGAGAAGGGGCAGGCGGACCGCTTCGATCTCGCGGACTTCCTGCGCGAACTCGCCTCCGACGTGGTCGCAGCCTCGGGGTGCGCCAACATCGCGCTGGACCTGCGGCTGCAACCCGTGGCGATCGGCGCGGAGGCCGCCGCGGCCCTGGCCCTGGTGCTGAACGAGGCACTGACCAACGCGGTCAAGCACGGTTTCAAGGCGGGCCGGATGGGAACGCTCGGCGTGACGCTGGACGTGGTCGACGAAGTCGTGAGCATCGGCATCGCCGACGACGGCCCCGGACTGCCCGCCGACGGGCCGGAACGGTTCGGCAGCACGCTGATCCGGACCCTCACCGATCAGTTGCACGCCACGCTCGACTGGCGCTCGACCCATCCGGGGACGCTGTTCCGGCTCAGCTTCCCCCTCGACCCGTCCGAGGCCGCCGCGCCTCCGGCCGGGTTCTGACCGCCGGACGCCGAGAGCCGTCCGGCAGGAGCGATTTCATGGCCGCGACGATCCCCCCGCTCCTGACCGTGTGCGGGCTCGACGAGATCGAGGGGCACGGCTCCCGGGCCGTGACGCACGTGCTGTCCATCCTCGACCCCGGCTGGCCGGACCCCGACTTCGGCCGCTACCCGCCGGTGAGCCGCACCGTGCTCCGCTTCCACGACGAGGTCGACCCCCGCCCCGGGATCGTGCTGCCGAACGCGGGCGACGTCGAGGCCGTTCTGGCCTTCGGCCGCGCGGTCGAGGCCGACCCGGCCGGGCCGGGCGCCCACCTCCTGGTCCACTGCCACATGGGCATTTCCCGCTCCACCGCCGCCATGACCGCGATCCTGGCCCAGGCGGCCCCCGACGAGGCCGAGGACGCGGTGCTCGACCGCGTGACCGCCATCCGCCCGCAGGCCTGGCCGAACCTGCGCATCATCGAGCTCGCGGATGCGGCGCTCGGCCGCTCGGGCCGGCTGGTCGCGGCCGTCGGGCGCCTTTACGCCCGCAGGCTCTCCGCACACCCCGACCTCGCGGTCGTCATGGACAAACTCGGTCGCACCCGGGAGGTGACCCTGGGGCGGGCGTCGTGATCCGACCCTGAAAGGCTTGGATCGAAGGGGAGGAATGGTCCACAACCGACCGACCTCCTCCTCCGCAACCCGCAATGGTCCATGACGCTTCCCCTCGCCCGCTTTCCGTCCCGCGACCATGTCCGCGACATCTGGTGGCCGCATTGGCGGCGCCGGGCGCTGTTCGTCGTGGGCGGTCTCGCGGTCGGTGCGCTGGCGGTCGCAATGGCGTGGCTGGCCGATCGGGCCCAACTGCTGTTCCACCTCGTCGTGACCCGATGGCCCTCGGCTCCCTTCGTGCTGGGACCGGGCGGGTTCGCGCTCGCGGCTTGGCTGACCCGCACCTACTTCCCCGGCGCGCAGGGCAGCGGCATTTCGCAGGTGATCGCGGCCCACAAGATGGCGGACCTGCCCGCCCGCGCGCGCCTCGTGTCGATCCGGCTCGCCGTGGGCAAGATCGTGCTCCTGATCCTCGGGCTCGCGTGCGGCGCCTCGGCGGGGCGCGAGGGACCGACGGTGCAGGTGGGCGCCTCCACCATGGCGTTCTTCGGCCGGCTGGAGCCGCACCGCCAGCCGGGGCTGATGCTCGCGGGGTCGGCGGCGGGGATCGCTGCGGCCTTCAATGCCCCGCTCGCGGGCATCATCTTCGGCATCGAGGAAATGAGCCGCTCCTTCGAAGTGCGGGCGAGCGGGCTGGTGCTGGGCACGGTGATCGCCGCGGGCCTGACGTCGCTGGCCCTGGTGGGCGACTACACCTATTTCGGCGCCACGGACGCAACCCTGCCGGTGGGCCTCTCCTGGACCGCGGTGCTCGTCGCGGGCGTGGTCTGCGGCCTGGCGGGCGGCCTGTTCAGCCGCGTGCTGATCCTGGTGGCGAAGGGCTTCGCCCACCCGGTCGGGCGCTGGTTCAAGACGTGGCCGGTGCTATTCTCGGCCGCCTGCGGCCTGGTTCTGGCCCTGTGCGGCTGGGGCAGCGGAGGCACGGTGTTCGGCACCGGCTACGCGCAGGCCCAGGC
>CAXTFJ010000215.1:0-4506 GCA_964243405.1 uncultured Lichenihabitans sp. | reverse complement strand
CCTGTCTGGTCGCCCAAGGGCGACTACATCGCCTTCACGCGGCAGAAGGGCGGCAACTTCGGGATCGGCGTCATGAAGCCCGACGGGTCAGGCGAGCGCATCCTGACCGAGGGCTTCCACAACGAGGGGCCGACCTGGGCGCCCAACGGGCTCTACCTCATGTTCTTCCGCGATCCCGGCGGCAATTCGGGCTCGAAGATTTTCATGACGGACGTGTTCGGCCGCGCCGAGTTCCCCGTCGCCACGGGATCGTTCGCGTCCGATCCGGCCTGGGGTCCGCTGCTGGCCTGACGGCTTCGCGTGGGCTAACAGGAAAGGCCCGGCGCGCCCCACCGCTGTCTTAATTCTGTTGAGATCGGCGCGCTGCAGGTTGATTTGCGGGCGGCCTGCCGCAATGTCGTTGGCGTCACCGCCGGGTTTCCGGCTCGGAAGGGGTGGCGGCGTCCGCGGCACGGGTCCGATGCTTCACGGCTACTTGAACCAACTCTTCCGGCGGGGCCGGTTGACGGTCAATCTTGAGAATGGCCGAAGCTTCACGATCGGCGAGGCGGAGCCCGGCAGCCAGCCCCTGGTGGTGCGCCTCAAAGGCAAGTTGACGCCCTTCAAACTCGCCTGGAACGCCGACCGACACCTGGGCGAAGCCTACATGGACGGCGACCTGGTGATGGAACAGGGGTCGATCTACGACCTGCTGAACCTCGCCATGGTGAACTTCGAGCTGCGGCCCACCCGTCCTCCGGGCCTGCTGCGAACGGCGGCCTACAAGCTGTCGGCGCTGATCCACCAGATCAACACGCAGACCCGGTCGCGCCGCAACGTCAGCCACCACTACGACCTGTCGCACGACCTGTACCGCCTGTTCCTGGACGACGACCTCCAATATTCCTGCGCCTACTTCGCCGATCCGGACATGACGCTCGACGAGGCGCAGGCGGCGAAGAAGCGCCACATCGTGGCCAAGCTGCTGGTCGCGCCGGGCCAGCGCGTGCTGGACATCGGCTGCGGCTGGGGCGGGCTCGCGCTTTCGATCGCGCGAGCCGCCGACGTTCAGGTGCTCGGCATCACGCTGTCGCGCGAACAGCTGGCGGTGGCCCGGCAACGGGCCGAGGCGCTCGGCCTGTCGCACCGCGTCCGTTTCGAACTGCGCGACTACCGCACGCTCGACGAGCGCTTCGACCGCATCGTCTCGGTCGGCATGTTCGAGCACGTCGGCACGCCGCACTACGACACCTATTTCGGCGCGATCCGGCGCCTGCTCGCCCCCGACGGGGTGGCCCTGATCCACTCGATCGGCCGCAATACGGGACGCACGGCCACGAGTGCGTGGATCAGGAAACACATCTTCCCCGGCGGCCACATCCCGGCCCTGTCGGAGGTGGTGCCGCCCATCGAGGCGAGCGGGCTGTGGCTGACCGACCTCGAAGTGCTGCGGCTGCACTACGCGGAAACGCTGCGGCACTGGCGCGCGCGCTACATGGCGCGCCGCGGTGCGCTGCGCCCTCGCTACGACGCGCGGTTCGAGCGCATGTGGGAATTCTATCTCGCGGCCAGCGAGGCTTCGTTCCGCCACGGCGGCCTGATGGTGTTCCAGGCGCAGCTTTCGCCGAGCATCGACGCGGTTCCGCTGACGCGCGATTACATCGGCGTATCGGAACGAGACAGACCCGATGAACGGATCCGAGCGGCGGAGTGAGGCGGGGTCCCGCTGGACAGGCGTGGCCTGAACGCAACAGCGGGGCACGGACCGCGCCCGTGCAGGGGAGGTGCCCCATTGCGGCCATCAACCCCCCGTTAACCACGTTCGCGGCCCGCTGCGGTCCACGCGTCCGGCTCGGCGCCGATCAAGGTTTCCAAAAACCTCCGATTAACCAAGACGAGCCTAAACCTGAGCCCAAGTTCAATCGACGCGTCTCGTCGAAGGTCAAGGAGCGTTCCATGCCGATCATCTCGTCCAAGTCGGGCCTGCGCGTCGCAGCGGTCGTGGCTGTCGGCCTCGCGCTGACGGCCTGCGCCAAGAACAATGCCGATGAGGCGGCGCTCGGCGGCCTCGGCGGGATCGGGGCCGGAGGCGGCTACGGCACGGGCGCCGGCACGCCCGGCAGCCCGCAGGACTTCGCCTCCAACGTCGGCGACCGCGTGTTCTTCGACACCGACCAGACGGACCTCAACGCCGCCGGCCAGGCGACGCTCGACAAGCAGGCCCAGTGGCTGTCGCGCTACCCGCGCTACGTCTTCACGATCGAGGGACACGCCGACGAGCGCGGCACCCGCGAGTTCAACTTCGCGCTGGGCGCGCGCCGGGCCGAGTCGGTCAAGGAATATCTCGCCTCGCGCGGCATCTCGGCGGCCCGCATGCACACGGTGAGCTACGGCAAGGAGCGGCCCGTGGCGGTGTGCAACGACATCTCCTGCTGGTCGCAGAACCGGCGCGCCGTGACCGTGCTGCGCACCGGCCAGTCCTGACGCGACGCACGCGGCGGCTTGATCGCCGCCGCACTTTCATCGAAAAGCCGAACTGCCGTGGAACCAAGGTGAACCGCCCCGGCAGACCGGACCCTCATGACCCGCGTTCGATCCCTCCGCTTGTCCCTCCTGGCCGCGAGCCTCGCGGCCGTCGTCGGCGTGCCGGGCGGACCGGCCTGGGCCGGCACGACGGCCGGTCCCACGCTCCTCGCCCAGCAGGATCCGGACGGGAATGACGGCGGGGCCGACCAGGCCGGCGATCCGTCGCAGATGCTGCTCCGCGTCGGCCGGCTGGAAACCGAGATCCGCACCCTGCGGGGCCGGGTCGAGGAACTTCAGCATCAGAACGAACAGCTGCAGGACAATCTCCGCAAGCTGAGCCAGGACGTGGACTTCCGCTTCCAGGAGTTGCAGGACCACGGCGCGTCCGGCCGCCCGGTCGCCGCGCAGCGCCGGGGCGACGTGTCCCCCGACGTGGACGCCCCGGCGGCGCCCGCGGTCGCCGTCGTCACACCGCCTCCACCCGCCCCGCGCACCGCCGACGCCGGGGGCTACGTGCCGCTGAAGCCGACCCGCTCGGGCGACGCCTTCGATCCCGATGCCGACCCGGCCGCACCCGGCGCCCCAAAACCGCTCGGGACGACGCCCCCCAGCGCGCCGCTCGATCTCATGCGCTCCGGGGCGCAGCCCGCCCCCGACGCCGACGCGGGTCCGAGCGTCATCGCGGCGCCGCCCGGCGCGCATCCGCTTCCCGGATCGGGAGCGGTGGCGAGCCTCGTGCCCGGCGGCACCCGGGAGGAATTCGAGACGGGCCTCAACAGCTACAAGCAGGGCCAGTACGACAGCGCGGCCACGGGCCTGCAGAGCTTCGTGGACAAATACCCGCGCGACCGCATGGTGCCCGACGCCGTCTACCTGATGGGGGAAAGCTTCTCCCGCCTGGGCCGCCACCGCGAGGCCGCCGAGCAGTTCCTGAAACTGTCGACCGACTATCCCAAGGCGCCCCGCGCGCCCGACGCCCTGCTGAAGCTCGGCGTGTCGCTCGATGCGCTGGGTGCGAAGGAGCAGGCCTGCGCGACGTTCCAGGAAGTCACCCGCAAATATCCCGCGGCCTCGCCGGACGTGAGGGCCGGGGTCGACCGCGAGATGAAGCGGGCGCACTGCCGCGCCGACGGCTGACGGGAGCGGACCCCGTCGTCCCGCCGGTTTCACCCGCCGAGATCCTCGACGCCCTCTCGCCGCTGCTGGGCCTCGCGCCCACGGGCCTCGTGCTCGCCGTGTCGGGAGGGCCTGACTCGGTCGCATTGCTGCATCTGATCGCGGCCTGTCGCGTCACGACCGACTTGCCGCCCGTCTCCGTGGCGACCGTCGACCACGGCCTGCGCGCCGGTTCGGCCGACGACGCGGCCTTCGTGGTCGCGCGGGCCGAGGCTCTGGGTCTTCCCTCATGCGTGCTGACGTGGCGTGGGCCCAAGCCCGGCAGAGCCGTCCAGGAGAAAGCCCGCGCGGCGCGCTACGCCCTGCTCGTCGACGCCTGCCGGGAGCGGGGGGCAAGCCACCTCGCCACGGCGCATACGCTGGACGACCAGGCCGAAACCCTCCTGTTCCGCATGGCGCGCGGCTCCGGGATCGGCGGGCTGGCCGGCATGGGCGCGAGCCGCACGCGGGGCGACGTGATCCACGTCCGACCGCTGCTCGGCGTTCCGAAGTCGCGTCTCCTGGCCACCTGCGAGGCGGGGGCCTGGCCATTCCTGTGCGACCCGTCCAACGTCGACCCGCGCTTCGCCCGGACCCGCTGGCGCGCGCTGACACCTGCCCTCGCGGAGGAAGGGCTGGACGCGGCGCGGCTGGGCGCCCTAGCGGCCAGGGCCGCGCGGGCCGAGGCGGCGCTTCGCCACGCCGCGGCAGGGCTGGCCCGGCAGGCGGAGCGCGATGGGGGAAGCGGGCACGCGACGTTCGACGGCGCAACGCTCGCCGCGGCGCCCGCCGAACTCGCCCTGCGCGTGCTGGGCGACGCGGTCCGCCGCGTGGGGGGACCCGGAC
>CAXTFJ010000214.1:0-4587 GCA_964243405.1 uncultured Lichenihabitans sp. | reverse complement strand
GCCCCAGGCACCCTGAATCGGACCCGCCGACTCTACGCAACCCCGAAATGCTCTAAACAGGATCGTGGCGAGGTCCTCGGCCTGACGAAGACCGCGGGGTTCCGGCGACCGCAGAGGCACGCCTGCGGCGAAGTATCGGGTCAGGACATGCCGAGTCGGAGGCATTCCTGCTGACGAGTCAGCGTGGTTACTTGGTCCTTCCATGCCGCCAAGTGTCGACCGGCGCGAAACAGGACGCCGATCGATGCTGCAAGCCTCTGATGAGTTCAGGCCAGCAGAAGTTCAGGTCGACGCCGATCAACACACGGCGCCGCTGATCGTCTTGAGTTCAGGGCGTGCCGCCAACGCCGCGAAACGCGGGACGGCACCGACAAGTTCGGCGATGTCGATGCTCTCGCCGGGCCGGTGCGCGTTCGCGATGTCACCCGGGCCGAGGATTACGCAGGGCGCGATCGCCTGGAGTTGTGACGCATCCGTGCCGAACGGCACCGTGCGGGCCTCCGCGCCGGCCACCTCGCAGCACAGGCGGACCAGCGGGTGGTCCGCCGCAAGCTCCGGGGGCTCACCCTCGAACTTCGCCTCGAACGTCAGCCCCGCTTCCTCCGCCGCCTCGCGCGTGCTCTCGACGACCCAGCGCGGGTCGACGCGCGCGCTATAGCGGAACTTGATCCGGGCCGTGGCCAGCGGCACCGTCACGTTGATCACGGTGCCGTGGTTGTCGAGGATGAGGTTGTAATCGCTGAACGGGGGATCGTAGCTGGGATCCTGCAGCGCAGGGTCGGCTCGCAGCCTGTCGTGGATCCGCCGAGCGGCGGCGAGGAACGGGATCAGCTCCCAGTTTGCGTTCCGGCCCGCTCCCGTGCTGCTGTGTGCCTGCACGCCCGTCGCCGTGACCATCATCTCCACGTGTGCCCGATGGCCACGGATCGGGACCATGCCCGTCGGCTCGTTGACGACGATCAGCCTCGGTGCGGCGCGGCGGACGAGCTCGGAGCGCTCAACGACCTGCCTCGCTCCCGCCTTGGTGGTTTCCTCGTCCGTGGTGATGATCAGCGTGACCGGTACGTCGACGGGGAGCTGCTGCGCGGCCACGATGGCTGCTGCCAAGGGGCCCTTCATATCGGCGCTGCCAAGGCCGCGGAGAGACCCGCCCTTGATCTCGGGCCGCCAGGGATCGTCCGTCCAGCCCGTCGCGGGCACGGTGTCCATGTGGCCGGAGAAGGCCAGCCCTCCCGTTGATCGTCCTCCCACCACTCCACGGTGCGCGACCAGCGCGCGCTTGGCGACGTCGGCCGCGTCGACGTAGTCGATGCGCTCCACCTCGAAGCCGGCGAGCTCCGCCTCGATGCGGTCGGCGACGGCAAGGTTGGAGACGGAGCTCCGGCTGTCCAGCGCGATCAGGTCGCGCGCGAGTTTAAGAACCGGGTCGTTCGCGTCCGTCATCGGGCGAGATCCTCCGCATACGCCTGCGTCGGCGCGACCATCGGAGACGCAAAATAGAGGATGGGTCCGACGCTCATGAACCTGAGGCGAGCAGTATCCCCGTCCGGTTTAGCGATGGGTGAGCTGTCCGGCACCACAGCCTCCGTGTCCGCATCTGATCGTACCTCAGCCCGGTTGGCGATGGACCGTCGTCGTCCTGCATGCGGCGCTCCGCAGGAAAGGCTCGAAGGCAAGCAACGGAGTGGGGCGCCCAGCTCCGGAATGATCGTGCTCGAAGTCGGCCCTCGACGCAGCTGCGTGCATCGCATCAGGCAAGCACGCCATCAAGCAGCATGACCCCGCCGAGCGCCACGACGGAGATGAAGCAGTCCAGCGTCGTCCAGTACCTGAAAGTGTCTCTGAGGCTCAGGCCCATGTACTCCTTGATGAGCCAGAAACCCGCGTCGTTCACGTGCGACAGGAAGCGTGACCCGGCGCCGATGGCGAGCACGAGCAGCGACAGGCGCGTCGGCTGAAGCCCATGTGCGACCGGTTCGAGCAGGCTCACCGCGGTCACGATCGCCACCGTTCCGGAACCCACCGCTGCGCGAACGATCGCGGTGAGTAGCCAGCCGAGCAGCAGGACGGGAATGCCCCAGCCCCGGACGAGGTCGCCGATGGCGCCGCCCACCTCCGACGCCTTGAGCACGGCGCCGAAGCCGCCGCCGGCCGCCACGATCATGATGACGCCGGCGACGACCGGCAGGCCCCGGCCCGTAATGTCACCGACCTCGCTTGGCGTGAGACGGGCACCGATCCCGAGCACGACCATGCCGGCGAGGAGGCCCGCGAGCAGCGCCACCATGGGCTCGCCAGCCACCTCGCACAGCGCCCGCAACGGCGCTCCCTGCGGCGCGGCGTCCGCGACGGCCTTGAGCAGCATCAGGGCGACGGGGAGCAGCACGACGAGCAGGACCCACCCGACGGAGGGCGTCCTGCGCCGGGCGTCGTCGCGCGCGACGTCGGGCACGATGCCAGGAGGCGGGGCGGCGACGATCCCGCGCGCCAGAAGCCGGGCGATCAGGGGGCCGCTGACGACCAGCGTGGGGATCGCGACGACGAGGCCGAGAAGCAGCGTTCGGCTGAAATCGGCGCCAAGCCGCAGCACCGCTGTCAAGGGACCGGGATGGGGGAGGAGGAACCCGTTCAGAAGCGTGATGGAAGCCAGCGCCGGCACGGCGAGCTCGGCCATGGGCCGGCCCGATCGCTTCCCGAGCAGGAGCACCGCCGGCAGGACGAGAACGACGGCGACCTCGAAGAAGAGCGGAATGCTGAGCAGAAAGGCGGCTAGGCCAACCGCCCAGAGCAGCAGTGCGGGACCGACACGGTCGAGCACAACGTCCACCACGCGCCCGGCGCCGCCGCTGTCGGCCAGAAGTCGGCCAAGCATCGCCCCGAAGCCGATCAGGATGCCGGCGCTCGCGACGGTCGACCCGAAGCCTGCCTGGAACGCGCCTACGGTCTTAGACAATCCCAACCCGGACAGGGATCCAACGATCACCGCGCCGAGAAGGAGCGAGACGAAGGCGTTGACGCGCAGGGCGGCGATCAGGACGACGATGGCGGCGATCCCGATCGCGGCGGCGCCGATCAGGTCGTAGTGGGACAAAGGCGACAATCCTGCAGCGGTGCCCATGGCGCGATCAGCCTGCCGATGGCTGCATCAAGGCTGACCCGGCGGCACGGGCGGAGAGGCTGTCATGTCGTGTCAGCCGAGGCGCTTCACGGCTGGCCCGTGCGGGCGGCGCGAGTGACGGCCCGTGCGATGGCATCGCCCATCTCCGACGTCGACGCCGTACCGCCGAGATCGGCGGTGAGCGTGCCCGAACTCGTCACCTCGCTCATGGCCCGGTCGATCAGCTTGGCCCCCTGCAGCGCGACCGGGTCGTTGTTCTTGGTGCCGAGCCAGTCCAGCATCATCCCCGCCGACAGGATGGTGGCGATCGGGTTGGCGATCCCGCGTCCGGCGATCGTCGGCGCCGAGCCGTGCGAGGGCTGAAACATCCCGTGGGCGTCGCCGATGTCGCCGGACGGCGCCATGCCGAGCCCGCCGCAGAGCGCTGTTGCGAGGTCCGACAGGATGTCGCCGAACATGTTCTCCATGACGAGCACGTCGTAGCTCGCCGGGTCCTGCAGCACCGCCAGCGAGAGCGCGTCGATGAGGGCGTAGCTATGGGCGACGTCGGGGAACTCGCCAGTCGCCACCTCCGTGAAGACGCGGCGGAAGAAGGCGAGCGAGCGAAAGATGTTGGCCTTGTCGACGCAGGTTACCAGCGCCCTCCCGTCCGACGGCCGACCGGACCGGTTCCGGGCCAGAGCGAAGGCGTGGCGCGCGATGCGCTCCGTCCCGCGACGGCTGACGAGCATGGTGTCGCCAACCACCTGGTCGGCGATCTCCGTGCCGCCGTCGAAGGAGGCGAACAGCCCCTCCGTGTTCTCCCGCACGATGATGAAGTCCACCGGGCAGCCGCGGTCCACGATCACCGGCACGCCCGGATAGCGCTTGATCGGCCGCACGCCGGCGTACAGGTCGAGGCCCTTGCGCAGCCGGATGATCACGCGCCCCTGCACCTCGGTGCCGTCCGCCATGAGCACATCCGGTAGCCCCATGGCGCCGAGCAGGACGGCGTGGGCGGCCCGCGCCGCCTCGAAGGTCTCCGCCGGAAGCGCCTCGCCCGTTCGGGCGTACAGCGCGACGCTGGCCGGATAAGGCCTCAGGTCGAGAGACAGGCCCGGCACTGCCGCCTCGACGGCGCGGAGCACCTTGACGGCCTCGTCGAGCACTTCGGGGCCGATCCCGTCCCCGCCCAGCGTCACGATCGTGTATGCCATCCGTCCCGATCGCTCCCCGTACGATGTTCTAAGGGCCTATTGATCAGAGCACGTGTAGGGTCCAGCCCGCGCGGTCAAGCAGTTCGGGCCGGCAACGGCGACCGTCGGATCCGCGGAGCATCCATATCAGAAATGGCGCCGCTGTGGCCTAAGCCGCGCGGAAGCAGCCAACGGCGTCGCGGCGGCCTTCTGCAGGAACGTTCGCTCTTGAGCGCTCCGTCAGGTGGCCTGAAGAACCAACACGGGCGCAAAGCTGTCGGCTGGTCATGGCCG
>CAXTFJ010000213.1:0-4664 GCA_964243405.1 uncultured Lichenihabitans sp. | reverse complement strand
GGCAGCGGATTTTGATTCCGCCATGCGGAGGTTCGAATCCTCCCGCCCCAGCCAAATCACCGTAAGCCATTGATCCTGCTGAGCGGCCACCCCAGTGCTGGGGCGGTCGGGCTTGAGTGTGACACATGCCTGTGACACACGGCGTGCGCGACCCCGCCAGCGGCACGGGGTGGCGACGCCGACGGGTGCCGTCCCTTGCCGTCCATACCGCACGTCCAGCGCCGTGGCGCCGTGTACTACTGGCGCCGCCGCCTGCCGCCATGGCTTTGCAAGGGCGCGAATCGGTCGTACCTCGTTCTCAGCCTGGGCACGAAGGAGCAGGCGGTTGCCCGACGGCTCGCGGCAGCCCTGGACAGCGAGGCGACCGCGATGATGGGCGTTGGGGAAGGGGCGAACGGGTCCGACCACCGGCTGAGCCCCGATCAGGTCAAGGGCCTCTTCAGGAAGGTGGCGCTCGAACACCTGCAACGGCTCGAGCGCGCCGCGCAGTTCGACCGGCTGCAGCCCGGGTTCACGGTGACTGCCAGCCGTCGCAGTGACGTCATCATGGGTCACGTCTACCGCTTGCTGGCTGCAGGTGGGCCGGAGGTCACGATCGATGATGTGAACAAGGCCGGCCTGCTCGAGGCCGGCATGAGCAACCATGAGATCGCCGAGGTCGCCGTCATGCTCGACGGCTTACGCCGCAACAACATGGTGCGCGACAGCCGGCCCAGACTCGAGGCTCTGCTCGCTGGCGTGGGCGGCACGACGAGCGCCATCAACCTCGGTCTCGCGCAGACCATCAAGTACCGAGCGATGGCTGCCGCCCTTTTCGACACGCGGCACCGCTGGGACGGTGATGCCGGCGACGCTGCGGCCCTGCTCGAGAGTTTCACCCGCCAGCAAGCCGTCACCCTTCCGGCTCAGGAGGCCGGCCCCGCGGTCGCGGCCAGCGAACCATCGACGGCGCCGACCCCGGTACGGACTGAGGCACCTGCGGTCTCCTCGCGTCCAACTCCGAGCGAGACGGCGCACCAAGTTAACGACGATATCGTTGCCCAAGCGGAAAGGCTGGTCGAAGGCAGGTTGCGCAACGTCGATCCGAAGACCCAGCGCCAGGTGGTGGCGGCAGCTAGGTTCTTTGCGAAGTACGTTCGCGAGGTGCACGGCGTCGACGGCCTGCGCGGGCTGCAGCAGAACCACCTCGCCGGCTTTGTGCATCTGCTGCAGAGCGAGATCTACGTCCACCACGGCAAGAGCGAGCGCGACGAGGGCCGGACCATCGCCGAACTGCGCAAGGAGTGGGCGAAGAAGCCGAAGCAGTTCATCGGCGTGGACAAGCCGACCGCGGACCGCTGGACGCAGCAGCTCGCGCAAGTGTTCGACGGAGCCAGAAGCGCCGGCGTCCGCTTCGACGCCGCCCTGACGTTCAAGGGCCTCGTCGTCAGCAAGGCGCGTCCCAAGCGGGCCCGCGACGCACGACCAACGATGCAGCCCGTGCAGAGCGGGGCGCTGTTCAGGCAGCCACCGTTCACAGGCTGCAAGGCCTGGAACGCGATTTGCGAACCAGGCCCCTGCGTCTTCCATGGCGCGATCTACTTCGCGACCATGCTTATCCAGTACGGTGGTGGGCGTCGCGAGGAGATTTGTGGCGCGATGACCAAGGACGTCCAAACCGCCCTCGGCATCGTCCCTCACATCCAATTGGTCGACAACAAGTATCGACGGCTGAAGAACGCGCAAAGCGAACGGCCGGTCATCATACATCCCGAGTTGATCAGGTTGGGATTTCTGGACTACGTGGCTGAGGTGGAAGCGCTTGGCTACGAGCTGTTGTTTCCCGACCTTTACTCGCCGACAACGCAGTCGCCGTTGGGCGACCGCTTCCACGATCAACTCCGCCCCGTGCTCGACCTCGCCGGCATCACGGCGAAGGGAACGGGCAGCCATTCCGCCCGTCGTGGTTTTGGGAACAGCCTCAAGCAGGAGAGGGTCGGCGCGGAGGAACGGGCCGAGCTGCTCGGTCATGGCGGCAAGACCGAGACGACCGAGCGGTACTGCGGCGGCTACGATTTGCAGATCCTGCAGGGTGCAATTTTGAAGCTGCCCGTCGTCACGGGCCATCTCGAGCCGATGCCGATCAACCTCCTACCCTGGATTGCGACAAAGAAGACCGCACCATTTTCACACCCGGGCCGCACCAAGGCGGCCAAGCAGGCTCGCAGAAAGCCAAGATGAATTCGCCTGCCAAGCAGTTGACGTGCTATTTGCATCCACATCATGGTCCGTAGCTCTGAGTGTTTATAAACTCTACTCAAGACAATCTGCAGTCCTGCTCTTTCGGATCAGCATGATATGCTGATCTGCTCGGAGATGGTTGCCCTGGGGGTTCGAGTCCTCTCCTGGGCACCATCCGATCTTCACGCGATCTCAATAAGTTGCTGATCTGGTAGGGTCTTTTCGCGGCCGCTCTTACACAGCGGTCTTACACAGTGGCCCTCAGAATGCCCGGCCCGGTCCTCATCGCGTCAAGCGGTTCCTGGCACCTCAACGTCCGCGTCCCCGCCGACCTCCGCAACAAGGTGCGCGGCCGGCATGTCGCGTTGCCGGTTGCCGGCGAGGACGTCACGGTCAAGATCGGCGACAAGGTCATCGCGTCGCTGCGGACCAGGGAGGCGGGCGAGGCCAGGAAGCGGTTCAAGCCGGCGCTGGCCGCTCTCGACGCCTTCTTCGATTCAGTCCGCGTCGGCCCGCGGCCGCTCACCCTGAAGCAGGTGACCGCGCTGGCTGGCGACGCCTATCGCGCGATGGTCGGCGGCGCGCGCGAGGACGAACCGCCTGACTTCGAGCGGTCAGAGCGTGCCCACGAGGAGGCGGTCGAGGCGTGGCGGACGGGCGACTCGGACGAGGGTGACGGTCGCCCCAGCCTCGACCCGTCCTCGGCGCGCTTCCTCGCCGACATGCAGTTGCCGTTCGGCCCGCAGCTTCTGACGTGGCGCCACGGCGGCGACCTCACCACCGAATACTTCTCCCTGACCTACCGCGAGGCGATGGAGGACCTGTTCGGCAAGCAGGCCGACGCCGTCTGCACCAAGCACCAGCTTATGCTCGACGATGACACTCGCCTGCGACTCCTCAAGCAGATCGGCCAAGCGGTCACCCTCGGCACCGCTCGCCTCCACCAAATCAGCGAGGGCGACTTCTCGCCGGACCCGCACCTGGTTCGCTTTCCCAGCTTCGACCAGGCCACGCGCGTCACGGTCGCCACCCTGTTCGCGCGCTGGTGCGACAGCAACAAGGGCGTGGTCGATCCCTCCACGATCCGGCGCTACACGCCCTCGCTCAACAGCCTCGCCGCCCGCGTCAGGGATAAGGACGTCCGCCGGATCGACCAGGACGACATTTGGGCCTGGGCCGAGCATCGCCGCGATGTCGACGGGCTCGCGCCCTCCACCGTGAACCGCAACGACCTCGTGGCAGCCTCATCCGTCTTCGCCTTCGCCACGACGCGGGATGGCAAGCGGCTGCGGCCTGACAACCCGGTCACCGGCGTCAAGCTTCTCGTGCCCAAGGCGGAGCGCACGAGGGATCGCTCGTTCCGCACCGAGGAGGTCAGCGCCATCCTTGGTATTGCGCGTAGCGTCGAGCTTGGAGGAGCGTACCCCAAGGCCGCCGCGTCACGACGATGGATGCCGTGGATCTGCGCCTACTCGGGCGCGCGTGTCCAGGAACCCTGCTGGTTGGAGAAGAAGCACATCTGGCGCGATGATGAGACCGGCATCTGGCTCGTCAGGTTTACGCAGACGAAGACCGACCTGAGCAGGGTCGTGCCACTGCATGACACCCTGATTGAGGAAGGTTTGCTCGACTTCGTGCAGGCGGCGCCTGAGGGCCTGCTGTTCGTCGGTGATCGACCGCGCAAGCAGGAGAACGAGGTAAGGTCGATTCAGGAACAGAGGGCGAGCCAGATCGCGAAGTGGATCCGAGAGAAGGTCAAGCTCGACGCTGGCGTCGATCCCAATCATGGCTGGCGGCACAGTTTCGTGAGCCGCGGAACCGGCAAGATCGAGGACCGCGTCCTCCGCGCCATCTGCGGGCACAACCAGAAGCGGAGCGCGGCCGACGGGTACTTCCACGCGACGGTCGCGGAGATGAAGGCCGGCCTCGACCGCTTCCCCCGTTACAAGGTGTAAGTTGAAACCGACGGAAGGCAGCGCCGTTTGGGTGTGGAACCTGACCCTCCACCCAGATCAGCCCGCCTCAGGGAGGCGCGGGCGGCAACGGGTGCTCCGTAGTCCGAATGGACCACTGCGGTGGACCCGCGTCTACGCTCAATCGCGCGGGCGGCGAGTTTGATCGGGTAACAGCCGTCGCTTCGATCCGGACCTGTCCGTCGAAGATTGACACGCACAGCGGCACAGGGTGCCCAGTGGCAGCTTGCCGATCAGCGCCCCCGGATCGGTTTGGCGACAGCCTCTGTGCTCCGCACGGCTCTGCCGACAGCCCACTCGTGACGTGAGACAAGATGCAGAAGGACGGCGCAATTACGCCTTCGCTGAAATCTCGCGTCTGCAGGTGGCATGGTCAGCAATGCGCCCATCTATGCCGTTCCCGGAACTTAACGGCGTGCCCGAAAGCAGATGGGGTGGATGGCTCCCGTTCCCGGCGTTGCAGCGCCATGG
>CAXTFJ010000212.1:0-4787 GCA_964243405.1 uncultured Lichenihabitans sp. | reverse complement strand
AATGCATACGCGAACACCACCAGAAACACCAGGGCCGCCACGACGGCCGCAAGCTTCGGATGCATGCGCAGGCTGCGTGCAAATTCAGGCTTGAAAGCCGGCGTCACCGCGGCCTTGCGCGCCTGGGAGGCGGCCGTGATGGCGGCCGCGGCGGCGCGGCCCGCGCTGACGGCTTCCGCCTCGCGGTTGACGGAGATCCGGCTCACCTGTCCGGCCCGCAGGGGCTGGGGCGGCGCCCTGCGCGGCGCGTCGGGCTGCGGCGCCGCCCACCGCTGCGACCGGTTGGCCGGCCTGGTCTGCGCCGTGCTCATGCGTGCCGCTCCGCTTCGCTCGAAGAAACCGTGCCGCGACGTCCTGCGTCCGCGGGGTGACCTCCGAGCCAGCGTGGATGAGGACGGGTAAGCGGACGGTTAACCAAGCGATTGAAAAGGAACGGGTCGGTCTCGGTGCGGGCTCGATCCCGCGCGGTCCGATCCCGCGCGGTCGTGCGCGGACGCTTCCGGCGGCGCTGGGTCCATCGCGGAGCAGGCCCGGTCCCGGCCACCCTCCTTGGCGCGGTAGAGGGCGCGGTCGGCCGCGTCGAGCAGATGAGCGGCGCCGTCGACGCCGTCCGGAACGGCGCTGGCGCAGCCCAGGCTGATCGTCACGATGCCGCGCGCGCCGCCCGCGTGGGGGATCGCCAGGGTCGCGACGGCTCGGCGAAGCCCGTCGGCGATCTCCATCGCCTCGCGGTGCCCCGTGCCGGGAAGCACCACCGCGAACTCCTCGCCACCGTAGCGGTAGGCCAGGGCCCCGCCCGCCGCGGGCAGCCCGGCCTGCAGGGCCCGCGCCACCTCCCGCAGGCACACGTCGCCCACCGCGTGCCCGTAAAGGTCGTTGTAGGCCTTGAAGGCGTCGACATCGACCATCAGCAGCGCCACCGGCTCCGCACGGCCGGACGCCCGCCGGATCGTCGCGCCCACGTCCCGCTCGAACCGCCGGCGGTTGGCGAGGCCCGTCAGGTGGTCCGTTCCCGCTTCCACCCCCAAGGCCCGGCTGGCCCGGTCCTTCGCCAGCGTCACCATCGTGGCGCAGAGCAGCATCACGAAGATCAGCGACCCGAGCGTCACGAGCCCGAAGCTGCTGGCCGGCGTGGTCTTGTCGTTCCAGGCCAGGGTGGCGGCAACCGCCCGGACCATCAGGAGGCCCCCGTGCAGGCCCGCCACACCCATGAGTGCGCGTTGCGCCGGCAGCCTTCCCGGGCGATCGGCCCAGAGTTCGCGGACCGCGGAGCCGAGCTGCGCGGCGCTGAGCACGCTGATGAGCGCCACCCGCGCGTTGAGGTCGGCCTGGACCGCGGGAATGCTGCAGGCCGCGATCCAGGTCACGGGCGGCACGAGGAAGGGAACGGGGCCGACGTCGGGACGCCGCAGCACGCGGCAGGCCGCCCAGAAGGCCGAGCCCGCCAGGAGGACGGCGATGTTGCCCAGCAGGATGGCCGGGACCGGGGGGAGCAGGCCCCGGGCGGACGCGCCCGCCATCGCCAGGGCCGGCACGGCCGCCATCCACGGCAGCGCGGCCTGATCCCGGTGCTGGAGCCAGGCCAGGACCGTCAGGACCACGCTCAGGGTGGACATGATCGCCGCGACCAGCAGGAGCGTCGGGAGGTCGAGCGTCATGGTCCTCGCCGGTCATCCTCGTCGGGTCCGCCGCGCACTGCGACGCCGGTGAGATTAGAGCAGGCGACCGTTGTCTCAACCTGGAGGCGAGTCGGCGAGGATTTTCGACGGGAGACGATGTGAACCGCGACCCCCCGCGCGTCAGGGCGGGGGCGCGACCGTCAGGGGGCGGCGCAGCAGGACCCGCCGGCCCGTGAGCGTGCAGCCGTCGGCAGCCAGCACCGTGTAGTACAGGTCCGGGTGCGGCCCGGACCGGTCGAAGTTGCGGGACGGGTCGTTTCCGTCGAGGAGCGCGGGATAGGCGATCTGCTGTCCGCCCGAGCGGCAGGGGTCGTCGTAGAGGGTCGGTCCCGGCAGGACGAGCCGGGGGGCGCTCCAGGCGATCAGGTCGCGGCTCGCCGCGGCGTAGAAGCCCGGGACGGGAAACAGGGCCTGGTCGGCCGCGGCCTGGAAGACGGCCAGCCACGTGCCCGAGCCGCGCAGCCGCACCACGCCGCCCACCGGCGCCGGAAAGGGTCCGACCGGCTGGCAGGCGCCTTCGGGCAGGGTGTGCGAGCGGTAGGGGTCGGCGTAGCGGATCGCGAAGCCGCGCCCGTCCCAGGCCCGCCAGGAGGCCGGATCGGCCGGGGTCGCGGTGCGGAACAGGCAGGCGCCGGGCTTCTGTCCGGTCCAGCCGGTCGTGGCCGCGAGGAAGAAGGCGAAATGCCCGTCCGACACGATGTTGGACGGGTTGAAGAAGCCGCGGTGCCGTCCTTGGTCGACGTCCTGTGTGAAGGGGGCCGAGGCCACCACGGGGGAGGGGGTCTTGGCGAAGCTCGCGCCCCCGTCGGTCGAGCGGGCCGCCAGCACCGTATTGAACCAGCAGGGCATGTAGGCGGTGAAGCGGCAGCGGCCCGGGTGCTCGCTCGCGTGGTACTCGTGGTGGAGCAGGGCCTCCACCGTGCGGCCGTCGGCGGTCCAGGTCGCGGTGATCCAGGTCGCGTCGTCGTAGGCGGCGGGGTCCGCGTCGAAGCGGCTCGGCAGGGTCGGCTTGCAGTCGATGCGCAGGGCCGCGAGGCTCGGGCCCGTCAGGCTGCGGTTCTGCGTGTGCAGCCCGAACAGCCGGACGCCGCCGGCCGCGGTGCGGAAGGCCCGCACGGGCGCGTCGGGCACGTCGTCGCCGTCGCATCCGTCCTGCGGGGCCGCGAACACGGTGGACGCCGGCCCATCCAGGGCGAGGACAGGCGGGGCAGGGGGGTCGGCGCGGGCCGGGGCGCCCGCCAGCCCCGCGAGGGCGGCGAGCAGGACCACCGCGGACCGGCCTGGCGTCCTCACTGGCGGTAGTGCTGGATCCGCGTGGTCCGCAGGCCCGCGAGCCCGTGCTGGTCGATCGACATCTGCCAGCTCAGGAACTCGTCCACCGTCAGCGTGTAGCGGCTGCAGGCCTCCTCGAGCGACAGCAGGCCGCCGCGCACCGCGGCCACGACCTCGGCCTTGCGGCGGATCACCCAGCGCTTGGTGGACGGCGGCGGCAGGTCCGCGATGGTCAGCGGGCTGCCGTCGGGGCCGATGACATATTTTACACGGGGCCTGTGCACGTCCACCATCGGATCAACTCACAACAAACTCGACTTGGCCGAGGTGAAGCTAGTCGGTGCGACTTAAAACTTGGATAAATGGATGCCGTCCGAATCGGCGTAGATCTTGCGAATGTCTTAAGATTTACCAAGAAGAAGGCCAAATCTTCGCAAACGTGTCTTTGTTCGGCACATCGGTTCAGGGTCGCTTAACCTTGGCGGCCGCGCTTTCCGCGCGCGATGCACAAAAGACACAATGTCGGACCGCCGCAGCCCGGCTTCGGCTGGCGTTCACCGCGGTCCGTGGTAGAGGTTGAAGGACCCCGCGACCGAGGCAAACGTCCATGTCGGCCCTGCTCGATGTCGACCAGTTGAGAACCTTCATCGCCATCGTGGACGCGGGGTCGTTCACCCGGGCCGCCGACGCCGTCCACCGGACCCAGTCGGCCGTGTCCATGCAGATGAAGAAACTGGAGGAACGGCTCGGCAAGCCGATCTTCGAGCGCGACGGTCGCCATTCCAAGCTCACGGAGGACGGCGAGCGCCTGCTCGACTACGCCCGCCGCATCGTCAAGCTCAACGTGGAGGCGCTGTCGAGCTTCGCGGACGACGAACTCGCGGGCCGCGTGCGGCTGGGCCTGCCCGACGACTACGCCGACCGCTACCTGCCCGAGATCCTGGCCCGCTTCTCCCAGTCCAACCCGCGGGTGGAGGTCACGGTCGTCTGCGAGCCCACCCCCATGCTGGTGGAACGCATCGCCGGCTCCGACCTCGACCTCGCCATCATCACCCAGACCCAGAACCAGGGGGCCTCCGTGATCCGGCGCGAGCGGCTGTTCTGGGTCACCTCGAACCGGCACGCCGTGCACGAGATGTCGCCCGTGCCGCTCGCGCTCGGGCGCTCGTTCTGCACGTGGCGGCAGGCCGCCACCCTGGCGCTGGAGGACATGGGCCGCCCGTTCCGCGTGCTGTATTCGAGCTGGAACTCGACCGCGGTGGGCGCGGCCGTGCTGGCGGGGCTCGCTGTGTCGGTGCTGCCCGAGAGCGCGGTGCGCTCCGGCATGCGGATTTTGGGCGTGTCGGACGGCTACCCGCCGCTGCCCTCCTGCAAGATCGCGCTCCTGCGCAACGCCGCCGAACCCTCCGCGCTCGCCGACGCGCTGGCGGGCCACATCGTGACCAGCCTCGACAACCTGTCGGGCAGCGGCGTGACGGAACGGGCCGCGCTGGCGGCGGAGTGAGGCCGGGCGCCCCGGGTCAGCCCCGCCGCGTCACCTCGCCCGCGAACAGCGACAGGAGGTGGTTGAACACGTCCGGGCTGTCGAGGAAGGGGGCGTGGCCGGCGCGCGGGATGACGTGGTTGGTTCCGCGCCACAGCAGTGAGTCGGTCGATGGCGTGCGGTGCAGGGTCGGGTCGTCCGCGCCCTGGATGGCCGCGACCGGCACGCCCGCGCCCCGCGCGCGCCCGATCCGCTCGGCCAGGCCCGGCACCGGTGCCCCCGTCACCACCGCGCCGGCGATGCGCCGTCGCTCGGCCAGGGCCAGCGCGACCGCCGCACCCCGGCCCCAGCCC
>CAXTFJ010000211.1:0-4799 GCA_964243405.1 uncultured Lichenihabitans sp. | reverse complement strand
GGCGCAGCCTGACCCGCCAGGGCGAGCGGCGCCGCGACCGCGAGACCCACGGCGCCCGGCACGAGCCGCGCGAGCCGCCGCGCGTCACCCAGCATGCGCTGCCACTCCCAGAGCACCGCCACGGCGGCGGCGAGCCAGAACAGGCCGTAGGGGTCGCCGCCCCACCAGGCCGCCACCAGCGCCAAACCGGCCATCACCAGCGCGGAGGCCACCCGCGGCAGCAGGTCGGCCCACCGGCGTTGAGGTGAGGCCGAGACGGGTGTTGCGCCTCCGGCGCCGACGGTCACAGCGCCGACTTGAGCTTGCGCACCACCTCGTCCGGCGCCGCTACGCCGCCGAACCGTCGCTCGCGGCGCGTGAAGGTTTCGAGCGCGCCCTCGAAGGCGGCCCGGTCGAAGTCGGGCCAGTGACCCGGCAGGAAGACGAGTTCGGCGTAGGCCGCCTGCCACATGAGGAAGTTCGAGAGCCGCTGCTCCCCCGAGGTCCGGATGATGAGGTCGGGGTCGGGGATGCCGGAGGTGTCGAGGTGCGCGCCGATCAGGTCCGGGGTGATGGCCTCGGGATCGAGCGCGCCGGAGGACACCTGCGAGGCGATGCGACGCACGGCGGCGGCCAGTTCCTGGCGGGACCCGTAGTTGAAGGCCACCACGAGGGTGAGCACGCCGTTGCAGCGGGTCCGGTCCTCGGCCTCCACCAGCAGCGCGCGGATGTCGGGCGCGAGGGTGTCGCGCGAGCCGATGATGCGGACCTGGACGCCGTTGCGCGCGAGGTCGGCCAGATCGCTCCGGATGAAGTGCTTGAGCAGGCGCATCAGGTCGGACACCTCCTCGACCGGACGCGCCCAGTTTTCCGACGAGAAGCTGTAGACCGTCAGGTAGCGGATACCGAGGTCGATCGCCGAACGGACGGCACCCCGAAGCGCCTCGACGCCGCGCCTATGCCCTTCGGTTCGCGGCAGCCCGCGCGACGCGGCCCAGCGGCCGTTGCCGTCCATGATGATGGCGACGTGGGCAGGCACAACCGACCGTTGATCGGCGTCGTTCATGAGCACGGGCTCACCTGTTCCGTTCCGTCCAGACCATCCGGGTTCGCGAAGGCCGGTCCGTCCGCCCGCCGAGGGCACGGCGCACGAGGGGCCGCTCAAACCTGCATGATCTCCTTCTCCTTGGCGGCGAGCGCGGCATCCACCTCGCTCACCGCCTGGTCGGTCGCCTTCTGCACGTCCGTCTCGAAGCGCTTCTCGTCATCCTCGGTCACGGACTTGTCCTTCAGCATCTTCTTCAACCGGTCGATGCCGTCGCGCCGGACGTGGCGCACCGCCACGCGGGCGTCCTCGCCGTAGCCGTGGGCCACCTTGACCATCTCCTTGCGGCGCTGCTCGTTCAGTTCGGGGATACGGATGCGCAGAACCTGGCCCTCGATCACCGGGCTGAGGCCGAGGTTGGAATCCCGGATGGCCTTGTCGACCGCGTTCACCATGCTCTTGTCCCACACCTGGACCGAGATGGCGCGCGGCTCGGGAATGGTGATGGACGCCACCTGGTTGATGGGCATGGTCTGACCGTAGGCGTGCACCTGCACGGGCTCCAGCAGGCCGGCGCTTGCCCGTCCGGTCCGCAGACCGGCCAACTGGTGCTTGAATCCCTGCACGGCGGCCGTCATGCGGCGTTTGAGTTCGCCCACGTCGAAGTCTGCGCTCACGGTAACATCCATGTCGTGGGCCGGCGCGCGGCCGGCGATCGGGCCCGCGGCTCGTGCGCCGCGGTCCCTGAGCGTTTACATGCGAACCAGCGGGACCGCATGTCAAATCGAATGGAGCGCTGTCCCAATCCAAGCAGCCTTCGCCGAGCCCGCTCGGGCGAGGAGATCGGAGCCGCTGGATTTGCGCCTCAGCGAGGCGACCTCAGCCACCGCGTGGCCGACCGAAGCGGCTCAGGGTGTCACGATCGTGAAGCGTCCCGCACCCTCCAGGGCGGACCGGATCGCCCCCGCTTCCGCGATGGAGAAGACCACGATGGGGATCTTGTTCTCGCGCGCGAGCGCGAAGGCGGCCGTATCCATGACGGCGAGGTTGAGCCTGATCGCGTCGTCATGGGTCAGCCGCTCGAAACGGGTGGCGGTCGGGTCCAGCTTGGGATCGGCCGAATACACGCCATCGACCTGGGTGGCCTTCAGGACGGCGTCGCACGCAAGTTCGGCGGCGCGGATCACCGCACCCGTGTCGGTGGTGAAGAACGGGTTGCCGGTGCCGCCCGCCAGCACGCAGATCCTTCCCTTGGCAAGGTGGTGGAGAGCCGCCTGCCGCGAATAGGGCTGGCACAGCGACGGCATCGGGATCGCCGACAGCGCGCGGGCCGGAGAACCTTCCGCCTCGATCGCGGCCTCGATGGCCAGCGCGTTCATGACGGTGGCGAGCATGCCGATCGAGTCGGCGCGGGCACGCTCGATCCCCTTGTCCGCCCCCTGCAGGCCGCGGAAGAAATTGCCACCGCCCACCACGACCGCGATCTCGGTCCCGAGTTCGACGGAGGCGACCAGGTCGGCCGCGATGCGGGCGATGGTGGGCGCGTCGAGGCCGAAGGTCCCCGCCCCCGTGAGCGCTTCGCCCGACAGCTTGATCACGACGCGGCGATACATTCCGGCTGCGTGATCCTCGTCCATGACGGTCCCCTTCGCAGCGAAGCTCGCGAGGCTTGCGATCGCGCGGGCTTCGACCATCCTACTTGAATCGGCGACGCGGTCGAGCGGAACCGCCTTACACCATGCTGGCGACCTCGGATGCGAAGTCCGGCCCTTCGGGACGGTCGATGCCTTCGCCCAGCGCGAACCGCAGGAATCCCTTGATCGCGATGGGGGCGCCGGCCTGCTTCTCGGCCTCCTTGACGGCTTGCGCGACCGACTTGGCGGCATCGTGCACGAAGGACTGATCGAGCAGGCTGACCTCCTTGTAGTAGCTCTTGAGGCCGCTCTCGACGATCTTGTCCATGACGTGGGCCGGCTTGCCCGCGTTCTTGTCCATCAGGAGCTGCTTCTCGCGGGCCACGACGGCGGGATCGAGCCCGGCGCCATCGAGCGCCAGCGGGCTCGCGGCCGCGACGTGCATGGCGACCTGGCGACCGATGGCCTGCAGGGCCTCGATGTTCCCGGCCGATTCGAGCGCGACCAGCACGCCGATCTTGCCCATCGCACCGCTGACCACGTTGTGCACGTAGGAAACGATGGCGCCCTGACCCACCTGAAGGCCGGCCGCGCGACGCAGCGTCATGTTCTCGCCGATCGTCGCGACCGCGTTGGCGAGCGCGTCCGCGACCGTGCCGCCGGACGGATAGGCCTCCGCCTGCAGCGCCTGGACGTCCAACGCCTTGGCGGCCCCGTTCTTCAGGGCGACCCCGGCGATGGTGCCGACAAGCTTCTGGAAATCGTCGTTGCGCGCCACGAAGTCGGTCTCGGAATTGACTTCGACGAGTACGCCCTCGGTACCCATGATGGCCGCGGCCACCAAGCCTTCGGCCGCGACGCGGCCCGACTTCTTGGCCGCCTTCGACAGGCCCTTCTTGCGCAGCCAGTCCACGGCCTGTTCGAGATCGCCCGCGGTCTCGGACAGGGCGGTCTTGCAGTCCATCATGCCGGCGCCGGTCTTCTCGCGAAGATCCTTCACCATGGCGGCGGAGATCGTGGCCATGATCGTCGTTCCTCAATGCGATGCGCGGTTCCCGTTCATGAGGAACCCGTGTGACATATCCGTGTCGGAATGCAGGGGCGCGAACGGCGAAACGCGCCGGAGTTCCCGGCGCGTCGTGGTGTTCGGCCCGGAAGCGTCCCGCGTCAGGCGGCGACGAGCAGTTCGCGGGCCTGCTGCACCCAGCCGTCGCGCTCGATCCGGCCGCCGAGCTTGAGCTGCTGGTCGAGGCTCGAGATGTCCTCGGGCTTCATGGCGGCGAGCTGCCAGTAGTGGAACACGCCCGCGTCGTTGAGTTTCTGCACGACCTGGGGTCCGACGCCGTGCAGCTTGGACATGTCGTCGGGGGCGCCGCGCGGGGCGGTGAGCAGTTCGAACGGCTCGACCGGGATCTCGCCCTCGCCCACATCGCCCTCGACAGGAGCTTCGGCCACCGGCTCGGCTTCGGCCGGCACATCCTCGTTCGCCGGCGCTTCCATCTCGCCCAGGTCGACGCCCAGCGAACCCTGGCTGCGCGAAATCCCGTCGATGGCGGCGCGCGAGATCAGGTCGCAGTAGAGCGCGATGGCGCGGCTCGCATCGTCATTGCCGGGCACCGGATACATGATGCCGTCCGGATCGCAGTTCGTGTCGACGATAGCGGCAACCGGGATGCCGAGGCGGTTGGCCTCCTTGATCGCGAGCTGCTCCTTGTTCGTGTCGATCACGAAGATGAGGTCGGGCACGCCGCCCATGTCCTTGATGCCGCCCAGCGCCTTCTCGAGCTTCTCGCGCTCGCGCGAGAGCATCAGGCGCTCCTTTTTTGTGAGGCCCGAAGTCCCGGCATCGAGCTGGTCGTCGATCTTGCGAAGCCGCTGGATCGAGGCCGAGATCGTCTTCCAGTTGGTGAGCATGCCGCCCAGCCAGCGGGCGTTGATGTAGTACTGCGCGGAGCGCTTCGCGGCGTCGGCGATGGGCTCGGCGGCCTGGCGCTTCGTGCCCACGAACAGCACGCGGCCGCCGCGCGCGACGGTGTCCGACACGGCCTGCAGCGCGCGGTGGAACAGCGGAACCGTCTGCGCGAGGTCGATGATGTGGATGTTGTTGCGCGCGCCGAAGATGTAGGGCGCCATCTTCGGGT
>CAXTFJ010000210.1:0-4857 GCA_964243405.1 uncultured Lichenihabitans sp. | reverse complement strand
GCCCGCCGCAGCCCCCAAGCGGAGGCCAACGCCATCCACCCCCTGGGTAATTACGTGCCGTGAGCCGGAACCGCTCGGCGTAGAAGTCGAGCGCGACGTCATCGCCGGGCTGCGTCCGCATCAGATGGTCCATGGCGTCCGCATGCGCCAGCATCACCCCGATTTGCGCGATGGCCGCCTCGCGGTATCGTTGCGCCACAGCGCCGTGGGCACCGGGCTCGTCGGGCACCGGCTTTGAACAGCGGCAAGCTCGAGGTCGGGACCGGTCATGGTGGGTCAAACCTGGTTCGGGATGGTCGCGGCGCCCTGGCGGGTCATTGCCGTGGTGCTGACCCTCGCGGCCGTACGTGCCCTACAGCCTCGCCGGGTCAAGCAGCCCGTTCCGGACCACGGCCGCCCTGGGGATCAGCCCGCCGGGCAGGCGCTGGACGGGGAGATCCTGCCGCCCACCCGCCAGCGGCGCCGGATCGTATAGGTCGGGATTGAGCAGCAGGCCGGTCAGCTTATTGCGCACCACGTCGCCGCGGGTCTCCAGCGCGTTGGTGGCGAGCCGCTCGAGCCCGGCGCCCGCGCCACCGCCCACCAGGGCGCCGTAGTTGCCATCCATTGCGTGGCCGAGATAAGCACCCGCCCCGCCCAGGAGCGCCTCCTGCCGAGCCACGTTGCCGAAGAAGGCGCCCGCGTTGCCGGGCATAAGGGCGTTGAAGATCGGCTGCGTGGCGAGGTTCTGCGCCGTGGGCGGGCCCATCGTGGAGATCGCCAAACAGGTGGGCGTGAGCTGTACTCCCACATGTGCGAGATCCCGGGCGTGACCCTCGAAGCCACCCCCATGACGGCGCGACGGTAAGGCCACGCAGCCCGCCCGGGGCCGTCGTGCCGCGCGGCAGCAGGCAGGCCGTTGCCAGCGTCGCGACGAGGCCGAACGGCAGGTTGACGAGGAACAGCGCGTGCCACGACCAGAGCGTCGTGACGGTGCCGCCAAGCAGCGGCCCGACCGTCGGCGCCAGCACGGCGACGACGCCGGCCACGGCGGCCGCGAGCGGCTGCCGTTTGGGGCGGGAAAAGCAGGAACACGCTGCCGAAGACGAGCGGGATCAGCACGCCGCCCGTGAACCCCTGGAGCACGCGCCAGCACACCAGCCACAAGAGGTTCGGGCTCGACGCGCACCCCAGCGACGCCCCCATGAAGCCGACGAGCGCCACCACCACGAGCCGGCGCAGGCCGAAGGCCCGCTGGAACGGGCCCGCGAGCGGGATGCTGACGATCTCGGCGAGGAGACAGGCCGTCTGGATCGCCGACAGGTCCTCCGGGGAGATAGCGAGCGCGCGTTCGACGGTCGGCAAGGCCGTCGCCACGATCTGGACGTCAAGGATCGCCATGAACATGCCGAGGCACGGCGCCGCAAAGCCAAGGGCGGTCGCGACCCCGCGCCGGCGCCCGGCGGCGAGCCTCACGCGTGGCGCAGCGGCGCGAGCGCCTTCCCTTCCGCGCGGATGCGGACGACCAGCACGAGGGCGTTCAGGGCGGAGAAGACCGCCGCGGTGATCGGCATGCCGAGCCCGAGGGGCAGCGTCGCGATCTCACCCACCACGACCGCGTAGTTGGGATGGTGCAGAGAGCGGAACGGGCCTTCGGCGACGAGCGGCGCGCCGGGCAGCACGATGATGCGGGTGGTCCAGCGCCGCCCGAGCATGGCGAGGGTCCAGGCCCGCAGACCCTGCAGAGCCCCACGCGGCAAGCTAGCGCGAGGTGGGTGGGCAGGATGCCGAGGGCAAAAAGGCGACGCCGGGCCGCAGCTCAAATCGTTCCATTTACGCCTGGAACCGCCAATTGTTGGCTGACGTCTCAAGGGACTTTCACCGACACTGCGGGTCAGTGTTCTCGGTGTTGAATAGGACGGCGGCGTTGTCTTTCGAGCGGCAAAGCTCGACCCGCGTCCACTCCTTCGCGATCGGCACAGGGAGCTGGCGTTGGCGAGCCTCGACCCGAAGAAAGTGGATTTTAACGAGCTCGTTCGCTTTGTCGATCGGCGAAAAACCTTCCCCGAAACCCTGATCTTCCTGGTTCTGACGCATGCGCTCACCAAGAATTTCGCGTGCGATGGTCGAACATCGAGCCGAAGGTAGCCGGCAAATTGTGGCTGCTTGCGCCGCTGTCGATAGAAACAGGACGAGGGCGAAAGAGAGACGCATAGGCGAGCAGCATGCGTTGCGAGCCCAGGTGGTCCCGCAACGCATCCATTCCGGGCTAGACGAGCGGGGCCTAACGGATCGTTCCGTTGACGCCGTTCGGGAAGAACCCGGTCGGAGTGCCCTGCTGATTCTGATAGGCGACCCTGAGAACCTGTTCCGGTGTGCGCGCGAACACGAGAGCGTTGACGTCCGTCGGCGTGACGTTGAACGTGTT
This sequence comes from uncultured Lichenihabitans sp., assembly GCA_964243405.1. Classification (GTDB taxonomy): domain Bacteria; phylum Pseudomonadota; class Alphaproteobacteria; order Rhizobiales; family Beijerinckiaceae; genus Lichenihabitans. The sequence goes on along the minus strand of CAXTFJ010000210.1, from coordinate 2,450 downwards.
TGGGGTGCCAATCCCCTGGTCGTCATTACCGGTCCCGTCATTGTTGGCACGGGCTTGCGAGATTAGGTCGGCCTGTTGGAACAACCCGCGCTGGATCAGGAATGTCCGGATCGCGCCCGCTTGGTAGGATTCGACGCCGAGGAACCCCGCCGCTGTGGCAAGGTTCGCCTTGCTCTGGAGCAGCGGGGCAGCACCAACCAGGGCCGTCACGCACACGTCCTCGAAGATGAAGGCGGCCTGGAGGAAGTTATTCTCGTTCGCGAAGGCGTCGAAGGTGTCGTTGGGCCCGATCACGCCGGCACCCCGCGCCGCCAGGGTGAACGCGAAGGCTAGATCGATCGCCGGCCTTGCAATGGCGTTGCTGCCGAGAGCCGCCCTGAGCGTATTGACGTGAGCGCGCTCGTCGACGGCGAGTTCGTTAGCGAACGCGGCGAGGTAAGTCGTCGCGAACTGGACCTGGCGTCCCCCCGCCACCGGTCCGAGCGGACCGAGGGACTGATTTCCCGACACCTCGTTGGCGTTCAGACCCACGCCGACCGAAGCGCGCAGATAGAATTCCGCGCCGAGGTACTCGAAGTTCAGCGCAAAATTGAGGATGTCGGTGTCCGTCAGCGGGGCCTGCTGGGCGGCGGCCGGCCGACCCTCAACCGCGCCGAAGATCACCGCACCGGCAACGCCGAGCCCGAGTCCCTTGATGAAGCCGCGGCGTCCGCCGTCGACGTCGAAAGCTCGCCACACCCGCGGCACCAGCGAGTTGCGAATCATGCGTGTGGGATGAAGTGTCATGATGGTTCAACCTCGTTCGCGATTGTGAGAGGCGTTGGATACGGATCACCGCAAAGTGCCGTTGAGCCCATTCGGGAAGAAGCCGGTCCGTTGGCCGTTAGGATTGAGGTAGACGATGTTCAGCACCTGCTGAGGCGTGCGTGCGTAGACCAGCCCGTTCGCGTCCGAGGGGATGATGTTCGAGGTGATCGCGTTGCCGATCCCCTGATCGTCGTCGGTCGGTCCATCGAGCGAGTCGCGCGCGTCCGAGATCTGCTGCGTTGCCGTGTAAACGCCCTGGGCATAGAGAAGGGCTCGGACCGCACCCGCGTGGTAGCCCTCGACGGCCAGGATGCGCGCGGCGCCCGACAGCAGGGTGGGATTGCTGATGAGCGGAGCCGCGCCGTTGTAGGCCGTGACCCCGACATCCTCGAAGATGAAGGCCGCGAGCAGGAAGTTCAGGTCGCTTCCGAAAGCGTCGAACGTCTGGGTCGGTCCAATCAGCCCCGCTTCCTGCGCGGCGAAGGTGAAAGCGAGATTGAGGTCGATCGACGGCCGCGCGACCTTATTGGAACCCAGTGTAGCACGCAGGAAACGCACGTGCGCGAGTTCGTCGTTGGCGATCTCGACCGCATATTTGCCGGTACTGGGGTCGGAAAACTGGACCTGTCGGCCACCCGAAACGGTCCCTTGCGCACCCGAGCCCTCGATGTCTCCGGGCTGCAGCCCAATGCCGAACGCGGCCCGCTGGTAGAACTCCGCTTCCAGGTACTCGAGGTTCAGCGCGAAGTTGAGGATGTCGGCGTCGTTGATCGCGGCCTGCTGCGCGGAGGCGGAGCCAAGACTGGCGGCCCCGACGACCGCTGCTCCGGCTGCGCCGAAGCCGATGGTCTTGAAGAAGGCGCGGCGGGCGGCCCCCAGATCGATGGCGCGGGGCTCATCTGGCGGGGCCAAATCAATGTCGGCACGGAACGAGGTTCTCGGACTCATGAAACGTTTCTCCTGACCGCGCCGTCCTGTTGCGACCGACGCTGACGGCTTGGTCCTTATTACCCGTGCCCCCGCGCAATGACAGAGTGCGGCGGAATAACGGCGTGCGCCCTGGTGCCACACCGTGCGCAGAGATAGGCGTCGATGAATGTAAGGCGAGGGCGGCCGTCGCTGGTGTCATCTACGGCTCCACGCGTCGCAGACCACCGTCGTCGCGTACTCGACCCCGCCGCTCGCGCGCTGCATCTCGCGCTTGTCCGTGTGCTCGGCCGTGCACTTCCACGAAGCGGTGCCGAGCATGATGGCCGACGACCGGTCTGCGATGGCGCGGGTCACGGCGAGCAGGCAGACGGAGACGGCGAGAACGGCAGCCAGGGCGAGCGGGACATGGCGTAGGTGACGGAATTTTCGGTTCGGCAGGCGTGACCTTCTCGGGTACGCGAAGCATAGTGGGTTGATCCTCGCAGTGGCATGACGAGGGTTGCCGCAGCTGCTTGATCGTGCTCGCTCCGACATTCCTGAAGCGGCCCGAGAACGGCATGCGCTGGGTGGGGGCCTATCTCCAGCTGAAAAGGCCGCAAGCCCGGCCAAATAGTTACCCCGTCTAGGGTCAGGACTCGTTGATCAGAGCCAGAAGATAACGGTGGCGGCGAGGGCGATGGCGGAGAAGAAGACGGTAGGGCAGCGGTCGTAGC
>CAXTFJ010000209.1:0-5001 GCA_964243405.1 uncultured Lichenihabitans sp. | reverse complement strand
GCCGACCCGCACCACGACGGTATCGCCCTTCTTGATCTTGGCGGCCATCACAGCACCTCCGGGGCGAGCGAGATGATCTTCATGTGATTGCGCGCGCGCAGCTCGCGCGGCACCGGCCCGAAGATGCGGGTGCCGACCGGCTCGGACTGGTTGTTGATCAGCACGGCGGCGTTCGAATCGAAGCGGATCACGGTGCCGTCGACGCGCTTGATGTCCTTGGCGGTGCGCACGACGACCGCCTTCATGACGTCGCCCTTCTTCACGCGGCCGCGCGGGATCGCCTCCTTGATCGACACCACGATGATGTCGCCGACGCCCGCATACTTGCGCTTGGACCCGCCCAGCACCTTGATGCACATCACGCGACGCGCACCGGAATTGTCGGCCACGTCGAGGTTCGTCTGCATCTGAATCATGGCACCTGCCTCTTCAATCCGCTCGGGGTTCCCCTCCCCCGTTCGAACCGGCGGCAGGCCCTTCAAAATTCTTTGCGAGCCGAACGGCTCAAGCCTTCGCGGCTGCGTCCAGCACGATCCAGCGCTTCAGCCGGGAGATCGGCTTGGTTTCCTCGATCGACACCACGTCGCCGACCTTGAACGCCTTGCCCTCGTCGTGGGCATGGTAGTTCTTGGAACGGCGCACGGTCTTCTTGAGCAGCGGATGCGTGAAGCGCCGCTCGACCTTCACCACAACCGTCTTTTCCTGCTTGTCGCTGACCACGACACCCTGGAGGACTCGCTTCGGCATCGTCTCAAACCTTCTCTGACGCCTGACGCTTCCGCGTCGCGATCGTCTTAGCCCGCGCGATGTCGCGCCGGACGACCCGGACCCGAGCCGTATTCTCGAGTTGGCCCGTAGCACGCTGGAAACGCAGGTTGAACTGCTCCTTCTTCAGCTTCAGGACCTCGTCCGAAAGCTGGTCGTCCGTCATGACCTTGAGGTCGGACATGCGCTGCTTGCTTTTCATCGCCCTACTCCGCGATCCGCTGCACGAAGCGCGTCTTGATGGGGAGCTTCGCGGCCGCCAGGGCCAGCGCCTCGCGCGCGAGCTCGGTCGGCACACCGTCTAGCTCGAACATGATGCGGCCCGGGTGGATTCGCGCGGCCCAGTATTCCGGCGCACCCTTGCCCTTGCCCATGCGGACTTCCGTCGGCTTCTTGGACACCGGCACGTCGGGGAACACGCGGATCCAGACGCGGCCCGCGCGCTTCATGTGACGGGTGAGCGCCCGGCGGGCCGCCTCGATCTGCCGCGCGGTGACCCGCTCGGGCTCGAGCGCCTTCAAACCGAACTGGCCGAAGTTCAACTCGAACCCGCCCTTGGCGGTACCGTGGATACGGCCCTTGAAGGCCTTGCGGAAGCGCGTGCGCTTTGGTTGCAACATGGATTTCGTCCTGGATCGTTAGCGCGCGGCGGTCAGGCCGCGCGACGGGGCTCGCGGTCGCGCTCGCGACGGCGACGGTCGCCACCACCACCGTGATCGGCCTCGGCCAGCCGCTTGTCCTGCGCCATCGGATCGTGTTCGAGGATCTCGCCCTTGAAGATCCACACCTTGATGCCGCACGTCCCGTAGGCCGTGTTGGCGGTCGCGACCCCGTAATCGACGTCGGCGCGCAACGTGTGCAGCGGCACCCGGCCCTCGCGATACCATTCGAGACGCGCGATCTCCGCGCCGCCGAGGCGGCCCGAGCAGTTGATGCGGATGCCTTCGGCGCCCAGCCGCATGGCGGACTGCACGGCCCGCTTCATCGCCCGGCGGAACGCCACGCGGCGCTCGAGCTGCTGCGCGATGGAATCGGCCACCAGCGTCGCATCGACCTCGGGCTTGCGGACCTCGGTGATGTTGATCACCACTTCCGACTTGGTGAGGGCCGCCACCATCTTGCGGAGCTTGTCGATATCGGCGCCCTTCTTGCCGATCACCACGCCAGGGCGGGCCGACATGATTGTCACCCGGCACTTCTTGTGGGGACGCTCGATCACGATGCGCGAAACGGCCGCCTGCTTGAGCGCCGCCATGAGAACCTCGCGGATCTTCATGTCCTCGTGCAGCAACTTGCCGTACTCGGTCTTGTTGGCGAACCAGCGCGAGTCCCAGGTGCGGTTGATCCCGAGGCGCAGACCGATCGGATTGACTTTCTGACCCATGATGTCCTCAGGCGCTCGGCTGTGCGACTTCGCGGACCACGACGGTCAGGTTCGCGAACGGCTTCTCGATCCGCCCCGCCCTGCCCCGGGCACGCGGGCTGAAGCGCTTCATGACGAGCGCCTTGCCCACGAAAGCCTCGGCCACCACGAGGTCGTCCACGTCGAGATCGTGGTTGTTTTCGGCGTTGGCGATCGCCGATTGCAGCGTCTTGCGGACGTCGATCGCGATGCGCTTGCGCGAGAACTCGAGGTCGGCCAGGGCACGGTCGACCTTCTTGCCGCGGATGAGCTGCGCCAGGAGGTTCAGCTTCTGCGGGCTCACGCGCAGCATGCGCGCGACCGCCTTGGCCTCGGTCTCCTTGAGCGCGCGGGGTGCTTTTTCCTTGCCCATCGGATCAGCCCCTCTTCGCTTTCTTGTCCGCGGAGTGGCCGTGGAAGGTCCGGGTCGGCGAGAACTCGCCGAACTTGTGACCGATCATGTCCTCGGACACCGTCACTGGGATGTGCTTGTGCCCGTTATGAACCCCGAAGGTGAGACCCACGAACTGCGGCAGAACGGTAGACCGGCGGCTCCACATCTTGATGATTTCGGAGCGACCCGAAGCGCGAACGGTGTCGGCCTTCTTGAGAAGGTAGCCGTCGACGAAAGGACCCTTCCAGATCGAACGTGACATGGATCAGCCCCTCTTCTTGCGACTATGACGGGACGCGATGATGAATCGGGTCGTCGACTTGTTGGACCGGGTCTTCTTGCCTTTGGTGGGCTTGCCCCAGGGCGTCACCGGGTGCCGCCCGCCCGAGGTGCGGCCTTCGCCGCCGCCGTGCGGATGATCGATCGGGTTCATCGTGACGCCGCGGTTGTGCGGGCGCCGGCCGAGCCAGCGGCGGCGACCGGCCTTGCCGTAGTTGATGTTCATGTGGTCGGGGTTCGACACCGCGCCGACCGTGCCGAAGCACTGGCCGTGGATCAGCCGCTGCTCGCCCGAGTTGAGCCGCATGATCACGTAGCCCTGGTCGCGACCGACGATCTGCGCGTAGGTGCCGGCCGAGCGCGCGATGGACGCGCCCTTGCCGATCTTCATCTCGACGTTGTGCACGATGGTGCCGACCGGGATGTTGGCGAGAGGCATCGCATTGCCGGGCTTCACGTCGACCTGGTTGCCGGACACGACGGTATCACCCACCGACAGGCGCTGCGGCGCCACGATGTAGGACAGCTCATCATCGGCGTAGCGGATCAGGGCGATGAAGGCCGAGCGGTTGGGATCGTACTCGATCCGCTCCACCTTCGCGGCCACGTCCAGCTTGCGGCGCTTGAAGTCCACGACGCGGTAGGTCTGCTTGTGCCCGCCGCCACGGAACCGCACCGTTATCCGGCCGGTGTTGTTGCGGCCGCCGGCCGAACTTTTCCCTTCGGTCAGCGTCTTGACCGGCTTGCCCTTGTAGAGCTCGCTGCGGTCGACGATCACCAGCTGGCGCAGGCTCGGGGTGACCGGCTTGAATGTCCTCAGTGCCATGGCACTCTATCCTTCAGCCCTGATCTCAAAGACCGGTGGTGACGTCGATCTTGTGGCCCTCGGCGAGGGTCACGACGGCCTTCTTGATGTCGGCCTGCTGACCACGAACGCCGCGGAAGCTCTTCCGCTTGCCCTTGCGCAGCAGCGTGTTCACCGCTTCGACCTTGACGTCGAACAGCTGCTCCACGGCCGCCTTGATCTGCGGCTTGGTCGCATCCTTGCGAACGCGAAACACGACCTTGTTGAATTCGGAAGCCAGCGTCGCCTTTTCCGTGATGATGGGCGCGACGATGACGTCGTAGTGGCGCGGGTCCTGGCTCATTTGAAACGCGCCTCCAGCGCATCCACCGCGGCCTTGGTCAGGACCAGCTTCTCGCGGCGGAGGATGTCGTAGACGTTGATGCCCTGGACGGGCAGGACGTCGATCTGCGGAATGTTGCGGGCGGCGAGCGAGAAGCCCGCGTGGACTTCGGCGCCGTCGATCACCAGCGCGCTGGTGAGGCCCAGGGCCTTGAACTTCTCGTGCAGCGCCTTGGTCTTGGCTTCCGCCTGCGCGGATTCCCACACGATGATCTCGCCGCTCGCGGCCTTGGCGGACAGCGCGTGCTTGAGCGCCAGGGCACGAACCTTCTTGGGCAGGTCGTGAGCGTGCGAGCGCACCACCGGACCCATGGCCCGACCGCCGCCGCGGAACTGCGGCACGCGGGCCGAGCCGTGACGGGCCGACCCCGTGCCCTTCTGCTTGTACATCTTCTTGCCCGTACGCCAGATGTCGGCGCGGCCCTTCACGGCATGCGTTCCAGCCTGCCGCTTGGCGAGCTGGTAGCGCACCATGCGGGCGATCAGGTCGGCCCGAGGCTCCAAACCGAAGATGGCGTCGGACAGGTCGACCGAACCGGCAGAAGATGCGCCGTCGAGCGAGGTTACGTCGATCTTCACCGCTTAGCCCTCCGGCTGCTGTTCGGGGGCCGCGGGAGCCGCAGCGACGTCGGCGTGGACGCGGAACTTGCCCGGCAGGGGCAGGTCCTTGTGGGGCGCCTTCTTGACCGCATCGCGCACAAAAATCCAGCCACCCGCGGTTCCGGGAACCGCGCCTTCAACCAGAATCAGGCCGCGCTCGACGTCGGTCTTGACGACCTTGAGGTTGAGCGTCGTGACCCGCTCGGTTCCGAGGTGGCCCGCCATCTTCTTGTTCTTGAACGTCTTGCCGGGATCCTGCCGGCCACCGGTCGAGCCGTGCGACCGGTGCGACAGCGACACGCCGTGGGTAGCCCGCAGTCCACCGAAGTTCCAGCGCTTCATCGGACCCGCAAAGCCCTTGCCGGTCGACGTGCC
>CAXTFJ010000208.1:0-5126 GCA_964243405.1 uncultured Lichenihabitans sp. | reverse complement strand
GATGCCCAGCTTATAGCTCAATCGCAAGTTGCTAAACGTCACCGCATGTCTCCGTTGAAAGGGCAGCTGTCGAAACCCTCGCTCCCGATGCTGCAGTGTCGACGCAATGTGTTGAGATTCTCTTGAGGTTTTCTCGATTTGTTTACCACGTTCGCGACGCGTGCTTTCCCGCGACCTGGAGTTGAGGCAGCTCAACTTTCCTCTAGTTACGCAAGACCAAGAACGGTAGACCCGGATCTTTCGAGCCGCGGCATCCGCAGCGGAGCCTTGATCCGAGCGTGCCGACATCGATCGGCCGGGGCGGGAACCGATCGGCTCGACGGCGGTTTACGGCGCAGCACAGGACGATCCGCTGCGCAAGTCGCTCGTCCGGACACCGATTGTTCAGGAGTCGAGCCGTGACCAAGCTGCAGATTATCGCGACCGCCCTCGTCGGTGCCGCCTGGATTGGGTTGGGCGCAGCGGCCTTCATGTGAGAATAGCGGTGATGCGTGCGGCTTTGGCCGGACGCGGCGAACCGAGGTCGTAGCGGCTCATCCGCTACGATGACGCTCATTGTGTGTGCCGCGCTCCTCTCCTGCGCGGCGCTTATCGTGTTCTTCTACAAACAATTTCCGATCGGCATCGCGGCTCACGCCGGCCTGATGCTTTTATCCTGGGGCTTTTTGTTTCCCCTCGGAGCGGTGACGGCGCGCTACTATAAAATCCTACCCCGTCAGAACTACCCCACGGACGTCAACAACCTGTTCTGGTGGCACTGGCATCGTGCCCTGCAGATCGCGGCGACCGTGATCGCAACCGCAGCCCTGGTCGCGGTCGCGGCGGAAACGTCTACCGGCTTTGCGACATGGCACGGGCGGCTCGGAATAGCCGTCATGGTGGTGGCCTGGGTGCAGGTGATCTCGGGTTTCGCGCGCGGCTCGCGCGGTGGTCCACCCGCGAACGGAAGCCTCGCGTCCAACCCCGCCGAGTGGCGCGGGGATCACTACGACATGACGCGCCGTCGCGTGCTGTTCGAAGCCTGGCACAAGCCGGCGGGATGGGTCGTCCTCATCGTGGCGGCCCTCGTCGTCCTCCTCGGCCTGGATCTGATCGCCGCTCCCGATTGGCTGGTCGCGACGGTGGGCGGGGTGCAGGCGGCGGCGCTGATCGCGGTGATCGACGGGCGATTGCGCAAACGCTGGGTTTCGACCTACCAGGCCCTGTGGGGTCCCGACCCGATCCATCCCGGGAACCGGCGAGAAACCGACGACGAGGGCCCGGTCGGGCGGCCGTGCCCCAGCGAGGATGGGCGCCGAGGCCGCGACGTCTTTCGAGTCGATTAACCGGTTCGGCGCAAGATGGTGCCGTGCCGTCGCGGATCGCGACCGGCGTTCATCCGCTTGGCCGAGACCGATCCCATGACCGCGCCGACCTCCCTCGCCGCCCTGTGCCTGCTGGCGGCGCTCACGACGCCCGCGCTGGCCGACGCCACCAAGTTCGTGCCGACCGGCAGCAACCAGCAGATCGACTTCTTCGCGAGCGTCAACCCGGACTGCTCGCCGGCCGGGCTGCCGGTGGTACGCCTGATCGAAGGGCCGTACCGCGGCGTGATCACCACCGACAAGGGCCGCGATTTCCTCCCCTTCCCGGCCTCCAACGTCCGCCACACGTGCAACCGCAAGCGCCTTGCCGGGACCAAGCTGTTCTACAAGTCGGCCCCGCACATGATCGGCGCGGACCACGTCAAGCTGCTCATCCTGTCGGGCTCGGGGGCGGGACGCGAGGCGGATTACGACATCCAGGTCCGCTGAGCCGGAGATTCTCGCGCGATCAGCCGATCCGCCGCAGCGACGCCAGGTCGACCGGCCCGGACTGGCTCGTGAACACGAGCCGCCCCTCGGTCCCGTTCGCCTGGGACACGCCGCCGATACGGTGGTCGCCGGTGTCGTAGGTCGTGAGCACGCCGTCGCGCTCGACCAGCAAGCGCCGCCTGTCCGGAAAAGCCGCGTAGCGCATCCCGTCCTGCGCGCCGCTCGACGACGGCTCTCCGAGGTCGGCCGGCCACCAGGAATCGAACCGCAGGGGCTCCATCGGCCGCAGCGGCGCCATGGGCTTCATGGGGTCCATAGCCCGCGCTTAAGGGTTGTGCAGCGACAGGACGAAGCCGCCCGGCGTCGCGGTCCGGCTCGCCTTCAGCTTGGTCGAGTCCACCACGAACTGCTTGAAATGCGGCGCGTCGGAATGCGCCTTGAAGGCTGCCTGATCGTCGAACACCTCGAACAAGGTGATGTGGTCGGGCGTGGCGGCCGGCTGCACGACGTCGAAGCGTCGGCACCCGGGTTCGGCGATGGAAGCCTTGGCGACGCCCTCGATCAGGGTGCGCAGCGCGGCGACATTCTCGCTCGGCGCCGTGTAGTCGACCACGACCACGTAGGGAGCGGGTGCGTCCGCGGCCCGGGCCAAAGATGGAGCACAGGCGGCCAGGGCCAGCGCGAACCGAGTCACCTTCACCATCCCAGGTCTCCATGCCGGGCGCGTCGCGCCCGTTTTCGGCTGGCGGCCGTTTCCGCCATCCGCTCCGCCTTCAACCGCGCCGCGCGCCGCTGCTCGAGCCCGTCCCTCACCTTGGCGGACCGGGTGAGGAACTCGGCGCGCAGCCTGGCCCTCCGGTCCTTGAGGTCCTCGACGAGCTTCTCGCGCCTGGCCTTGAGCTTGTCGATGACGTCGGGCTTGTCGGTCGCGTGGACGCCGGTGCAGCCGGGGGGCCGATAGATCCACACGCGGGCCGGCGGCAGGTTCAGCCAGACGGGCGCCGACACCTTGGCGTCGAACCGCGTCGCCCAGGGGGCGCCGTGCTTGGGCACGGGCGAGGCCAGCCCGTAGGTGAACTGCACGAAAGGTCCGTGGGGATGGAGCAGGTCGAAGGCCTCCTGCAGGAGCCGCAGGCGCTCCCATTCGGGCCGGTTGAGGAGCGGCAGGCTCGACACGACGGCCGACGCCGGATGGTCGAGCACGCCCCGGAGCGTGGTGCCGAGCGCGTAGGCGTCCCCCTGGACGACCCGGCAGCCGGGATAGCGGCGCGCGAGCAGCTTGCAGAAGGCGAGATCGTATTCCACGAGCACGAGACGGTCGGGCGCGATCCCGCGACGGATCAGGGCATCGGTGACGGGGCCGGTGCCGGGCCCGAGTTCCACGACGGGGCCCGGCACGGCGGGATCGACGAAGCGCGCCATGGTGCGCGACAAAGCCCGGCCGGAGGGCGACACCGCCCCCGTGGCTTTCGGGTTCTCGAACCAGGTCCTGATAAACCTGGCCTCGTCCTCCCAGCGGGTTCCGGGCTGTTTCTTCAGCCTCGGCGGGCGGTCGATCTGATACAACGGCGACGTCCAAGCCCCATGTCGATCACTTGGCCGAATCCGGCCCTCAATGGCTCAACTGATCGAAGAAATCCTTGATCTTGTCAAAAAATCCCGCCGATTCCGGATGGGTTGTCTTGGACGAGATGGAGTCGAATTCGGCGAGCAGTTCGCGCTGCCGCTTGCTGAGGTTCTGCGGCGTTTCCACGGTGGCCTGGATGTAAAGGTCGCCGGTCTCGCGCGAGCGCAGGACGGGCATGCCCTTGCCCTTGATGCGGAACTGCTTGCCCGACTGCGTCCCCTCGGGGATGCGGACCTTGGCCTGGGTGCCGTCGACCGATGGCACGGAGAATTCCCCGCCCAGCGCCGCCTGCACCATGGAGATCGGCACGCGGCAGTAGAGGTCCGCGCCGTCCCGCTGGAAGAACTGGTGCGGCTTCACCGACAGGAAGATGTAGAGGTCGCCCGCGGGGCCGCTGCGTAGGCCCGCTTCGCCCTCGCCCGCGAGCCTGATGCGCGTGCCGTCCTCGACACCCGGCGGGATGTTGACCGACAGCGCCCGGTCGCGCGTCACGCGGCCCGAGCCCGCGCAGGATGCGCACGGGTTGTCGATGATCTCGCCGCGTCCCTGGCAGGTCGGACAGGTCCGCTCGATCGCGAAAAAACCCTGCTGGGCGCGCACCCGGCCGTGACCCGCGCAGGTCGGGCACTGCCGCGGCTTCGAGCCCGGCTTGGCGCCCGAGCCCGAGCAGGCCTCGCAGGACACGGAGGTCGGGATGTTGACCGAGGAGGTCCGCCCCTTGAAGGCGTCCTCCAGCGTGATCTCGAGGTTGTAGCGGAGGTCAGAGCCGCGCTCGCGCCCGCCGCCCGAGCGGCCACCGCCGCCGCCGCGCTGGCGACCCATCATGTCGCCGAACAGGTCGTCGAAGATGTCGGCCATGGAGGAGCCGAAGCCCTCGCCCATGCCGGCCCCGGCGCCGCCGCCCTCGAAGGCCGCGTGGCCGAACCGGTCGTAGGCGGCGCGCTTCTGCCCGTCCGACAGGCATTGGTAGGCTTCGTTGATCTCCTTGAACTTGGCTTCCGCGGCCTTGTCGCCGGGATTGCGATCCGGGTGGCACTGCATGGCGGCCTTGCGGAACGCGACCTTGAGCTCCGCTTCGGTCACGGAGCGCGCCACGCCCAGGGTCTCGTAAAAGTCAGCTTTGGCCATGCAAGGCTCGTCCGAGTCGCCGCAACGGTCAGCGGAGTAACATGGAACGGCGCGAGCCGGCGCGGATTTCCCCCGCGCCAGCTCGTGACCCGTCCGTCAAAGACCGGGCGTTCAGGCCCGACGCTTCTGCTCGTCCTCGCCGACCTCCTTGAAGTCCGCGTCGATCACGTCGTCGGCCGCTTCCGCGGCGCCGTGCGGAGCGCCCGCCGCCTCGCCCGCCTGGCTCGCCTTGTACATGGCCTCGCCGAGCTTCATGGAGGCCTGGGTCAATTCGTTGGTCCGTGCCCGGATCGCCTCGACGTCGTCGCCATCCAGCGCCGACCGCAGGGACGCCACCGCCGCCTCGACCGCGCTCTTGTCGGCCGCCGAAACCTTGTCGCCGTATTCCGCCATCGACCGCTCGGTGGAGTGGACCATGGCTTCGGCCTGGTTCTTCACGTCGATCAGCTCGCGCCGCTTCTTGTCGTCGGCCGCGTGCAGTTCGGCATCCTTGACCATCTTCTCGATGTCGGCGTCCGACAGCCCGCCCGAGGCCTGGATGCGGATCTGCTGCTCCTTGTTGGTCGCCTTGTCCTTCG
>CAXTFJ010000207.1:0-5147 GCA_964243405.1 uncultured Lichenihabitans sp. | reverse complement strand
GGCGCCGACCCTGTCCGCGCGCGTCGAGGCCGTGGCCAGGGTCGCGGCCCGCCACGCGGCGGCCGTCGACCGCGACGGCCGTTTCCCCAACGAGGCCGTGGCGGCCCTGCGCGAGCACAGGCTGTTCGGCGTCCTCGTGCCGCGCGAATTCGGCGGCGACGGCGCGAGCGTCTCGGCCGTCGTGGACCTGTGCTACCGGCTCGGCCGCGCCTGCGCGTCGACAGCGATGATCTACGCCATGCACCAGACCAAGGCGGCCTGCGTGGTCCGCCACGGCATCGGGGTCGCGTGGCAGGAGGCGCTGATGCGCCGGCTCTGCGCCGAGCAGATGCTGTTCGCGTCCTCGACCACCGAGGGACAGGGCGGCGGCAACGTGCGCTCCAGCGAGGCGCCCATCGTGCGCGACGGCGACCGCATCGCCTTCGAGCGGGCCGCCACCGTCATGTCCTACGGCGCGGAGGCCGACGCGGTCGTCACCACGGCGCGCCGCGCCGCCGCGGCCGACGCCTCCGACCAGGTGCTCGCCGTGTTCCTGAAGGAGGATTACGCGCTCACCCTGTCGGGCGGCTGGGACACCCTCGGCATGCGCGGCACCCGCAGCGGCGGCTTCGCGCTGAAGGCGGAAGGTCGCGCCGACCAGGTGCTGCCCGTCCCCTACGCTGCGATCCACGCCGAAACGATGACCCCGGTGGCCCATCTCGCGTGGTCGGGCGTGTGGGCGGGCATCGCGGCCGCGGCGGTCGAGAAGGCGCAAGGGTTCACCCGGGTGGCCGCGCGCCGCGCCGGCGGGACCCTGCCGCCCGGAGCCGCCCACGTGACGCGCGCCGTGGCGAGCCTCAATGCCCTGCGGAGCCTCATCTCCACCGCGGCCCGCCGCTACGAGGCGGCGCTGGGCGATCCCGACACGCTGCGCTCGGTCGGCTTCCAGACGGCCATCACCCTGCACAAGGTCGACGCGTCCGAAACCGCGGTCGCGACCGTACTCGCCGCGCTGCGCGCCTGCGGGTTGTCGGGATACCGCAACGACGGCGAAGCCTCGGTGGGCCGTCACCTCCGCGACGTCCTGTCCTCGCCGCTGATGATCAACAACGACCGGATCCTGTCGAGCCTGTCGGCCGCGGCCCTGATGAGTCCGGTTCCGTCCTCGCTCACCGCCTGACGTCCGGAGCCTTCGATGAACATGCGCGTCCGCAAATCCGTGCCCTCCGGCTACACTGCCCCCGACCGCTCGCCCGAGGCCTTCAAGGACGCCCTGTTCCAGTCCATGGGGGTGGACGGCGTTTACGCCCGCACGGGCCTCTACGAGACCGTGGTGGAGCGCCTGGCCGCCTACGTGACGCGCCAGCGCGAGCCGGGCACGGAGGTGTTCCGCTTCCCCCCGGTGATGAGCCGTCGCGACCTGGAGCGGCACGGCTACTTGAAAAGCTTCCCCAACCTGCTCGGCTGCGTGTGCGCCCTGCACGGCACCGACGCCGAGATCACGGCCGCGGCCGACCGGCACGAGAGGGGTGGCGACTGGACCGCCGGCCTGTCGCCTGCCGACCTCGTGCTGAGCCCGGCCGCCTGCTACCCCGTCTACCCGCTGGTGGCCGGGCGCGGCCCCCTGCCCCGCGGCGGCGCGGTGTTCGACGTGGCCTCCGACTGCTTCCGCCACGAGCCCTCGACGGACCTCGACCGGCTGCAGTCCTTCCGCATGCGGGAATACGTGTGCCTGGGCGGGGAGGCCGACGTGCTGGCCTTCCGCGAGCGCTGGTTCGCCCGGGCGGCCGACATGATCGACACCCTCGCCCTGCCCCACCGGGTGGAGACCGCGAGCGACCCATTCTTCGGGCGGGTGGGGCAGATCAAGGCGGTGGCGCAGGTCCAGCAGGCGCTGAAGTTCGAGCTGCTGATCCCCCTGCGTTCGGCGGAGCGGCCCACCGCCTGCATGAGCTTCAATGCCCACCGCGACCACTTCGGCACCACCTGGGGCATCGCGGACGCGGACGGCGCGCCCGCCCACACGGGCTGCGTGGCCTTCGGCATGGACCGGCTCGCCGTGGCGCTGTTCTGGACGCACGGCCTCGATACGGCGGCCTGGCCCGCCTCGGCCCGCGGGGCGCTGGAGCTCTAGCCTCCTCGGCTTCCTCAACCCTCCGGGCGGCTCGCCCGGAGCGTCAGGCGTGCCCGGACTGCACCGACAGCATGGCGGGGTCGACGCCGATCTTGCGCAGGGCGCGCTCGTATTTGGTGTCGAGGTCGTCGTCGAACACGATGTTCTCGTCGGCGGGGCAGTTGAGCCAGCCGTTGCCCTGCAGCTCGCTCTCGAGCTGGCCCGCCCCCCACCCCGCGTAGCCCAACGCCAGGATCGCGCGGTTCGGCCCCTCGCCCTTGGCGATGGCGCGCAGGATGTCGAGGGTGGCGGTGAGCGAGATGGCCTCGTCCACCGTGAGCGTGGAACTGTCGGCGTGGTAGTCGGCCGAATGGAGCACGAAGCCGCGGCCGGTCTCCATGGGGCCGCCCTTGATGACGGGCACGGCGCCCACGTCCTTGGGCAGGAAGATGGCCTCGCGCTCGGGCACGACGTCGAGCTGCACCAGCAGTTCGGGGAAGGTCACCTTCCTGGCCGGCTGGTTGACCACGATCCCCATGGCGCCGTCGGCCGAATGGGCGCACAGGTAGATCACCGCGCGCTGGAAATTCGAGTCCGCCATGCCCGGCATGGCGACGAGCAATTGGCCGTCGAGGAAGGACGGGGCGTTCCGGTCGATGGGAGATCCTGTCATCGTGAGAAGAATAAGGGGGGCGGAGGCGGATCGGCAAGGCGGTCACGCGCAAAGGTCGCGGCCGCTGATCGCGGCGGCGTGCTGCGCGATGCTGGCCTGCGCCCCTTCGGCCCGGGCCGCGGACGCCTCTCCCTGGGTGAAGGCCAACGGGTCGGCGGTCCGTCTCGTGGCGGGCGCCCCGCAGGGCGGCGACCTGCTGGCCGGGGTCGAGGTCAGGCTCGATCCCGATACGATCACCTATTGGCGGGACCCCGGCGAGGCCGGGGTGGCGCCGCGGTTCGACACGGGCGGCTCGGACAACGTCGCGGCTGCGACGATCGACTATCCGGCACCGCGCCGGCTGGACGAGGCCGGGTCGGAGGCCTTCGGCTACGCGGGCTCGGTGGTGTTCCCGGTCCACGTCCGGCGGCGCGACGCATCCCGGCCCGCGACGCTGGTCCTCGCCTTCGATTACGCGGTCTGCGCGGCCCAGTGCCTGCCCGCCAAGGCGCACCTGCGCCTCGACCTCGACGGGGCGACTCCCGCGCCGGAGGTCGCGGCCCTGGTGGAGGCCGGCCTCGCGGCCGTGCCCCGCCGCGCGGGTCTGGGCGACCGAGCCGCGCCTGCCGTCGACGCGGTCGCGCCGGTCCCGGACGGCACCAGCCTGGTGGTCCGCGCGCGCGCGGGCTCGGATGCCGCGCTGTTCGTCGAGGGGCCGTCCGACTGGTATTTCGGGGTCAAGCCCGCGAGCCCCGCGGGGCCGGGCGGGATCGCGTTTCCCGTCGAGGTGCTGCAAAGGCCCGAGGGCGCGAGCCTCGGGGGGCTGCGGCTCACGCTGACCCTGGTGGACGGCGATCGCGCCGTGGAGGTGGAGGCCCCCGTCGACACCGCCGCGGCCGCCCGCTAAAGGGTTGCGCCAACCCCAGACCCTTCGGAGTTTCCTTTTATGTCCATCCAAGTCGGCGACACGCTCCCCGATGCGAGCTTCGGCGTGGTGACGCCCGACGGCGTCGAGAGCCGCAGCACCGCCGACGTCTTCGCGGGCCGAACGGTGGTGCTGTTCGCCGTGCCGGGTGCCTTCACGCCCACCTGCCACAAGAATCACATGGCGGGCTACGTCGCCAACGCCGCCGCCATCAAGGCCAAGGGTGTCGACGCGATCGCGGTGACGGGTGTCAACGACCCGTTCGTGATGGAGGCCTGGGCGAAAGCCAGCGGCGGCGCCGGCACGATCGAGTTCCTGGCCGACGGCAGCGCGCATTTCGCCCGCGCGGTCGGCATGGACCTCGACCTGGCCGAGCGGGGCCTGGGCATCCGGTCCAAGCGCTATGCCATGCTGGTCAAGGACCGCGTCGTCCAAACGCTGGCGGTTGAAGAAACGCCCACGCGCGCCGATCTCTCGGGTGCCGTCGCGATGCTGACGTCGCTGGACGACTTGGCGGGCCAGGGCTGAAACCGGCCAGCCGCCTTCGTCCGGCCTTCCGGAAACGCGGGTGCGGCATGAACGACGTGACACGGAACCTGCCTTGACCGACGCCGCCGTCGCCTCCCCCGACCTTTCCGACGCGCCCGCTGCCGGCACGTCGCTCGTCGGGCTGTCGCGCGCCGAGCTCGCCCGGGCGCTGCAGGCCATCGACGTGCCCGAGCGTGAACTCCGCATGCGCGTTTCGCAGATCTGGCAATGGGTCTACGGGCACGGCATCACCGAGTTCGGCGCCATGCTGAACGTCGCCAAGGGGCTGCGCGGGCGGCTGGCCGACCGCTACACCCTGGCGCGACCGGCCGTCGTCGCCGAGCAGGTGTCGGTCGACGGCACGCGCAAGTGGCTGATCCGCCTGGACGAGGGGTCTCCGCTCACGGGCCGCAAGCCCGTCGAGGTGGAATGCGTCTACATTCCCGAGAGCGACCGGGGGACGCTCTGCGTGTCGAGCCAGGTCGGTTGCACGCTGACCTGCTCGTTCTGCCACACGGGCACGCAGAAGCTCGTGCGCAACCTGACGAGCGCCGAGATCGTGGCGCAGCTCGTGGTGGCGCGCGACCGCCTGGGCGACTTCCCCGGCCGCACCGCGCCCACCGATGGGCTGGTGCCGTCGGGTCCGGGCGTGCGGGCCGTGTCCAACATCGTGTTCATGGGCATGGGCGAGCCGCTTTACAACCTGCCCGCCGTGCGCGAGGCGGTCGGCATCCTGGCCGACGGGGACGGGCTGTCGCTGTCGCGGCGGCGCATCACCGTCTCGACCTCGGGCGTGGTGCCGCAGATCGCGGCGCTGGGAGCCGAGGCCTCCACCATGCTGGCGATCTCGCTCCACGCCGTGCGCGACGAGTTGCGCGACGAGCTCGTGCCCTTGAACAGGAAATACCCGATCGCGGCGCTGCTCGAAGCGTGCCGGACCTATCCGGGCG
>CAXTFJ010000206.1:0-5268 GCA_964243405.1 uncultured Lichenihabitans sp. | reverse complement strand
CATCCGCCTCGACCTTCTCGGTCCCGACGGCAAGCTCGAGTCCGGCGGGGGCTTCGAGCCCCGGAAAGGGCCTGCCAAGCCGCGCCGCGCCCGCGCGTGAGGACCGGGGCGCCCCGCGTCACGCCCGAGACCCTGATGCGGATGGCAACCTATTACCTCGCGCGCCACTCCGCTTCCACCGAGCGCCTGCGCGCCGTGCTGGCCCGCAAGGTCGGGCGCCGCTTCGCCGAGGCCGGGGAGGACGCGCCGGACCGGGACGCGCTCGCGGCCCTGCTCGACCCGATCGTCGAGCGCCTGACCCGCACGGGCCTGCTCGACGACGCGGTGTTCGCGCGGGGGCGGGCCGCGAGCCTCGCGTCCAAGGGCCGCCCGGCCTGGCGCATCCGCGCGGACCTGGCCCAGGCGGGCGTGGACGCGGAAGCCGTGCCGCTCGACGACGTGCTGGGCGACCTCGATCCCCTCGCCCAGGCAACCATCTGGGCGCGCCGCCGCCGCCTCGGCCCGTTCCGCTCGAGGGACCGCGACCGGCATCGCGACAAGGACGTGGCCCGGCTGGCCCGCGCGGGGTTTGCGGTGTCGGTCGCGCGCGCGGTGGTCGAGGCAAGCGACGAGCCCGACTCTACCCCGGCGGAAGGGGCATAGGCGCTGACTTAGACGACCTGCGCTGATCAAACCTCGTCGAATCCCGGTTCGTCATCGCGAGCGAAGCGCGGCGATCCAGCCGGTTCGTCCGAGCATGAACGCCGGTCCCCGAGCCCGGGCCCCTGGATTGCTTCGGCTCACGCTCGCAAGGACGGCGTCTGCAACTAGCGTCTGCTCAGGGCAACTCGGTGTGGGTTAGCGCCTATGCGCGGAAGGGGGAGATCACACCCCATGGCCCGGATTTCGCTAGCGGGTGCGGCGCCCTGGACGCGCGCGCCGCATGTCGGTCATATGCGGTCCTGCGGCCACGCCCGACCAACCCGAAAGCGAGACCCGACTTGCAGACCTTCCTCCGCTCGACCGCACTGACGGGCATCGCCGCGCTGGCGCTCGCCACCACCGCTCCCGCGGCTCGCGCCGCCGACACGACGCTCAGCCTCGTGGTCGCCGATTACGGGACGGGCCCGGCCGACACGAGCCAGCTCTACTGGCAGCGCATCGCGGACGATTTCCACAAGGCCAATCCGACGATCACGGTCAGCATCCAGACGATCAACTGGAACGACTTCGATTCCAAGATCCAGACCATGGTGCAGAACCGGCAGTACCCGGACATCACCGAAGGCGACTACTTCTCGAACTACGCCGACGAGGGCCTGCTCTACAAGACCGATGAGGTCTTCAGCGACCCCGCCAACCTGATGCCGGTGTTCAAGGAACTCGGAAGCTTCAAGGGCGTCCAGTACGGCCTGCCCTTCACCACCAGCGCCCGCGCGCTGTTCTACAACAAGAAGATCTTCGCCGCGGCCGGCATATCGGCCCCGCCCAAGACCTGGGACGAGATCGCCGTCGACGCCGCCAAGATCAAGGCGCACGGCGAGATCGGCTTCGGCCTGCCGCTCGGCCCCGAGGAGGCGCAGGCCGAGACGCTCCTGTGGTTCCTGGGCAATAACGGCGGCTTCCAGGACGCCGCGGGCAAGTGGACGATCGACAGCCCGCAGAACGTCGAGACCTTCCAAGCCATGACCAAGCTGGTCCAGGCGGGCGACACCGAGCCCAACCCCGGCACCAAGCAGCGCACGGACCTGTTCGAGCAGTTCGCGCACGGCCAGATCGGCATGCTCAACGGGGAAGTGGCGCTGCTGCCCATCATCCGCGACGCCAAGGTGCTGACCGACGCCGACGTGGGCACGGCGCCGATCGCGGGCAAGACCGGCCCGATCGACAAGACCCTGGGCGTCTGCGACTTCGTGGCGGCCTTCAAGGGCGACGGCACCAAGCAGGCCGCCATCAAGGCCTTCCTCGACACAAGTACCAGCTCGACTTCGTGAAGATGTACCTGGAGCTACCGGGGACCACCTCGGCCGCCAAGGCGCTGTCGGCCACCGACGCCACGCTCGCGCCCTTCGTCGACGCCCTGCCCAACGCGGTCCAGTACCCCAACGACACCGTGTGGGCCAACGTGAAGACGCAGATCCAGCAGGTCGTGGGCACCGCGATCGGACCCGACCCCAAGGCGGTGCTGACCTCCATCCAGCAGACCGCGCTGAAGGGCGACTAGCGGAGGCTACTCTTTGCCCCCGCCCCACGGGGAGGGGTTGAACGGCATGGACCGGTCGTGACGCAAGCCATCCTCGACACCCGCGCGCCGCCCCGCCGCCGCGTCGCCCCGATCGCGGCGCTGACCCCCCTGCTGTGGATCGGCCCCGCCACCGGGCTGATCCTCTTCGTCGTGGTCTGGCCCGTGGTCATCATGGTGCGCACCTCGTTCCAGCGCATCAGCCCGGACGGGTTCATCCGCGGCTGGGCGGGGTGGCGGAACTTCAACTTCCTGTGGGCGGAACCGGACCTGCCCGGCACGCTGGCCCGCACCGCGGTCTGGGTCGGCACGATCGTAGCCGCCACGATGCTGATCTCGCTCGCCACCGCCCAACTCTTCAACCAGAAGTTTCCCGGCCGCCGGGTGGCGCGCTGGGCGCTCATCGCGCCCTGGGCGGCCTCGGTCATGATGACCGCCATCGTGTTCCGCTGGGGGCTGAACGCCAACAACGGCGTCATCAACCTCGTGCTGCACCAGATGGGACTGCTCGCGGACTTCAACAGCGACGCTTCCGATTGGCTCGGTAATCCCACCAGCGCCTTCGCGTGGATGATCGGGGTGGCGATCTTCGTGTCCATCCCCTTCACGACCTACGCGCTGCTGGCCGGGCTGCAGGGCATCCCCGCCGACGTCTACGAGGCGGCCCGCATGGACGGGGCGTCGGACTGGCGCTCCTACCTGTCCATCACCCTGCCGCTGCTGCGGCCCGCCTTCACGGTGGCGCTGCTCATCAACATCATCAACGACTTCAATTCCTTCCCGATCATCTGGGTGATGACGCGCGGCGGCCCCGGCCACCGCACCAGCATCACCACGACCTTCATGTACCAGCTCAAGCAGAGCACCATCGGCGAGTCGGCCGCCCTGTCGGTGGTGAACTTCGCCCTGGTGGTCGTGGTGGTGGCGCTCTACCTGCGCACCGTCGTGTGGCGGAGCGACGCCGCGTGACGAGCCTCACGGCTCCGGCCGCCCGCGCGCGGACCCTGGACCTGCGCGCCCGGTCCTGGACGCTGCGGCGCCCGCGCACCGCGATCGTCGCCGCCCTGGCCTACGCGGTGGGTGCCGTCTTCCTGCTGCCCTACGTCGAGATGATCGTCTCGGCCGTCCGCCCCAAGGCGCAGCTGATTGACCGGGACTATTGGCCCACCACGTGGGAATGGCACAATTTCATCGATATCTGGAGCACGGGCTTCGCGGGCAACCTGCGCGTGAGCCTGGAGGTCGCGAGCGGCGCCACATTGCTCGTGCTGCTGGTCGGCGTGCCGGCCGCCTACTACACGGCGCGGCAGCGTTTTCGCGGGCGGGCCGCCTTCCTGCTCCTGGTGCTGGTGACGCAGATGTTCCAGCCCACCGCCATGCTGGTGGGGCTCTACCGCGAGTTCCTGAGCCTCGGCATGCTCGATTCCGTCGCGGCGCTGATCCTGGTCAACGCGGGCTTCAACATGGCCTTCACGATCTGGATCATGAACGCCTACATCTCGGCCATCCCCGCCGACCTGGAGGAGGCCGCGCGCATGGACGGGGCGAGCCGCTTCGGCGCCTTCGCGCGCGTGACCCTGCCGCTCGCCATGCCGGGCGTGGTGACCGCCATGATCTTCACCTTCATCAGTGCCTGGAACGAGTTCGTGGTGGCGCTGACGCTGACCACGTCCTCCGCCAGCGAGCCGCTCACCGTGGCGCTCAACGGCTACATCGGCCAGTACGCGGTCGACTGGAGCCACCTGTTCGCGGGCTCGGTAATCGCCACCGTGCCGGTGATCGTCCTGTTCGCCTTCATCGAGGGCAAGGTGGTGGGCGGGCTCACGGCCGGGGCCGTGAAGTGAGGGCGGACCCGTCCCGCCGTTCCATCACCCACGCCGACCGGTGAGTCGCGTCCTCGTCGAGATCTGCGTGGACGACGTCGCGGGAGCGCTCGCGGCCGAGCGGGAGGGTGCCGACCGGATCGAGCTCTGCGCGAGCCTGGTGGAAGGTGGTGTCACCCCGAGCCTCGGCCTCGTCCGCACGGTGCTGGAGCGCGTCGGCCGGGTGGGCGTGCAGGTCATGGTCCGGCCGCGCGGGGGCGACTTCACCCTCGACGCCGACGAGCTCGCCGTCATGCTGGCCGACGTCGCGGCCTTGTCCGCCCTGCCGAGGGCCGCGGGCGTGACCCTCGGCTTCGTGTTCGGGGCGCTGACGCCGGATCGCACGATCGACCGCGCCGCGACCGCGCGCCTCCGCGCCGCCTGCGGTTCGGCCCCTGTCACCTTCCACAAAGCCTTCGACCTCGTGCCCGACCCTTCCGCGGGGCTCGACACCCTGCGGTCGCTCGGTGTCGACCGGGTCCTCACTTCGGGCGGCGCGTCCACCGCGGAGGCCGGCGCCGACACTCTGGCACGGCTCGTGGCAGAGATAGGGGAGCGGATCACGATCCTGGCCGGCGGTGGCGTGCGCGCCGCCAACGCCCGCGCGCTGGTGGTGAAGACGGGCGTGCGCGAAATCCACCTGCGCGCCATGCGGGAGCGGCCCGGTCGCCCTCCGGCCACCTCCGGGGAGGACGTGGCGGCCGTGGTGCGGGCGGTGCGGGCGTGACGGTCGCGGGCGAGCCGGTCGTCCTCGCGGTCGACGTGGGCGGCACCAGCCTCAAGGGGGCGGTGGTGGACGCGGCCGGCCGGTTCCGGCTGGGGGAGGCCGCGATCCTCGACGGGGTCGCGGGCGAGGCGGCCTACGCGCGTCTGGTCGAGCTGTGCCGAACCCTGATCACCGCGTCCCATGGTGAGGGTCTTCGCCCGGTCGCGCTCGGCCTCGTGGCGCCGGGCGTGGACGAGGACACCGGCACGGTCCTCTTCTCCTCGAACCTCGGCTGGCGCGACCTGCCGCTCCGCGCGCGGCTCGAGGCGGAGTTCGGCCTGCCGACGGCCGTGGGCCACGACGTGCGGACGGCGGGGATCGCCGAAGGGCTGCTCGGGGCCGGGCAGGGCGCCCGGGACTTCGCCCTGGTGATGATCGGCACGGGCATCGCGGCCGCCTTCGTGTCCAATGGCCTGGTG
>CAXTFJ010000205.1:0-5340 GCA_964243405.1 uncultured Lichenihabitans sp. | reverse complement strand
CGAGCGCGATGTTGATGAGGTGGCGCTGCGGCAGGATGATCGGCTTGCCCGACATCCGCCCGTCGAGCTTCAGGAAAGCGATCACCGAGCCCGTGAAGGTGAGCGCGCCGATGGCCACGCCCAGCGACATCTCCACCAGGCTCGGCCCGTGGATGGCGCCCGGCACGCCGATGCCGAACGCCTGCGGGGCGTAGAGCGCGCCCGCCGCCACGAACACGGCCGCCAGGCCCACAAGCGCGTGGAACAGGGCCACGAGCTGGGGCATGGCGGTCATCTGCACCGTGCGGGCCCGCCAGGCCCCGACGCCGCCGCCGATCGCCAGCCCCAGGATCACCAGCAGCCAGCCGAGCGCTTCGGCGGGCGGGCGCAGCAGCAGGGTGGTGAGCACGGCCAACGCCATGCCGATGACGCCGTTGCGGTTGCCGGCCCGCGCGGTCGCGGGCGAGGACAGGCCGCGCAGCGCCAGGATGAACAGGATGCCGGAAACGAGGTAGAGGACGGCCGCGACGCTCTCGGTCATCGGCGTCAGCCCTTCTTCTTGTACATCGACAGCATGCGTTCCGTGACCAGGAAGCCGCCGAAGATGTTCACCGACGCCAGCACCAGGGCCACGAAGCCGAACAGCCGCGCGGCCCAGCCGCCGGCCGTGCCGGAAGCGAACACGCCCACCGAGAGCAGGGCGCCCACCACCACCACCGAGGAGATCGCGTTGGTGACCGACATGAGCGGCGTGTGCAGCGCGGGCGTCACCGACCACACCACGTAATAGCCCACGAACACCGCGAGCGCGAAGATCGCCAGCCGGAACACGAAGGGGTCGACCGCGCCGCCCGTCGCGGCGTGCGCGGCCGTCCCGCCCAGCTCGGCCAGCTGCGCCGCGTAGGCGTGGGCCTGGTCGGCCGAGGTTTGCGCCGCCGCTGCCGCGGCCTGCGCCTTGGCGTAGAGTTGGTCCGCGGTGTCGGCCGCCATGACGAGGATCCCCGCTTGGGAAGGTTAGGCCGCCTGCGGCCGGAAGCTCGGGTGGACGACCGCGCCGTCGCGCGTCAGCAGGGTCGCGCGCACCAGTTCGTCGTCCCAGTCGGGCTTGAGGGCCTTGGCCTGCTTGTCGACCAGGGTTTCCACGAAGGCCAGCAGGTTGCGGGCGTAGAGGCTGGAGGCGGTCGCGGCGAGTCGGCCCGGGACGTTGAGGTAGCCCACGATTTTGACGCCGTCCTCCTCCACGACCTCGCCGGGACGCGACAGCTCGCAATTGCCGCCGCGCTCCACCGCGAGGTCGAGCACCACCGAGCCCGGCCGCATGGAGCGCACCATGGCGGCGGTGACGAGTTTCGGGGCCGGGCGTCCGGGGATCAGCGCCGTGGTGATGACGATGTCCTGCTTGGCGACGTGGCTCGCCACCAGCTCCGCCTGCTTGGCCCGGTAGCCGGCCGACATCTCCTTGGCATAGCCGCCCGAGGTCTCCGCCTGCTTGAACTCCTCGTCCTCGACGGCCACGAACTTGGCGCCAAGGGAGGCCACCTGCTCCTTGGTGGCGGGGCGGACGTCGGTGGCGGTCACGATGGCGCCTAAGCGACGCGCCGTGGCGATGGCCTGCAGGCCCGCGACGCCCACGCCCATGATGAACACGCGCGCGGCCGGCACGGTGCCCGCGGCCGTCATCATCATCGGGAACGCCCGGCCGTACTGCTCGGCGGCGTCGATCACCGCGCGGTAGCCCGCAAGGTTGGCTTGGCTGGAGAGCACGTCCATGACCTGCGCGCGGGTGATGCGCGGCATCAGCTCCATGGCGAAGGCGCTCAAGCCCGCCTCCGCCATCTCGCGCAGGGCGACGTCCTGTCCGTACGGGTCCATGATGGCGATCACCAGGGCGCCGCGCTTGGCCTCGGGCAGGTCGCCGGGAGCGGGACGGCGCACGCGCAGGATGAGATCGGCGTCGCGTACCGTTTCGGCCGCGTCGGGGGCCAGGGTCGCGCCCGCGGCCTCGAACTCACCGTCGGGCACCCCGGCCTTGCGGCCCGCGCCCGCCTGAACGGTCACGCTCGCGCCCAGCGCGATCAGCTTGCGCACGGTCTCGGGCGTGGCCGCGACGCGCTGCTCGCTCGGATCGGTCTCGGACGGAACAGCAACGCGCATGGGGACTATTCCGGGAGGGAGACCGAGAGCTGCAGCGGCGGTCTTGGCCGTCAGAAGGGGGGCGGCTGCGGCATCGGGTGAAACCGAGGCTGGACTTGGTCAGTCCCCCGCGCCGCGTCAGGCCAGGAAGATCGCCATGAGGGCCACGATGACCACGACGGCGGTCGCGACCCACTTGGTCATGCTGAGGAACAGGCGGTAGGTCCGCTCGTGCTCCCCGTAATCCATGTACTGGGAGTCCATCGGGACCTGGTCGGTGTCCGCCATCGCGCCGTTCGCTCTGCTCGAGGTTTGAAGCTTTGGCCGTGCCATAGCGGAACTTCGCCGGACGGGCAACGCCACGGTCGGTTTGGTCGCGGGATCCCGACCCGGTCGGTGATCGGCTGATCAGCGCGATGGCGGACAGAGCTCTCCCAGTGTCGTCCCGGCCCCCCGAGCCCATAGGCGCTAACTTAGATGACCTGCGCCGATCAAACCTCATCGGATCCCGGTTCGTCATCGCGAGCGAAGCGCGGCGATCCAGCCGGTTCGTCCAAGCATGAACGCCGGCCCTTGAGCACGGCCCCCTGGATTGCTTCGCTTCGCTCGCAAGGACGGCGTCTAGAAAAAGGGTCCGCTCGGGGCAACTCGGTATAAGTTAGCGCCTATGGGCCCCCTAGCCCGGACCCATCCCCACGCGGGTGGATCCGGGTCTGCGCTCCGCTCCGCCCGGGACGACAGTTCCTCGTGGGCCTTGGTCGTCGACAGCGCCCTCGATGTCCGAACCCGCCCGAAGACCGCGTCGGAAATTCGGGACGCCTATTCCATGGTGGGCGCGAGCTTCTGCACCGCTTCCACATCCGACCCCAACCACTTGTTGTTCTTGGCAGTTCCGTCGAAGGTCGAACTCGTCTTGAACAGTTCGAACTTGCCGTCCAACGCGTAGGGCCGCGAGCGGTCGAGCAGTTCGGCCACCTGCGCCTTGTCCATCGGCTTGAACGTCTTCACCGCCTCGAAGGCCTGATCGAGGTCGCGCTGCTTCTCCATGCCGGTGATGACCACGGAGGTCGGCAGGTTGAGCGAGAAATGCAGGTATTCGATCGGCTTGATGGGCGCGTCGCTCTTCAGGATGACGCCGTCCCCGAACGTCTTCATGCCGAGTACCGCGATGCCCTGGGCCACGAGGTAGGGCAGCACGAGGTGGCCGAACGAGCGGAAACGCGCGTCCATGACGTTCAACGGCATCTGCACGCTGTTGAAGTGGAAGCCGCGGCTCGCCGCCACCTCCAGCATCTGCAGGTGGATGCGCGGGTCCTTGTGGCCCGTGAAGCCGATGTAGCGCAGCTTGCCGGCCTTCTTGGCGTCGAGGAAGGCCTCCATGGCGCCGCCCTCGGCGAATACCCGGTCTGGGTCGTCGTAGCGGAGGATCTCGTGGTGCTGCACGAGGTCGATGCGGTCGGTGCGCAGGCGCTTGAGCGAGGTGTCGATCTGCTCGGCCGCCTCCTTCCTGGTGCGCCCGTCCATCTTGGACATGAGGAACACACGATCACGGTAGCCGCCCTGTTCCAGCGCGAGGCCGACGCGCAGTTCGCTGCGCCCCTCGTTGTAGTCCCAGCAATTGTCCATGAAGGTGATGCCGCGGTCCACGCCCGCGTGCACGAGCCGCACTGCGTCGTCGTCGGTCAGCACGCCCTTGCCGAGGTGGAAGCCGCCCATGCCGATGGCCGAGATCATCTCGTCCGTGCGGCCGAACCTGCGGTAGAGCATCTCGCCGCGCATCTCGCCCGGATCGGTCACGAAGGGCAGGGCGGCGGGGTCGGCCGGCTGGTTGAAGGTCGCGGGCAGGGCGGGCGGCAACGCGTCGGTGCCCACGGCACCCGCCTCCTTGGCGACCGTGCCGCTCACCGCGGCCCCGGCCGCGAGCGCGGCCCCCTGCAAGAAGCTTCGGCGTTCCATGGCGATCTCCCGGACGAACTTTCCAGGTCTCAACGCCCGAGGCGGGCGAAGCGATGCGGCGGAGCCCCGGGCCGGGCGCGGTGTTCCGTCGCTGCCCGTCAGGCGGGGCGTCGCAGGTAGGCGGCGCGGGCGGGCTTGAGGACAAGCAGCGCCAGCACGGCGGTCAGGATGTCGGCCGCGACCGCCGTGCCGAAGACGCTCGTCCAGGTGCCCGTGGCCCCGTGCAGCAGCGACGCCATGGGGCCGCCGAGGATCGAGCCCACGCCCTGCGCGATGTAGAGGCATCCGTAGTTCTGCGTGGCGTGGCGCGCGCCGAACGTGTCGGTCAGGACGGAGGGGAACAGCGAAAAAATCTCGCCCCAGCCGAAGAACACCACGCCCGACAGCAGCACGAACAGCACCGGGTCCTGCCGGGTGGCGAGCCAGGCCGCCATGGCGAGACCCTCGAACAGGAAGGCCACGGCCATCGTGTTCTCCCGACCGATCGCGTCCGACACCCAGCCGAAGAAGGGCCGGGTGAGCCCGTTGCAGAAGCGGTCGATGGTCAGCGCCAGCGGAACGGCCGCCAGCCCGAACACGGTCGCGGCTCCGATGCCGAAGTCGCCCGCCACCGTCGCGAGCTGGGAGGTCACCATCAGGCCCGTGGTCGACATCAGCGTCATCATGACGAACAGCAGCCAGAACAGCGGCGTGCGCAGCATGGCGGTCGTTCCCGCGGATCGGTCCGGCACGCCGCGGCCCGCGACGGAGAGCGAGGAAGGCGGTCGTCTGAGGCCGAAGGCGGCCGCGACCCCGACGCAGCCGATCACGACGCCGAAGACGAGGAGGGCCTGCCGATAGCCGTCCGTCGCGATCACCCCCGAGATGGGGAACGTCGTCGCGATGGCGCCCATGCCGTAGCCTGCCGCCACGATCCCTGCCGCGAAGCCGCGCCGGTCGGGAAACCAGGCCACCATCAACCCGACGACACCGACGTAGACGATGCCGGTACCCAGGCCACCGACCAGGCCGTAGCTGAGGTACAAGGTCGCGATGGAGGTCGCCTGCGAGGCGAGCACCCAGGAGAGCCCCGTCAGCGCCCCACCCACCCCGATCAGCGCGCGCGGCCCGAACCGCTCGACGAGGTAGCCCTGGAAGGGCGAGAAGAAGGTCTGCACCACGACAAGCAGAGAGAAGGTGACCTGGATCGCGGCCGGCGCGACGCCGAGCGCGGTACCGAGCGGCTTGGTGAACAGCGTCCAAACGTATTGCGGGCTGGAGATCGCCATCATG
>CAXTFJ010000204.1:0-5369 GCA_964243405.1 uncultured Lichenihabitans sp. | reverse complement strand
CCTCGAAGGCCTGCGGGCTCGTGACCTCGTGGACGAGGTGGCGGTCGATGTAGAGCAGGCAGGTGCCATCCGGCTGCTGGTCGACCACGTGGTCGTCCCAGATCTTGTCGTAGAGCGTGCGCGGACCCGTGCCGGATTCAACCATGGTTCGTTCGTCCCCATCGGCAAAGCTGCGCCCTCCCGCCGAGGGCGGATGCGGCGTCAGTCCGATGGCGTGACGCCCGAGCGATGCTTGGTTTCTACTCGGCGGCGGTGGCGGGCTTCGCCTTCGCCTTGGGCTTCTTGGTGGTGTCGACGCGCTCGGCGATGCGGGCCGACTTACCCCGACGGTCGCGCAGGTAGTAGAGCTTGGCGCGCCGCACCTTGCCGCGGCGCAGGACCTTGATCGAGTCGATGTTGGGCGAATAGATCGGGAAGACGCGCTCGACGCCCTCGCCGTAGGAGATCTTGCGGACCGTGAAGTTCTCGTGCAGCCCGCTGTTGGCGCGCGCGATGCAGACGCCCTCGTAGGCCTGGACGCGGGTCCGCTCACCCTCCTTGACCTTCACGCTGACGATCAGCGTGTCGCCGGGCTGGAACTCGGGAATGGCGCGCTGGGCCGTGAGGCGGGCAACCTCCTCGGCCTCGAGGGTCTCGATGATGTTCATAAGGTCTCCTTGCCGAAGCGGGTATACCCGCCAGCGTTTCGGCGCGCTGTTGTGAGTTAGGCGGGTGCCTTACACCGGAGCCCCGCGCCTGTCACGCGAAACCCGAGTTCTGGTCGGCTCAAAACTCGACCCGGCGACCGACGGTTCAGGGTGGGGTGCGACGGTCGACCGGCCTCGCGGCTTCCCGGACCTCGGGGTTGACTTGGCCCCCTGGAAACGGTAGCGACCGCGCTTCTTTGGATGAGGCCTCTTGCCGGGGCCGACCGAAGAACTCCAGGGTCGCCGGTTTCAGGCCGGTCCGGGCCCCGGAAACGCACCCGCGGTTTTCCACTCGACGCGAGTAGTGAACCTGTCGGCCGCGTCGGTCCTCCCGGGCCGCGCGGCAGGAGGAGGGCGCGTTCCTCACACACCCTTGAAGAGGACGCGATGACGAAGCGCGCAGAAGCCAAGTACAAGATCGACCGACGCCTCGGCCAGAACATCTGGGGCCGTCCCAAAAGCCCCGTCAACCGGCGCGAATACGGCCCCGGCCAGCACGGCCAGCGCCGCAAGGGCAAGCCGACCGACTTCGGCACGCAGCTCAAGGCCAAGCAGAAGCTCAAGGGCTACTACGGCAACATTTCCGAGAAGCAGTTCCGCAAGTACTACGCCGAGGCGATCCGCCAGAAGGGCGACTCGAGCGAGAACCTCGTGGGCCTGCTCGAACGGCGCCTGGACGCGGTGGTCTACCGCTGCAAGTTCGTGCCCACGGTGTTCGCGGCCCGGCAGTTCGTCAATCACGGCCACGTCCGCGTGAACGGCCGCCGGGTCAACATCCCGTCCTACCAGGTCAAGGTCGGCGACGCGATCGAGCTCAAGGACGCCTCCAAACAAATGGTCGTGGTGCTGGAAGCGGTCCAACTCGCCGAGCGCGACGTGCCGGACTATTTCGAGGTCGACCACACCAAGATGACGGCCAAGATGACCCGCGTGCCGGGCCTCGCCGAGGTGCCCTATCCCGTGCACATGGAGCCCAACCTGGTGATCGAGTTCTACTCGCGCTGATCGCGGCTCTCAGGGTCGGTTGCAAAGGAAGCCGGGCTCAAGCCCGGCTTTTTTCGTGGCAAAATGCGACTCGACGTTTCGTCGTGCCGGTCTTCCACCCGTCTTTCGGAGCGTGATCGACCGTGACGCCGTCCCAATCGATCGTAGCCTTCCTTCTCGCGGGCGGCCTGTTCACGCTGACGCCCGGGCTCGACACGGCCCTGGTGCTGCGGACGGCCGCGACGGGCGGGAGCCGCGCGGCCCTCTTCGCGGGGGCGGGCATCCTGCTCGGCTGCGCGGCCTGGGGCTGCGCGGTGGCGCTGGGCCTCGGCGTCGTGCTGGCCGCCTCGACCCTGGCCTACACGGTCCTGAAGGTGTGCGGGGCGCTCTACCTCGCCTTCGTCGGGCTCGGCCTGCTGCTGCGCCCGCGCCGCGCCCTGGTTTCGGAGCGGGGCGCCGTCGCGGCCGATGCGGCCCCGCTCGCCTCGCTGCGCCGCGGCCTGCTCACCAACCTGCTCAACCCCAAGGTCGGCGTGTTCTACGTGTCGTTCCTGCCGCAGTTCGTGCCCCAGGGCTACGCCGTCGCCCCCTCGATCGCGGGCCTCGTCGCCCTGCACGTCGCGATGACCGCCCTGTGGTACGCCGTGCTGGTGGCCGGCATGGGCCGGCTACGGCCCGTGCTGCAGCGCCCCTCCATCATGGCGGCCCTCGACCGGGTGACGGGCGCGGTGTTCATCGGCTTCGGGCTGCGGCTCGCCACGGACCGGCGCTGACCGCCGCTCGCGGAACCGGCCCCGCTCGGCTAGGGTGCCGGGCATGACCGACGCCCTGACGCGCCAACCGACGCCCCGCGCCGCGGCCGCACGCGCGACCGCCCGCGCGCTGTCGCTCGGCGCCCGCATCGACGCGGGCGGGCTCGAGCGCAGCGACATGATCTCGGCCAACCCGCTGGCCTTCAGCGTGGGATCGTCCGGCTTCGTGGCGCTCTACCGGTTCGGCGTGGCCGTGCTGGTCGGCCTGTCGCCCATCGAGGAGGACGACTTCCTCCGCCAGGTGAAGGCCCGGGTGTCTGGCGAGCGCGACCGGG
The DNA here is from genome assembly GCA_964243405.1 of uncultured Lichenihabitans sp. GTDB lineage: Bacteria > Pseudomonadota > Alphaproteobacteria > Rhizobiales > Beijerinckiaceae > Lichenihabitans. The sequence continues at coordinate 2,612 of CAXTFJ010000204.1, read as the reverse complement.
TGGACGACGAGACCGTGGTGCTGGAAGTCTCGGTCGACGGCGAGGACCGCATCCCGCCCGGCGGCCCCATCCTGATGAAGGACCTGTCGCCCCAGCGGCTGCTCGTGGTGGCCGACGCGCTGGCCAAGACCGTGTCGCTCGGCCGCGACGAGCGGGAGGTGTCGGCCGTGCTCGACGTCATCGAGCCCTTCGCGGCGGGCCTGAGCCGCACCGGGCGGCCACCCGGCACGCGCCGCGCCATGCTGCGGCTGATCGGCCAGGCGCTGCTCGTGCAGCACCGCGTGTCCGGCCGCGTCGCGGTGGAGGAGAAGCCCGACGTGCTGTGGGACCGGCCCGACCTGGAGCGGCTCTACGCCCGGGTCGAGGACGAGTACGAACTCAAGGAGCGTACCCTGACGCTCAAGCGCAAGCTCGACGTCATCGTGGAAACCGCCCGGGCGCTGACCGACGTCATCGAGGCCGACCGCGCGACGCGGCTGGAAACCATCGTGGTGCTGCTGATCCTGGCCGAGATCGGCCTGACCCTGGTGCAAATGTTCCTGATGCGGCACTGACGTAAACCGACCCGTCGCGCGCCCATGCCGCACGAGCCGGCACGGCGAGCTGTTGATATCCTGGGGCGGCCCATGGCGCCCGCCCGCCCGCGCGCCCAAGGTGAAATCGGGTTCGAGTTCGATCAATGGCGTTCCGCTTCATCCACACGGCCGACTGGCAGGTCGGCAAGCCGTTCGGCAATTTTCCCCCGGACGCCGCCTTCGACCTGCGGCGCGAGCGCGTCCGCGCCGTGGAACGCATCGCCGCCAGGGCGCGCGACAGCGGGGCCGACGCCGTGCTGGTGGCGGGCGACGCCTTCGACGACAACACCGTGTCCAACAAGACGCTGGCGCAGACGGTCGAGGCCCTGCAGGGCTTCGGCGGTACCTGGGTGTTCCTGCCCGGCAACCACGACGCGGCCCTGACTCACAGCGTGTGGACGCGCCTGCGCGAAACGGGCCTGCCCGCCAACGTGGTGATCGCCGACGAGCCGGTGCCGGTCGACCGGTGGGCCGGCCGCGCCGTGGTGCTGCCCGCCCCGCTGCGCCGCCGGCGCGAGGCGGCCGACCTCACCGCCTGGTTCGACGCCGCGCCCTCGCCGGACGGCGCGGTCCGTATCGGCCTGGCCCACGGCAGCGTCGCGGGCCGCCTGCCCGAGAAGAGCGAGGCCGGCAACGAGATCGCCGCCGACCGCGCCGCCTGCGCAAGGCTCGGCTACCTGGCCCTGGGCGACTGGCACGGCGCGCTGACGGTCGCCCCTTGCACCCATTATTCCGGCACGCCCGAGCCCGACCGGCACCGCGACAACGATGCGGGCAACGTCCACCTGGTCACCATCCCGCACGCCGATGCCCCGGCCGAGGTCGAGCGGGTCCGCGTGGGACGTTTCGCCTGGGTGCGGCGCGACGTGGCCCTGCTCGACGGGACCTGCTCGAAGGCGATCGAGGCGCTCGAAGCCCTGGGCGCGGAGGCGCGCGACAGCGTCGTGGCGCTGCACCTCACGGGCAGCGTGACCCTGGCGGAACGTCACCGGCTCGACCGGGCGATCGAGGCCTGGGACGCCCGGCTGCACCACCTGGAGGTGGACGACGCGGGACTGCGCGACGAGCCCACGGCCGACGACCTCGACGCCATCGACACGGCGGGCTTCGTCCGCCTGGCCGTGGACCGGCTGCGCGCCCAGGCCGCCGACCCCGCCGACCCGGAGCGCGACGCGGCCCGCATGGCGTTGCGCATGATCTACCTCGACCACGTCGGCGCGGGGCGCTGAGCCTCGCGATGCAGCTCCGCCGCATCGAGGTCCGCGACTTCCGCAAGCTGCGCCACACGGTCGTGGACGATCTCGGCCCCGGCCTCAACGTGCTGGTGGGCGACAACGAGGCGGGCAAGTCCACCCTGCTCGCGGCCTTGCGCGCCGTGCTGTTCGAGCGCCATCGCGTCGGCGGGGTGGTGGCCGAGTCCATGCAGCCGCACGGTGCCGCGGTACGGCCGGAGGTGTCGGTCGCGTTCGACCTGAAGGGCGGCCGCTGGCAGCTCCGCAAGGCTTTCTGCCAGCGGCCGGAAGCGGAACTGGTCGACCCCGCGGGGAACCGCACCACCGGCGACGCCGTGGAGGAGCGGTTGGTCGAGCTGCTCGGCTTCGTGCCACCCTCCGGCCGCGGCGAGCGCAAGCCCGAGGAGCACCACGGCATCTACGGGCTGCTGTGGGTGGAGCAGGCCTCCGCCCACCAGCGCCTCAGCGCGGGCGCGTCGCGCGGCACGCTCGCTTCCGCGCTGGAAAGCGAGGTGGGCCAGGTGCTGGGCGGCGAACGCGGCCGTACCCTGCTGGCGGACGCCGAAGCGCGGCGCAACCTCTACTGGGACCGGCGCGAGCCTCCCAAGCCCAGGGGCGAGTTCCGCAAGCTGCAGGACGCGATAGCCGAGCTGGAACGCCAGCGCGACGACGACGCGGCCAGGCTGCGCCTGCACGACGAAAAGGTCGCGGCTCTGACCACCCGGGTCGAGGGGCTCGCCCGTCACGCCCGTGATAAAAGGCTGAACGCCGCCGTGACGGCGCTGGACCGCGCGCGGGCCGCGCA
>CAXTFJ010000203.1:0-5472 GCA_964243405.1 uncultured Lichenihabitans sp. | reverse complement strand
ATCCGCATGACGCTGGAAAAGGCGCTGGCCTACATCGAGGACGATGAACTCGTCGAGGTGACGCCGAAGTCGATCCGGCTTCGCAAGACCAAGCTCGATCCCAACGAGCGCAAGCGGGCTGAACGGACCAAGGAAGGCGCGCTGTAAGCATCGTCTCCACGACGACCGGCGCTCCTTCCCATCACGCTACTCGACCGTGACCGGAGGCGGATGCCGGTCCGGTCGTCGGCTCAGTCCTGCATCACGATGTGCGACGTGGGGATCTTGAGCGACCACTGCAGGCCCGTGGGCGCGAAGGTCATCGTGGCGCTACCGTCGAGGGCACGCGCCACGACACGTTCCATCACCTTGTGACCGAAGCCCTGGCGCGACGGCGGCTGGACCGCGCGCCCGCCGTACTCGTTCCAGACGAGGTGCAGCCACCGCGGCCCCGCCTCGTCCGTGTCGATCGCCCATTCGAGGCGCACGTTTCCCACGGTGCCGGACAGAGCCCCGAAGCGAAGCGCGTTGCTGGTCAACTCGTTGAGCGCGAGACCGATGTTCTGCGCGGCCTCGGGGCGGATGAACACCGTGGGGCCCGCGATCGCGATGCGGTCGCCGTGCTGTTCCAGGACGCTCTGCAGATGTCCCCGCACCAGATCCTTGAGGACGGCACCGCGCCAGTCCTGGGCGGCGAGCAGTTCGTGGCTGAAGGACAGCCCGCGCAGCCGCGACGAGAATCGGACCTCGAAATCCGCGGCGGTCAGGCTGTCCTTGACCGTCTGTCGCGCCATGGCCTGGATGATGGCGAGAAGGTTCTTGGATCGGTGGGTCACCTCGCGCATGAGAAGGTGGACCTGCGCGTCGTACTGCCGGACGTCCGTGACATCGCGCACCGTGCCGACGACGTCGCGGGACGGCCCCACCGAACGGGCCCGGAATGCGAGCCAGCGCTCCGCCCCCGTGTCGAAGCGCTTGGCGCGAGCGTCCGTGTCAATCTCGGGCGCTTCGGGGCGTGCCGCGCTCAGCATCGCCTGGATGGTACCCACGTCATCCACCGCGAAGGCGCCGAGCCAGTCCTGCAACGCGACGATCCGAGCGCCCGCGAGGCCGAACAGCTCCGCCGAGCGATCGTCGAAGCTCAAAGCGCGACGTCCCCGGTCGTATGACCAGAGGCCCGTCCCCGTCGCAGTCAGCGCAAGGTCGAGGCGATCCTTGTCATTCATGGAGACGGCCGCACCGTCCTCCCGGTTCTGACGCCCCTCGGGTCCGTACCCGGGCGCGGCGCCCGTCACCGCCGGGTCACCCGCAACACGGACGGTTCCGGGACTGCCTCGCCGACGAAGAACAGCGGCGTGGACCTCGACCGCCCGCCATCACGCGGGGCGGACCGCCACCAGGCACACGGCTCCAAGGTCCCCGCGACGGCCGACCGATGCGTCCCAAGCCCCGTCATCGAATCATCCCAGGCACGCGCGCCAGCCACTCCGGTTCGGATTAGCAAACGGCAGGATGTCGGGTTGGTTCCAGGGCGCGGGCGGACGTTCCGCTCCGCTCGGAGGTCGTCCCAAAATAAATCTAGGTTAAGAGCCGTACGATCCGGCGCGAGCGAGCCATCCGGTGAGGCGCGGCGGCAAGCTCCGGCTAAGCGCCTTCCCGCAGCAGGTCGCTCAGGTCGAGCGCTTCCGTGACCATCGCGATGCGGCCGTCGCGGTCCACGGGCCAGTCCGCACGGGGGCGATCCCAGTAGAGCTCCACGCCGTTGCCATCGGGGTCGCGCAGGTAGAGCGCCTCGCTGACGCCGTGGTCCGCGACGCCGTCGAGAGGGACGCGGGCCTCGACCAGGCGCCGCAACGCGTCGGCGAGTTCGGCGCGCGTCGGGTAAAGGATGGCCAGGTGGTAGAGGCCCGTCGAGCCGGGCGGCGGCGAGGAGCCACCCCGGCTTTCCCAGGTGTTCAGGCCGATATGGTGGTGGTAGCCCCCGGCCGAGATGAACGCGGCCTGCCGCCCGAACCGCTGGGTGAGTTCGAACCCCAGCACCCCGCAGTAGAACCCGAGCGCGCGATCAAGGTCGGCCACCTTGAGGTGGACGTGGCCGATCCGCACGCCCGGCCCGACCGGCCGCGAGGTCGAAGACGGGCTCGGGTCGGGACTGGTCATCGGGGCGGCTCCGGGGTCAGCGCACCCGGCCGCCGATCACCCCGTCCTTGGTGACCACGACCCAGGTGTCGTTCCGCCGCTGAATGGACAGGACTTCCCCCGCGCCGTCCAGCGTCATGCCCGGCGACACCAGGCTGAGCGCGTGCCGCCCCTCGACCAGCGCCTTGCCGTCGAACACGTCCCGCAGCACGAAGTCGTGCAGCACCGGCTCGTCGCTCGATGCGACGGCCGGGCGGAGCGCCGTCGCTCCGGGCGCGGTGGGGATCGATCCCGTGGCCGTGTAGTCGACCGCGCCCGCCTGGGCGACCGAGGTGGCGGGCGCACCCTCCGGACCACGGCCGCGTGCGGGCGCCTGGGAGGCCGCAACGCCCATCTCGTCGCGCAGGGCCGCGTATTGCGGGCGCCGGTCGAAATGGGCGAACACGGTGAAATAGCCGCTGCCGTGCGGGTCCGGCGCGCCCGGGCCGACCGCGATCATGTAGACCGCGAAACCCGCGGACGCGACCGCGCAGCCGATTCCCAGGCCACCCATCATCCAATCGGCCGCGATGCGCCGCGGCAGGAGTTTCACGGACGCACCGGTCTGCAGGCTCACGGGGTGGTTCCCTTGGGTTTGCCCAGCGCGGTCGCCAGATCGCGGAACGCGTCGTCGCTGGGCGGGGTGGCGGGGGACTGGCCGAGCGCCGCGTAGATGCGTGGCACCATGGCGACCGCCTGGTCGAGGTCGGGGTCGCCGGGCTGGTAGGCCCCCATGGCGCGCAGGTCGCGCGTGTCCTCGAAGCGGGCGATCATCTCGCGCAGGCGGCTCACGAGGATCGCCTGCTCGGGGCTCCAGGCGTGGGGGGCCAGGCGCGACAGCGATCCCAGCACGTCGACGGCGGGGTAGCGGCCCTGGGCCGCGATCTTGCGGTCGAGCACGATGTGCCCGTCGAGCGTGCCGCGGATCGTGTCCGCCACGGGGTCGTTGTGGTCGTCGCCGTCCACCAGCACCGAGAACACGCCCGTGATGCTGCCCGTGCCCTCCAGGCCCGGTCCGGCGCGCTCCAGGAGCTTGGGAAGGTCGCTGAACACGCTTGGCGCGTAGCCCCGCGCCACCGCGGGCTCGCCCGCCGACAGCGCCACGTCGCGCGCCGCGTGGGCGTAGCGCGTGACGGAATCGACGATCAGCAGCACCGACTGCCCCGCGTCGCGGAACGCCTCGGCGATCGCGGTGGCGGTCTTGGGCGCCAGGCGCCGCATCATGGGGCTCTCGTCGCTCGTCGCCACCACGGTCACGGCGCGCGCCCGGTTGCGCCCGAGGGAGTCCTCGATGAATTCGCGCACCTCGCGGCCGCGCTCGCCCACCAGCGCGATCACCACGGAATCGAAGCTGCCGCAGGAGGCCAGCATGGCGAGCACGGTGGACTTGCCCACGCCCGAGCCCGCGAACACGCCGATGCGCTGGCCCGCGCAGAGGGGGCAGAAGATGTCGATGACCTTGACGCCCGTGCGGATCGGGCCCCGCACGCGCGCGCGCCGCAGCGCGGGCGGGGGCTCGGCATCGGCCTGCACCCGGGCCGGGCCCGGAGGGAGCGGCCCGCCGCCGTCCACGGGCTCGGCCAGGGCGTTGACGACGCGGCCCTTCCACGCGGGGCCCGGCGCGAAGGCGAGGCCGCCCACCCGCCGCACGGGCGCGCCAAGCGCCGCGTCCACGCGGATGCCGAAGGGCTTCACGGTGACGTCGTCGCGCTCCACCCGCACGACCTCGCCGGGGCGCCGCTGCCCGTCCACGTCGAACGCCACCGTGTCGCCGATCCTGACGAAGCGCGACAGCCCGCCCACGCGGTAGGCGGTGGGGCTGACGGCGGTGACGAGCCCCGCCACGTCGACCAGCGGGCTCGCCTCCGCGCCCTCGCGCACGGCCCGGCCCAGGCGCTGGAGGGCGTTCACCGGCGCGATCCGCCGAAGGGGGCTTCAGACCGGCCCGGGCGGCGGACGACCGTCACGAGGTGGCCCCCAGCGTCTTCACCGCATCCTGCAGCGAGGTGTCGGACGCCTCGTTCATGTGGGTGACGCTTTCGAGGTTGTGCTGCACCTCGATCAGCTTGGTGAGTTCGAGCACGGGATTGATGTTGGACCCCTCCACGAAGCCCTGGGCGAGCCCGGTGGTGGTGAAGTCGAGCACGGGGGTCGCGGCCTTGTCGGGGATCACAGCGGAGGTACCGGTGCGGGTGAGCTTGGCGTCGGCGTCGATGCTGAACAAGCCGATGGCGCCCACCTGGCGGCCCGCCTGGCTGATCATGCCGTCGCCCGAGATGGTGGGCGCGCCCGCGTTGGGATCGATGGTGAGCGCCGCGCCGCCTGCGTCCAGCACCGCGTCGCCGTTGAGCGTGCGCAGCTCGCCCCCGGTGGTGAGCGTCATGCGGCCGTCGTGCGTGTAGGCGACGCCGCCGGGCGTGCGGATGCCGAGCCAGGCATCGCCTTGGACGGCCACGTCCATGGGATTGTCAGTCTTGGTGATCTCGCCCGCGCGGCGGGAAATGTAGGTCGAGCCCGTGTCGCTGAAGGCCACCGGCTCGGCGCCGGTATTGGACAGCACCGTCTGGAACGTCACCCCGTCGCCGCGATAGCCCGCCGTGTTCACGTTGGCGATGTTGTTGGCGATCGTCTGCAGCCGCTTGTCGATGGCGATCTGCCCCGACAGGCCGACGTAGAGGTTGGTCTGCATGGCTCACGTCCTTCGGCGGGTTTTCGTCCGCGTGGGATCGCAGTGTGGGGAGGGCGGCTTGTGCGGGGCTGTTGGAGTTGAAGATAGGCCGGGTGTCAGCGGTTCGAGTTAGCTGGAGGCAGAAAGTCCACTCAAGGGTTTGCGAGAGGAATAAGCGGCCGTTTCGCTTGAGACAGATTACGGATCCACTGCAGACCTACCTAGCAGCTCTGGACCACATCGCCGAAGGCTGACGAGATGAGGGCAGGCAGCCCACGGCAGCACCGGCTGCGATACGGATTGGTTACGGTTTGAACCGCTGTTGGACGTAGTCGGTCAGAGAGTTGCCGGTCAGCTCCTGTGTCGTGTTGCCGGCCCGGACGTAGAACCGTGACGCGTTCCCGTCCTTTACGAAACAAGGCTTATAGACCGCGTCTGCCCGGACGACGAGAACGCGCTGGCCTTGGCTGTCTTCGAAGTGCGTATGAGCGTAGGTCAGAAACACATCGCCGAGCCGTCCCTTCATCAGGCTGACAAGGTGCTGACCCATCTTGTCTTCGCTCTCGAAAGAGTCGGCGGCGAGTCCGATTGCATCGCCTATGTCGGACACCCCGATTAGTAACGTCCCTCCTTTGGCGTTCATGAAC
>CAXTFJ010000202.1:0-5687 GCA_964243405.1 uncultured Lichenihabitans sp. | reverse complement strand
GGCCGCGCGGCTATTCCTCATCGTCGACGGTGAAGGTGACGTTGTCGATCTTCGCCGCGGCCAGGGCGTTGAGCACGTCGATGCCGCGGCCGTACTCCGCGTGCGGCTCACTGGCAATGGTGATCGCCAACTGCGATTTCGCCGCGTCGCTCGCCTGCTTGAGCCGCAGCAGCGTCGCCGTCAACTGCGGCAGGCTCTCGCTCTTGGCATCGTCAAAGGGCTCGTCGTTGAGCGCCACCTCGCCCGCGTCCGAGATCGTGATGATCTGCTCGTCCACGAAGTCGGTGCTCGTGGAGGTCTCCGCCGAGCCGGGCAGCTTCGTGTTGAGTTCGTTCTCCACCTTCACGGCTCCCGCCATCACCATGAAAAAGAGCATGATCACGAACACCACGTCGATCATCGGTGCGATCTGGAAGCCCACGTGGCCTTCGTTGACGGACTGCTGGGGCAAGCGCATACAAGAGAGGGTTGTTATTCTTTGTTCACCGCCGAGAAGGAGATGTCCGAGATGCCCGCCTCGCCGAACACGTTCATCACCCGCGCCACCGACGCCGCCGGCGCCTGGCGGTCGCCGCGGATCACCCCGCGGAACTTGGCGTCCGCGTCGTGCCGCGTCTTGAGCACCGGGATCAGATCCTCCACGTGGGGGTACACCCGGTCTTCGAACGTGTAGCTGACCGCCTGCCCGGCCGGGTTGTAGCGCACGTTGACGATCCCTTCCGCCTTGGAGTCGTCCTTCTTCTGCGCGTTGGGCGCCACGGGCAGCTTGATGGTCTTGTCCACCTTGAGCACCTGCGCGCTGGTGATCGTCATGAAGAAGATCAGGATCGTCAGCAGCACGTCCACCATCGGGGCCACCTGGAACTCGGGCTCGCCTTCGCCGCCGCCGCCTCCAGCCATCGGTTACGTTTCCTCCTGGTTCATCGGGTCAAGGGATGCGGGCCGCTCCTCAAACCTCGGGAGCCTGCGCCGTGACGGTCTGCGCCTCGATGTCGGGGGCGTGGACGTGCGCCGCGCTGTGCCCGTGCCCGTCGGCCGCCTGTTCGGCCTGCATCCAGTTGGGCACGCCGGCGAAGAGTTCGTCGTCGCCGATGTGTACCCCGCGCAGCAGCTCGTAGGGCATCTTGCGAAAGAGGCTGTTGACCGTGTCCTCGATGACGTGGATGGCCCCGGCGGCGCGGTTGCGCAGGTAGTAGAAGAAGGCGAAGGCCGGGATGGCGATGAACAGGCCGCTGGCCGTGGCGACGAGCACCTCGCCGATGGCGCCCGCCAGCGAACTGGGATCACCGATGCCCGAGGTGCCCAGGGTGGAGAAGGCGCTCATCATGCCCGTGACGGTGCCCAGGAGCCCGATCATGGGCGTGCAAACGCCGATGACCGAGAGGTAGCTGAGCTTGGTCTGCAAACGGGAGTTCTCGGTGGCGAGTTCCTCGCTCATGGCGGTTTCGGCCATGTGCTGGCCGTCGCCCAGGTAGCTGACGCCCACGCGCAGCACGTTGGTCAGCGGGGAAGCATGGGCTTTGCAGTAGTTATAGGCCCCGACGTAGTCCCCGCCGCGAAACAGGTTCTTGAGCGCGTTGATCTGGTCGGAGGGGGCGAGTTTCGCGGGCGCGGTGCGCACCACGCCGTCGCCGACCAGGTACACCGTCAGGATCGAGCAGAACGCGATGGGGATCATGACCCAGCCGCCCTCGTAGACGCGCTCGAAGAGCGTCTTCTTCTGCACGGCCGGGGTGGACTTGCCGGCAACCGGATCACTTTGCGCCTGCACGGCAGCCACGGACAGCAGCAAAGCGGCAGCGCAGACGAGAGCAGCGGGGAGAATACGCGAGAGCTTCATACCAGAGGGTAACAGAGGATGGGAGGTTGGAGAGGTGAAAAGTGAGACTGGATCGTCAAGTGCCGGCGGGTTTGAACGAAAGGGTGGCAAGCTTTTGGAGCCGGTCCCTGGCCTCGGTGGCTTCCGTGGAGTTGGGGTAATCGGCGATCACCCGTTGCAGCGCGGATTGTGCGCGGGGCTTGTCTTCGAGCCCGATGTACGCCCGGGCGCTGCCGAGCAGGGCCGGGGGCATGAGCAGCGCCCGGTCGGGCGCATAAACGGGGACGTGCAGGAACGCCAGCAGCGCGTCCTTGTAATCCCGCAAAGCCAGCCGCGCCGAGCCGACCGCCAGCCAGCCCTCCACCAGTTCGTCCGGCGGGGCGGACTTGTCATCGACCAGCGGTCCGAGCGCGGCGAGCGCCTGCTGGTGTTCGCCGCGCCGCTCCATCGACGCCGCCTGCTTGATCTTCACCGTGCGCAGCAACCCGGGGCTGGCGGCGCCCGCGCGGGCCAGTTCTGCCGCGAGCGTGTCGACCTCCTTGTCCCGTCCCAATCGGGCCAGCGCGTCCACCTGGAGAAGCGCTAGCGGCACCCACCAGTTGCCCTGGATGTCGCGGAACGAGGCGTAGTACGCGAGCACGGGGGCAAGTTGAGCCGCCGCGTCGTTCGCCTTGCCCGCGTTGAGCAGGTCACCCGCCGTTTTGAGCTGCGGGGGCTCGGGAAAGTCGATCCGGGCGATGTTGGCGGCCGGGTAGCCCGCCTCGCCCGCGTTGCCTCCCGCCGTCTGGAGGCGGGCAAACACGGTCGCGCCGTCGCGGCGCAGGCCCAGCGTCTGAACCACCTGGCCATCGCGCAGGTCGATGTTCTGCGCACGGGCGGCGGGCGCAAATCCGACGCCCGCGCCCAGCAGGGCAAGAGCCAGCAGGAGCGCGCGCGCCCGGGCGGAGGAGGCCAGGAGGGCAGGGACGGGAATTTTTCGGGGGGAGAAACTCATAAGGGGTGCGATCGCGCGGGCTAACCCGCCCCGAGCGCTTGTAAACGTTGCCGGGCCTGACCGGCTTCCGCGAAGTCGGTGAGTTTCGGGTTGCGCAGCATCTCCTGGTAGGTTCTCACCGCGTCCTCTTTCTTGCCGAGCTTTTCCAGGCTGTCCGCGCTGCCGAGATACGCCTTGGCCACCCACGGCAGGAACCGCTGGTAGGCGACATACACCCGCTGGTAATAAGCGTTCGCCTCCGCCCAGTGGCTTTCCTTCGCCTCGATCTCTCCGAGCGAATACACGCAGAAAGCCGTGGTTTCGCCGCGCCACTCTTTGACGCTCGCGGCCTGCTCGAAGATTTTCCGGGCTTCGTCGAGCTTCCCCAGGGACAGCAGCGTCTTGGCCTGCCCGACGGTCAGGTCCTTGAGTTTCTGGTTGGCGGCGATCTTGTCCGTGCCGGCCTGGAAAAGGCCCAGCGCCTTGTCGTACTGCTTTTTCTGGAAAGCGATTTCGCCCAGGCCGGCGTAGGCGAAGTCCAGGTTGTCGTCCTTGGGGAAGTTGTCCATCAACTCCTGGTAGAACGGCGTGGCCGCGTCCGGCTGCCCCTTCGCCAGCAGCGCGTCGCCGATTTGACCCAGGATTGTCGCGCTGAGCACCGCCGGCTTGAATTTCGCGGCGATGGCCAGCAGGTCGCGCTCGGTTTCGGCGGGTTGGCGGCGCAGCCGGGCGAGCTGCGCCTTGGCGTAGAGGACGCGCGCCTGCGCGGTCGGCGAGCGGTCCACCAGCGATGCCCCGAGCAGTTCGTCCAACTCCGCGCCCGGGTCGGGCGCCGGAGTGGTGTCCGGCGCGGGCGGCGTCGCGGCGGCCACCGGGGCGCCCGCGGCCGGAGAGGGGGACGTTCCATCCGCAGGCAATACCTCCACGTGCGGCTTTTTGCGGACGCACAGCATGGCCAGTTGATCGAGGATTTGCTCGACCGAAGCGCGGTTGCGGTCGTCGATGTACTTGTTCAGGGAGTCGGCGAGAAAGTGCTTCGCCTCGTCCACCTTGCCCTCCTTGGTCTTCGCGCGGCCGATCTGCGCCAGGGCGACCACGACCGACGGGTGGTCGGGATGGGTCGCGATGAAGTCCTGGAACATGGCGGCGTCAGCCTCCCAATCCCCGCGCTTTTGCAGGATCTTGCCCGCTTCCATCAGCGAGTAGTTGAGCACCTCGTCGGTCGTGGCCGTCTTGTACGAAGTCTGGTAGGCGGCCAGCGCCTCGTCGGTCTTGCCGACGGCGACGTCCGCGTCCGCCAGCAGCGCCTGCACCTCGCCCTGTTCCGCGTTGTCCGGGTATTGCTTGAGCCAGGCCCGGGTATCGGCGATCACCTCGTCGTACTTGTTCATCGCGTACTTGCACACGTCGCGGCGGTACTTCGCATCGCTGACAAAATCGCTCGCTGGATACTTCTTCAAGAACTCGTCCAGGCGCTTGAGAGCGTCCTCGTAATTGCCCGAGAAAAGACTGGCCAGATCCTCGCGGTAAACCGATTCCTGGATGTGTACGCCCTTGGGGAAATCGTGCTGGTAGCGGGCGTACTCGGTTTTGGCCTCGTCGTACTTGCCCTGGGCGAGCAGCGAATTGCCGAGCAGGAAGCGCATCTCTTCGCGCATGCTGCTGGCCGGTTGCTCGGCGAGCATCCGGCCGAAGTAGCTCTCGGCGGCCTTCGGGTCGTTTTCCTGCAGCGCCGTCGCGCCGAGCAGATAGCCAACCGTAAACCGGTTCGTCCCCGCCGGGAACTCCTTGAGATACTGGTTACAGGCCGTGCGCGCCGCCGCCGCCTGGTTCACGTCCACGAAAGTCGAGATCGCCGCGTACAGCGCCGTTTCACGGTCGGCGGCGTCATCCGAGCGCTCGTAGGCGTCCTGAAAAGCGACGGCGGCCTCCCACGGCCTGCTCATCTGCAAAAACGCGCGGCCCATCCGGTAGAGAACCTTGGGGTAGATCGTCGGCAACTTCTCGAAGCTGTCCACGAGGCGCTGGTCCTCCGCGATGGAACTCTGCAATTGCCGGTTGGAGAGGTAGAACTGACCGGCCTCCTTCGGGTTGGCGCGGGCCGCGGCCTGGTTGGCTTCCAGCCGCTTTTGCAACGCGGCGATGCGCGCGTGCTCGATGGCGATGACCTGCTCGCGGGTGCGCACGGCGCGGTAGCAGATCAGCGCTTCCCTGTTGGCGTTGTTCTGCAGGTAGGCGTCTCCCTGGTCGAGCGCCACGGTGTTCAGTTCCACGACGTTCTCCAGTTGATCGATGTTGGCCTGCACGTCGGACAGGGTCTTGAGCGCTTTTTCGGGCTGCTTCTGCCGGCCGTAAAGAAAGATCAACTGCATCCCGCCGCGCGCGGCTGTCGGCGATTTGATGCCGCCGGACACGAGTTTCTCCAGCGCGGCGATGGCCTTCGCATCCTCGTGCGATTCCTTGTAAGACAGCCCTTCGAACAGCAGCGCCTGCGCGCGGAAAGCGGGCGTGTTTTCCAGCGCCGCGAAACCCTGGGCTGCCACCGGGTAGTCCTTGTTGAGATAGCTCGCCTGCGCCAGGGAGAACGAGACCTCGTTCACCCGCGCGCTCTTGGGATAGCGGGTGAGATAATCCTTCAGGGCCGTGATGGCCTGCGGATACTGGTTGAGGTTGAAGTAGGCCGCGCCGCGCGTGAAATAGATGGGCTCCAGCAGGGCGTTGGACTTGATTTTCTCCGCCGGAGTCAAATCGGTGGGCAGCAGCTTGAGCAGCGTATCGATGGTGGTGACCGCCCCCTGGTAATCGCCGTGGTCGAAATCCGTGACGACCGTGTTGAAGAGGACTGCCGGGACAGGTTCGGCGGGGGGCGCGGCCGGCGCGGAGTCCTGGGCGCGG
>CAXTFJ010000201.1:2291-5945 GCA_964243405.1 uncultured Lichenihabitans sp. | reverse complement strand
CCGCCATGAAGAAGATCGAGGCCATCATCAAGCCGTTCAAGCTGGACGAGGTGAAGGAGGCGCTGCAGGAGGTGGGCCTGCAGGGCATCACCGTGACGGAGGCCAAGGGGTTCGGCCGGCAGAAGGGCCATACCGAACTCTACCGCGGCGCCGAATACGTGGTGGACTTCCTGCCCAAGGTGAAGATCGAGGTCGTGCTGGGCGATGACCTGGTGGACCGGGCGGTGGAGGCCATCCGCAAATCGGCGCAGACGGGGCGCATCGGCGACGGCAAGATCTTCGTGTCCCACATCGAAGGCGCCATCCGCATCCGCACCGGCGAAACCGGTAACGACGCGATTTGAACCGGAAGCCTCGGCGGGGCTATACGCGGCCCGCGACGGGCGCGCGCGAGCGTCCGGCATCGAAAGGCATTCCATGAAGACCGCCCACGACGTCCTGAAAGCGATCAAGGACAACGACGTCAAATACGTCGACTTCCGCTTCACCGACCCGCGGGGCAAGTGGCAGCACGTGACCTTCGACGTGTCCATGGTCGACGAGGACGCTTTCTCGGACGGCCTGATGTTCGACGGCTCGTCCATCGCGGGCTGGAAGGCCATCAACGAGTCGGACATGACGCTGATGCCCGACCCGACCACCGCCTGCATGGACCCGTTCTTCTCGGCCGCGACGCTCTCGGTCGTGTGCGACGTGCTGGAGCCCGCGACCGGCGAACCCTACGGCCGCGACCCGCGCGGCATCGCCAAGAAGGCCGAGGCCTACCTGAAGTCGACGGGGGTGGGCGATACGGTCTATTTCGGGCCCGAGGCCGAGTTCTTCGTGTTCGACGACGTCCGCTTCAAGGCCGACCCCTACAACACCGGCTTCGTGCTCGACTCGCTCGAACTGCCGTCCAACATGGACACGGCCTACGAGGGCGGCAACCTGGGCCACCGCGTCCGAACCAAGGGCGGCTACTTCCCCGTGCCGCCGATGGACAGCGCGCAGGACATGCGCGGCGAGATGCTGGCCGCGATGGCCTCCATGGGCGTGCGGGTCGAGAAGCACCACCACGAGGTGGCCTCCGCCCAGCACGAGCTCGGCATGAAGTTCGACCGGCTCGTCACGATGGCGGACGGAATGCAGGTTTATAAATACTGCATCCACCAGGTCGCCAACAGCTACGGCAAGACCGCCACCTTCATGCCCAAGCCCGTGTTCGGCGACAACGGATCGGGCATGCACGTCCACCAGTCGATCTGGAAGGACGGCAAGCCGGTGTTCGCAGGCGACGAGTACGCGGACTTGAGCGAGACCTGCCTTTTCTACATCGGCGGCATCATCAAGCACGCCAAGGCGCTCAACGCCTTCACCAATCCGTCGACCAATTCCTACAAGCGGCTGGTTCCCGGCTACGAGGCGCCCGTGCTGCTCGCCTACTCGGCGCGCAACCGCTCGGCCTCCTGCCGCATCCCCTACGCGGCCAATCCGAAGGCCAAGCGCGTCGAGGTGCGCTTCCCCGACCCTACCGCCAACCCCTACCTAGCCTTCGCGGCGCTGCTGATGGCGGGGCTCGACGGCGTCGCCAACAAGATCCACCCCGGCGCCGCAATGGACAAGGACCTCTACGACCTGCCCGCCGCCGAGCTGAAGCAGATCCCCACCGTTTGCCGCTCGTTGCGCGAAGCGTTGGAGCACCTCGACCGCGACCGCGACTTCCTGAAAGCGGGCGGCGTGTTCCCCGACGAGTTCATCGACTCGTGGATCGAGCTCAAGACCGCGGAGGTGCTTCGCGTCGAGATGACGCCGCACCCGGTGGAGTTCGACATGTATTATTCGGTCTGAGCATCGGCCGGCTCAATCCTGTCGTCCCGGCCTCCGAGCCCATAGGCACTTACATCGAGTTGCCCTGAGCAGACGCTATTTGCAAAAGCCGTCATTGCGAGCGCAGCGAAGCAATCCAGGGGCCCGGGCTCGGGGACCGGCATTTATGCTTGGACGGACCGGCTGGATCGCCGCGCTTCACTCGCGATGACGACCCGGGATCTGATGAGGCTTGATCAGCGCAGGTCGTCTAAATTAGCGCCTATTGGCCTTCGAGCCGGGACCCACCATGTCGCGTGCAGGTGGACCCCGGGTCTCCGGTTTCAGCTCCGCCTGGGACGACAAGGGACAGTAACCTTGACGTAACTACAGCGGACGTGTGGACCGGAAGCGGACACAGCGACGAGCATCTTCCTATCTGGACGTAGACGGTCTGCCCCGTCCTGGAACGCCGCGCAGCGTGCGCGTTTATCCGTTTGTTCAGCTTGCGCGGCCAGGGTTGACCCATCGTTCACCACGCCCCGGCGCAACCCAAGGCCGCCCCGATGGACACCGCTCAGCACATCAAGACCGCCCCCGGTCGCCCCGAAGACGCCCGCGACCTCCAGGCCCGCCTCTACCGCGAGATCGGCATCTCGGCGGTGGCGGCTGCCCTTCGCTTCACCACGCAGCCCGAGCCGGGCAAGGCCAAGTCCGAAGCCGGCGAACTTCCCGCCTTCATGCAGGAGCACGACAGCATAGCGGCTTAGTACTGATCGGCATCCGCCCCGAGGTTTCAGCTCGCGGAGATAAAGCGACGGTGGCGAGGCGGAGCCGAAGTGCGCTCGTCGGTCGCCGCTGATGGCGAGGCAAGTGTCCGTCAGGATCGCGCCTATGACGGGCGGGCCGACATCCCGCTCTCGTCCGCAAGCGCCTTTCAGAACGGGATATCGTCGTCGATATCCTGCGACATCGAGCCGCCGCCGCCGCTTGACGACCGCTGGTCCATCGGGGAGGACCGGCCGAAGCTGGCGCTGCCCGACGACCGCTCGAAGGACCCGCCCTCGTCCCGCCCACCATCGCCGCCACCCGAGTTGCGGCTGTCCATCAGCGTGAGTTCACCGCGGTAGCGCTGCAGGACGATCTCGGTCGTGTATTTCTCCGAACCGTCCTTGTCGGTCCACTTGCGCGTCTGCAACTGGCCTTCGACGTAAACCTTCGAGCCCTTCTTGAGGTATTGCTCGGCGATCTTGGCGAGGTTCTCGTTGAAGATCACCACGTTGTGCCACTCGGTACGATCCTTGCGCTCGCCCGAGCCCTTGTCGCGCCAGCTTTCGGTGGTGGCGACGCTGAAGTTGACGACCGCCTCGCCCGAGTTCATGCGGCGCACCTGCGGATCGCGGCCCAGGTTGCCGATCAGGATCACCTTGTTGACGCTTCCCGCCATGGAACCACCCTCGAACGCACGCGGCCGGAGCCGTCATCGACCGTCATCCTGCGCCCAAGCCGCGCACGGGTGCAAGCCGCGACCCCGTTTCACGCCGCAGGTTTCAACAGGTTGGAAGGGGCGGTCCGGCACGGACCGTTCTTTTTTCGTTCCAAACGCTCGCCCGGCTTGCTAGGCAGGGTTCACCTGCCCGGACCATGGTCCCGATCGGGGGCCGTACGCCCCGCCAAGCTGCTCGGGCGGGGCACGCACGGATCCTTCCGCACATGGCACGCCGACCGAAGTCGACCGAACCGAAACCCGCGGGGCCGCCCACCCCGCCGACGCCCGTTCCGTCACCGGCGGCCTTCGGCGGCCGGACCATCAGCGTCCGCGGCGCGCGCGAACATAACCTCAAGAACGTCGACCTGACGATCCCGCGC
>CAXTFJ010000201.1:0-2281 GCA_964243405.1 uncultured Lichenihabitans sp. | reverse complement strand
CGACAAGCTCGGGGTGTTCACAGGCCTGTCGGGCTCGGGCAAGTCGAGCCTCGCCTTCGACCCGATCTACGCGGAAGGCCAGCGCCGCTACGTTGAATCGCTCAGCGCCTACGCGCGGCAGTTCCTGGAGATGATGCAGAAGCCCGACGTCGACCAGATCGACGGCCTGTCGCCCGCCATCTCCATCGAGCAGAAGACCACGTCCAAGAACCCGCGCTCGACCGTGGGCACCGTGACCGAGATCTACGACTACATGCGCCTGCTGTGGGCGCGGGTCGGCATCCCCTACTCGCCCGCCACCGGCCTGCCCATCGAGAGCCAGACGGTGAGCCAGATGGTGGACCGCGTGCTGGCCATGCCCGAGGGCACCCGCCTCTACCTGATCGCTCCCGCCATCCGCGGCCGCAAGGGCGAGTACCGCAAGGAGATCGCCGATTTCCAGAAGCGCGGCTTCCAGCGCCTGAAGATCGACGGCGAGTTCTACCCCATCGACGAGGCGCCCACGCTCGACAAGAAGTTCAAGCACGACATCGGCGTCGTGGTGGACCGCATCGTGGTGCGGCCCGACATCGCGACGCGGCTGGCCGAGAGCTTCGAAACGGCGCTGGAACTGGCGGACGGCATCGCGGTCGTGGAACTCGCCGACCCGGCCGAGGGCGCGCAGAAGGAGACGACCTTCTCGTCCAAGTTCGCCTGCCCGGTGTCGGGCTTCACGATCGCCGAGATCGAGCCGCGGCTGTTCTCCTTCAACAACCCGTTCGGCGCCTGCCCGACCTGCGGCGGCCTGGGGTCGCAGATGACGGTCGACCCCGAGCGGGTCGTGCCCGACCCGAAGCTCACGCTGAAGCGCGGCGCCGTGGCACCCTGGGCCAAGTCCACCACCCCCTACTACGTGCAGACGCTCGACGCGCTGGGCGCCCACTACGGCTTCAAGCTCGACACCCGCTGGGAGAAGCTGCCCAAGGCGGCGCAGGACGCCATCCTCTACGGGTCCGGCAAGGACGTGATCCGCTTCAGCTACGACGACGGCGTGCGGGCCTACAACGTCAACAAGCCCTTCGAGGGCGTGGTCCGCAACCTGGAGCGCCGCTACAAGGAGACCGAGAGCGAGTTCGCCCGCGAGGAGATCGGCCGCTACATGGGCGCCACGCCCTGCACGGCCTGCGGCGGCGCGCGCCTGAAACCCGAAGCGCTGGCCGTGAAGGTCGACATGCAGACGGTCGCGGCCGTGTGCGAGCTGCCGATCCGGGCCTGCCTCGCCTGGGCCGACGCGCTGCCGAAGAAGCTGGACGCCAAGCGCAACGAGATCGCGGCGCGCATCCTGAAGGAGATCCGCGACCGGCTCACCTTCCTGCTCGACGTCGGCCTGGAATACCTCAACCTGTCGCGCGCGGCGGGCACCCTGTCGGGCGGCGAAAGCCAGCGCATCCGCCTCGCCTCGCAGATCGGCTCGGGTCTAACCGGCGTGCTCTACGTGCTAGACGAGCCCTCCATCGGGCTGCACCAGCGCGACAACGAGCGCCTGCTCGACACGCTGCGCCGCCTGCGCGACCTCGGCAACAGCGTGATCGTGGTGGAGCACGACGAGGATGCGATCCGCGCCGCCGACTACGTGGTGGACGTGGGGCCGGGGGCGGGCATCCACGGCGGCGAGATCGTCTCGGTCGGCACGCCGGACGAGATCATGGCCGACCCGCACTCGCTCACCGGCCAGTACCTGACCGGAGCAAGAAGCGTGGGCGTGCCGCGGCGGCGGCGGACGGCGCGCAACGGCGACCACCTCCGCGTGCTCAACGCGCGAGGCAACAACCTCAAGGGCGTGACCCTCGACATCCCGCTCGGCACCTTCACCTGCGTGACGGGCGTTTCGGGCGGCGGCAAGTCCACCCTGGTGGTCGACACGCTCTACGCCGCCGTCGCGCGCGCGCTGAACGGCGCGATCGTCCATCCCGCGCCGCACGACGGCCTCGAAGGACTCGAACACCTCGACAAGGTGATCGACATCGACCAGTCGCCGATCGGCCGCACGCCGCGCTCGAACCCGGCCACCTATACCGGCGCGTTCACGCCGATCCGCGAATGGTTCGCCGGCCTGCCCGAAGCCAAGGCGCGCGGCTACGAGCCCGGACGGTTTTCCTTCAACGTCAAGGGCGGCCGCTGCGAGGCCTGCCAGGGTGACGGCGTCATCAAGATCGAGATGCATTTCCTGCCCGACGTCTACGTGACCTGCGATGTCTGCAAGGGTCGGCGCTATGATCGCGAGACGCTGGAGGTGAAGTAC
>CAXTFJ010000200.1:0-6022 GCA_964243405.1 uncultured Lichenihabitans sp. | reverse complement strand
CGAGCGGTGCTGACCGAGCGCCGCACAGACGCGGCGCTCGGAAACAGGCAGATGCTGTCGCACATGCTCGATACAAACGCGCCGGTGCGCGGGGCTTACCAGTTTCGCTGCGCGGTCCTTCGGTTCCCGAGGCAGCTTCCTTCAGGATTAGCTTGTCGAGCTAGAGGTCGGCGATCGCCTTGCGAAGCCGCAGGTTCTCCGTCTCCAGCTCCTTCAGGCGCTTGACCTGATCAAGCTTCAGGCCGCCGTATTCCTTCCGCCATCGGTAGTAGGTGACCTCCGTCACCCCAATCGAGCGGACCGAGTCCGCCACGCTCTTCCCCTGTGAAACCAGCACGTCGACCTGACGCAGCTTGCTCACAATCTCCGTACGCATCCGGCCGAGACCGCCTTGCTGAGATAGGATGAGGCGCCTTGGATCTGACCTTAAGTCTAGCCTTAAGGTGAGTCGCAGATGCGGGCTGATGTCCTCGGTATGGAACGGCGGCGGCGTTGGTCGCCTGACGAAAAGGCTCGGCTGGTCGCGGAGACGCTGGCGCCTGGGGCTTGCGTGTCGGAGATCGCGCGCCGGCATGATGTCGCGCCCAGCCTTCTGTTGACATGGCGGCGGCGCGCCCGGGTTCCCGCTCCGCCGACTGGAGCCGCTTTCCTCCCCGTCCAGGTCGTGGCCGAACTGCCAGCGGCCGCGGCCCCTCCCGCCACGAAGCGGATCCGCAAGAGAATGGGCACGATCGAGATCGACCTTGGTTCTGGTCGCCGACTGAGGGTGGGCACCGACGTGGACGCGATGGCGCTGGCCCGGGTCCTCGACGTGCTGGAGCAGCGATGATCCCGGTACCGAGCGGTGTCCGCGTGTGGCTGGCGACAGGACCCACAGACATGCGGCGGGGCTTCAACAGCCTTGCCCTGCAGGTCCAGGAGACGCTGAGGCGCGATCCGCACGACGGCAACCTGTTTGTCTTCCGTGGTCGTCGAGGCGATCTGGTGAAGGTAATCTGGCACGACGGTCAGGGGGCATGCCTGTTTGCCAAGCGGCTCGAGCGCGGTCGCTTCTTGTGGCCGTCGGTCGCCGACGGTGTGGTGACGATCACGCCGGCCCAGTTGGGCTACCTGCTCGAAGGGATCGACTGGCGGGCGCCGCAGCGAACCTGGCGGCCGCTCGCGGCAGGCTGAGGTGGACGGGGCACGATCGGAGCTTCCCCGCACGCGATGTCCGTGATTCGATAAGGGCGTGATCCCATCCCCTGAGTCGCTGCCGACCGATCTTGCCGCCGCGCACGCGATGATCCTGGCGCAGCAGGATCTGCTCGCCGAGGCTCGGGCCATGGCGGCGCAGGCCGAGCGGGAGCGCACGACCTTCCGGCTCGAGATCGAGTGGCTGAAGCTGCAGTTGGAGAAGGCCCGGCGGGCCCGCTTCGGCCAGAGCTCAGAGCGCGGGCGGCAACTCGTCGAGCAACTCGAACTGGCCATCACCGATCTCGAGGAGGCACAGGCCGAGGCCGAGACGGGCGCGGACATCGCGGCCTTGTCCAGGCCGGTCTTGCGCTCCGGCACCGAACGGCGTCGGCCTGCACGGCGACCCTTGCCCGACCACCTGCCGCGCGAGCGCGTCGTCTATCCGGCACCCTGTGCATGCGGCCACTGCGGTGGCTCGCGGCTGCGCAAGCTCGGCGAGATCGTCACCGAGAGCCTCGAATGCGAGCCGCGCCGCTGGAAGGTGATCCAGCACGTGCGCGAGACGATGACCTGCCGCGACTGCGAGGGCATCACCGAGACCCCGGCGCCCTCGCACCCGAGCGTCCGTGGCCGCGCCGGGCTGCATCTCCTCGCCCTCGTGCTCGCCTCCAAATACGGCCAGCACCTGCCGCTAAACCGGCAGAGCGAGATCTATGCGCGTGAAGGCGTCGCCCTCGACGTCTCGACCCTGGCCGACTGGGTCGGAGCCTGCGCGGCCAGCCTGCAGTCGATCATCGAGCGGATCCGCGCCCATGTGTTTGCGGCCGAGCGCCTCCATGCCGACGATACGACCGTGCCGATCCTGGCGCCGGGCAAGACGAGGACCGGGCGCTTGTGGACCTACGTCCGCGACGATCGCCCGTTCGCCGGCTCCGATCCACCGGCCGCGGTCTTCTTCGCCTCACCCGATCGCACGGGCGCTCATCCCGAAGCCCACCTCGCCACCTACAGCGGGCTGATGCAGGCCGACGCCTATGCGGGCTTCAACCGGCTCTATGCGCCGGGCCGCAAGCCAGGTCCCATCGTCGAGGCGGCCTGCTTCGCCCATGCCCGTCGGAAGCTGTTCGACCTTGCCAAGGTGGCCAAGGCGCCGATCGCCGCGGAGGCGGTGGCGAAGATCGATGACCTGTTCGCCATCGAGCGCTCGATCAACGGACGGTTGCCGGCCGAACGGCTCGCCGTCCGCCAGACCGAGATGCGCCCGCTCGCCGACGCCCTGGAGATCTGGCTCATCGCCCAACGTGCCAGGCTGTCACCGAAGACGGACCTCGCCAAGGCCATCACCTACAGCCTGAAGCGCTGGACCGCGCTCACCCGCTTCCTCGACGACGGGCGCCTCTGCATGACGAACAACGCCGCGGAACGAGCGCTACGCGGCATCGCGGTCGGTCGAGCCAACTGGACCTTCGCGGGCTCCGATCGAGGTGCTGAGCGCGCCGCCGCCATCTACACTCTCACCGAGACCTGCAAGCTCAACGGTGTCGACCCACAAGCCTGGCTCGCCGACATCCTCGCCCGACTACCGGACCATCCCGCTCGCCGCATCGACGATCTGCTGCCCTGGAACTGGACTGCCCGCAGCTTCAGTCAGGCAGCATAGGATCGTTCAGCCTCCGCCGCGCCGACAACTTCCGCGGTCTTCGCCGGATGCGTACCAATCTCCTCGGGCTTCGGTCGTCTTGCCATGATCCATCCTCCAGGCTCGAAAGCCATACATCGGGCTGGACCACTTCAAGGGGGGAGGATCATGGTGCTGGCTGTCATGGCGAATTCCCTCCGCCCGCACCGCCATGAGCCGAATGCTTTTGCAATCGCCCAGCCCGATCAGACCCAACACGTAGGACGGGCACATCGCCCGTTGTACCGGACGGTTCAGCATGCGCAGAAACGGTTCAAGCCAACGTTGTAGGTCATACGCCAGTTTTCCTCAGATCCCGCCATCGCTGCCCGCCTGTGCCACAGTCTACGGCACCTGATTCCGCAATCGATCTACCTCGTTCCACCTCACTTCTAAAATACTAAGGATAGACCTCAGCTCGATTCTACGGCGCCGCCCGACGATTTGGCTGTTCGCCTGACTGGACGAGTTGAATGTTGTTCAGGATGACCGGACTGCTCGGGTAAAGCGTCGCCGCATGGCGGAGCTTTTCGAGCGCTCGCGCGCGATCCCCGCGCAGGTAGTAGGAATAGCCGATGTTGTTGAGGATGGGCAGCGTCTCGCCCTGAAGCCTGATCGCTTGGGCGTAGGCTCGGTCCGCCAGCTCGAACCGCTTCAGGTTGTCATAGGCCGCGGCGAGACCGATCCAGGCATAGGCATCGTTGCCGTCCTTCTCCACAGCTTGACGGAAGTGCTCCTCCGCAAGGCCGCTATTGCCCAGATCCAAATCCTGACGCCCGAGACGGTCCAATTCGTTGGAGGCGAGCGGCGCGGGCGAGACGGAGGGGTCCGGCGTGTCCACGTCGGTTCCCGCCTGACACGCCGCAAGCATCAATGCGGCACAGAGCCCCGTACCCCAGGCCAGTCTGCCCACAGTCCGCCGCTCACGCCCGTTCAAGATGTGCTCCCGCGCAGTCGATGACGTGGCACGACCGCCCGACCGGTTCGAAACCCTTGAGCAATTATCATCTCCTCGTTGCGACAGCTGTATCGTAACCCGCTTGCTGACGATCGAGATACGGCGGATCGGACCAAGAGGCGTCGCCCCGCTGCACGGAACGAATGCTAATTTACGTGTGGGTCCGAACACCGGTCTCGGTTCCGCCTCCGCTCAGCAGGCCGCGATCAATGACGCCGACATCTTCACCTTCGTCGCGCGCTCGTCGATCGACCTCAATCTGGCTTTCACCTTCACCGCGCAGGAAGCGGGGCTGATCGGACCGATCCATACGTTTAATGCGTTCGGAAGCGATCTGAACTTCTTGCTCGCGGCCTTTTCCTTCGATGGCACACCGATCGGGTTCTTCTCGAACGGTGTCAACGGAACGATCCATTGAGCCCTGTTCGTCTGCCGTGAAACGGATGCGTTGCGGAACCGCCTCGGCTCGCAACGCCCCCTATGCAAGCGCTCCGCGTCGAGATACTCCCGCGGTGCGCGGCAGCGGTTCGGAGCGTGATGACCTGGGCAGCAATCCGGGTTCCGCGCCTTAGGCTTGCGGTCATAGACCTTGCGGCGCCGCTGGGTCGGCCGCTCACCTTCGTTGCGACCGCACGGTGATGACACGACCTTCGACCCCGTTGTTATTGGCCCGCGCTTGCCGGTGATCGATTCTGACGAGACCGCGAAGACAAACTCGCATGGGCCGTCTGATCGACCACTCGGAGTTTCCTTGCGGAACGCGGGGCGTCGGTCAGGTCAGAAAGTTGCTCAAAGATCATGGCGATAACATAACAAGAATGCTTTTTCTTGCAAAATTATGACACTTAAGCGAATTGTGGAACATCCTGACAAGCCTTTCGGCCGGGCATTTTCACTCAAATGCTGTCGTCGATCGCCGAATAGCCAGAACTCGCTGATTGTGAGCCTTTGATGCCGGGAGTACGTATTTGAATTGGAATAGTTTCACTCTCCGCCAAAGCGGGCATGAAATCTTTTTCATCGAAATTCAAGCTTCGCCGCATTTTTTCCTTGTTAAGTCGATCAAGATGAATAGCCTCCGCGGTTGTCGTTCAACGGCACTAAGGGAGATTCGCCTTGACTCGCAAAATGTTCAACCTTCACAACGACGATCAGGAAGCTGACGTTGCACCCCGTCCCATTAACCTGGAAGCGGGTCGTCGCGCGTTTATTAAGACGCTTGGTCTCGGCCTTGCGGGAACCACGCTTTTTGCAGCCAACTCGGTCCAGCCGGCGTCGGCACAGGCCGCTGCTCCCGTTTCAGATACGGACATCTTCAATTTTGCACTCAACCTCGAGTACCTCGAGGCTGAGTTCTATCTCCGGGCGTCGGTCGGTGTGGGCCTGAACCCCACCGAAGTCAGCGGGACCGGTACTCCGGGTCCTGTGAGCGGTGGGCGGCAGGTCCCGTTCGTCACTCAGTCGACCGCTAATTACGCGAACGAGATTGCTCGCGACGAGCGACTGCACGTCAATACGTTGCGAGCTGCGCTCGGGAGCAACGCCGTCGCACGCCCGGCCATCGATCTCAATCTCGCCTTTACGTTCGCCGCTCGCGAGGCCGGCCTTGTTGGACCTACGGGCACCTTCGACGCCTTCGCGAGTGAGACCAATTTCCTTCTCGCGGCGTTCATCTTCGAGGATGTCGGCGTGACAGCGTATCATGGCGCGGCAACCCTCATCAAGGATCCGTTGAATCTCGCGGGGGCGGCCGGCATTCTAGCCGTAGAAGCCTACCACGCCGGCATCATCCGTACCGTGCTCTACGGCATGGGCCTGTACACGCAGGCTCAGGCGATTTCCGATGCCCGTGACTCACTTGATGGACCGACCGACGACGATCAGGGCATCGGCAACGCGACGACGTCCAACCTCGTCCCCGTAGATTCGGCCGGTGTTGCCTTCTCGCGGACGCCGCAGCAGGTGCTCAATATCGTCTACCTGAATCCCAACGGCACGCCGACCGGTTTCTTCCCGAACGGCCTCAACGGCAGGTTCCGATAAGCGTTAAAACAAACAAGGCTGTTCGTCTGCAGCTATAATTGGAGGAGCATAGGGTGACATTTCCGACATTTGGTGCTCTTCATCTGTGGCCCGCTTCGCATCTAGGGCCTGTTAGCGTCTGAGTTCGACTTCATGTACTGCTCCGTGGCGAACGAAGCGGTGCGGCG
>CAXTFJ010000199.1:3890-6051 GCA_964243405.1 uncultured Lichenihabitans sp. | reverse complement strand
ATCTCGACCTCCAGGATGTGCGACTGCTTGGGGAACAGCATGCCCCTGTCGCGATCGTCCTGGCTCACCTGGTCGGCGCTGGCCTGGGCGGCCTGGATGAACATCTTGTCGGTAATGCGCTTCGGCCGGGTGGCGTAGACAGCCAGACCGATAGCCGGGAAGATGTAGAAGTTGTTGGCCTGGCCTGGGTGGAACGTCTTGCCGTTGACCGTCACGTCGGGGAACTGCACGCCGCATGCGACCAGCGCCTTGCCGTCGGTCCAGGTATAAGCCTGCTCGGGCGTGCACTCGGCCTTGTCGGTCGGGTTCGACAGCGGGAAGATGATCGGCCGGTCGACGTGTTTCGCCATTGTCCTGATCACCTTCTCGGTGAAGGCACCGCCGGTCGTGCTTACCCCGATCAGGACGCTTGGCTTGAAGGCATCCACCGCACTCGCGAGATCCTTGGTCGGCGCTGCCTCGTGCGCGTAGACCTGCTGGGACGGCGTCAGGTCCTTGCGCGATGGTTCAACGAGGCCGTCTATGTCGAACATGGAGATGCGCTTCCGCGCCTCTTCCTTCTCGAGGCCCTGATCCACCATGGCTTCGACGATCATGTTGCCGATGCCGATACCGGCCGAGCCGGCTCCGAGAAACAGCACCCGCTGGTCCGAGAGCTTCTGGCCGACGATCTGCAGCGCGGTCGTCAGCCCCGCGATGGTGACGGAGGCCGTGCCCTGGATGTCGTCATTGTAGCACAGCACCTTGTCGGCGTAGCGGGCCAGGAGGCGGATGGCGTCGGTGCCCTTCCAGTCCTCGAAATGCACGCAGACACCCGGGAAGACCTCGTTCGCCGCCGCGACGAACTCGTCCACCAGACCTTCCAATTCGTCATCGGACGAGGGCGGAGCCTCGCGCAAGCCGAGGTAGAGCGGATCGGCCCGCATGGCCGCATTGGTCGTGCCGATGTCGAACAGCACGGGAAGACAGCAATCGGGCGGCACGGCCGCGCAGGCTGTGTAGAGCTGCAGCTTCCCGATCGGGATACCCATCCCGTTGGTGCCGATGTCGCCGAGGCCAAGGATGCGCCCGCCGGACGATACGCAGATGAAGCGCACGTCGCGCTGCGGCCAGTTGCGCAGCACCTCGGCCATGCGGCCCTTCATCTCGCGTGTGATGTACATCCCGCGGGACCTGCGGTAGAGGTGGCCGAACCGCAGGCAGGCATCGGCGATCGTCGGATCGTAGACGATCGGCACGAAGCGCGCCGGATCGGACATCAAGGTCTTGTAGAACAGCGTCTCGTTGCGATCGCACAGACCCATGAGATAGACATATTGCTCGAGATCACTCGGCTTCTGCTCAAGGTGACCCATCACGCGCTCGAGTTGCCGCTCGATCGTCTCGACGGCGGGGGGCAGCAAGCCTTCCAGGCCGTGCTGCTTGCGCTCCGCTTCCGTGAAGGCAGTACCCTTGTTCAAGACGGGATCGTCTAGCAGCTCGATACCTGTCAGATCCAAGGGGTCCCGGCTGGTCAATGCGTCGTTCATGAGATTTCCTCTGCACATATTGTGGAAGAACTTAAATCTCTCTCATTTGACCGAAGCAGAACTGGCCGGGACAGGCTGCTTACGACCAGCGGCGTCCTTGCGATACTAGTCATCATCGATGCTTGGCACGCGGCGAGGATCACCGCTCTCACTAATTCCGGATCTTTTGTGATTGCCACATGACAGTGTACGGCTCAACCTTCGGTCATGGTAGTCACCGATCGGCACGACAGTCTTCGGTCGGTTGGCGGCCTCGGTCCTCTCGGCGTCAGTCACTTGGATAACTAACCGCCACCGGATGTATGCGCTTTCGCTAAACGTGCACGACTTACGCTTTTCGGTAGCTCGACGGCCATAGAGGCGCAGATGTTCTGGCCCTGCCGTCGATGCCGTGGTGGTCGGGGCTGGCGGAGGATGGCGTCGACCAGGTCGCCGTCGGGGTCGACCATCCGATATGGGCAGGTCCGGTGGCCGCAGACCTTCGGACAGGTTCCATCGACATGCCGGCTGGCCTCAGATCCGCGTCGCAAGCCATGCCGGGCCGGCGAAGCTCATCGCCGATGGCCGGAAGCAGCTTGGGCTCCAGGTCGCCGCTGGTCTCATGGCGGACCTCGATGCCGTGCAGCGCGACC
>CAXTFJ010000199.1:0-3880 GCA_964243405.1 uncultured Lichenihabitans sp. | reverse complement strand
GTGCAGCGCTATGATCTCGCCCAGGTCGCGCAGCGTCAGCCGGGAGTGCCGCCAGCGGAACACCATGAAGGCGATGATCTCGCCGAGCGGGAAGGTCCGGTCCAGCACGCCGCCGCTGCGCTCGTTGACCGCCACTCACAAGCTCGGCAACGGGGGCGGCGATAGCCGTATGCCGTGACCTCCAGCCGCTCCGTCTTGGTTCATCCCGACCGCCCATCCGCTCCCGTCGGTGGCGACGCCACGTCGGCCACCCGCACGCGATCAGATCAGCCTGTGGCGCGGGTTCCGGCAGAACCTTCCTGCGAGCCTTCCCGGGTGCTCCGCCCCACATACCTGGTCCTGGTCTCCCACCGCGACACGTCGATCCACTGGCCGGGAGGCTTCGACCCGCGCACGGCGCCCGTCTTGCCCATAACGGCCTTCCGGACGTTCGGGAGCAGCCGAACTGGTTCGTGTTGACCGAAGACGTCGCCATCGACGGATCCGATGAGGCGGTCAGGCACGGCACCCTCGTCCGCCTCGAGATTTTCGGCAGCCCATCATCAGCAGGATCGACGAGTATGTCCCCGATCCCGCCTCAGCCGGCTGCCGATGCGTCCGGACGGGACGACGCCGTCGTGCTATCACACGAGGCACCTCGTGAAGCCACCGGCGTCGGGCCTGATGACGTGCGGACGCCACAGGCCAACAACAGGCTCGCGCACCGTGCCCATGACCTCTGGCTCGCGTCGCTTCGGTGGGTACCCGAACGATACTGCCCGTTCGCGATCGTGATGTCAGGTGCCGGGCTCTATCATCGCCCGGGGGCGACCGACAGATTATTATTACCGAGCCGAAGGCCACGGCCCGCAGGCACTACCTGAGGAACTGGCCTGGCGCGAGGCCCTCCACGCCAGGCTCGACGCTGCCTGCACCCGGCTGAAACCAACGCCACGCTGAAGCCCTGGCCACCTGCCCCGCTACGATAGTAACTCAGTGAGCGTCATCCGGAATCAGGACACCAGGGTTAAGGGTTCCGTTCGGATCCAGCGCTGATTTCAATCTCTTGAGCAACTCAAAAGCTCCGCTTCCGAGCTCCGGCTCGAGGAATGCCGCCTTCTGGCGACCAATTCCGTGGTGGTGAGAGATGCTGCCATTCGCATCGATAGCAGCCTGCATCGCGGCATCCCACGCCTGTCGATAGATGTCCTCCGCATTGAAGTCGTCGTTGCCCTTGATGACGAACGTGAAGTAGAGCGACGCTCCGATATGATAAACATGGCTGTAATGCGCGCGCACCTCATCGGTATAGCGGCGCAACGCCGCGCCCACGACCTTATGAAGGTTGGGAAGATCGGCCCAAAGGCTCTGCACTTCAAAAGTGTCCAGAACTATACCGTCACCGCGCACCCGTCGGGGACCCATCACGGACTCGAAGAGCTCAACCGCGTCCAGCCGGTGAGCCCACCAGTGTGGGCCCCAATCGGGATCCGCAGGGATACCGGAGTGAGCCGCGGCGATCGTCGCTACAGCCCCCTGTAGTCCGGCCAGGCCGGGGACGTCGGACGCGATACCCACCATTCCTAGACAGCCGTGCTTCAAACCAAGCGGCCCGAAGGCGCGGGCGGAGTCCGGCTCGTCCCATGCCCGCAGAACGCGCGCGGCGACGCCCGACCGTACGAT
The DNA here is from genome assembly GCA_964243405.1 of uncultured Lichenihabitans sp. Lineage (GTDB taxonomy): Bacteria > Pseudomonadota > Alphaproteobacteria > Rhizobiales > Beijerinckiaceae > Lichenihabitans. The sequence goes on along the minus strand of CAXTFJ010000199.1, from coordinate 2,218 downwards.
GTCACGTCCTGCCGCGATGGCGATGTCGTAATCCGGATAAGTGAACGTCTGCCAACTCGTCTCCTTCGTAATGCCGGCGCAGATCAGAACAGCTTCCGTCACAACTCCGAAGATGCCCTCGGAACCGAGGATCAGCTTGCGCAGATCCGGCCCGGAGGCCCATCGAGCCATCGGCTTTATACGGGAGATGGTGCCATCCGGCAGCACGACGGTGAGGCCAGCGACACGCGACTCGATGGGTCCATATCCGGGCGTCGCTTGACCGGCACCGCTGGCAGCGATCCATCCACCCACGGTCGAGACGTTGATCGACTGCGGATAGTGACCGGTGGTCAGTCCGTATTGCGCGAGGTAACTCTCCAGGCGATCACCCCTCAGCCCCGCCTGTACGGTGATAACCTGTGAGACCTCATCGAGCGCGATGATCTGGTCCATCGCCGATGTCTCGATGATCACCGATCCATGCAGCGGTGCCGCGCCGCCACAGACACCTGAGCCGAGCCCGCGTGTGATGACCGTGACGCCGTTATCATTGCACCAGCGCAGGACAGCAGCGACCTCCTCGGTGCTCTTCGGCAGGACCACAGCGGCGGGCAGGTCCGGCGTGTCGCCTCGCACCTCGCGCAGTCGAGCGAGCGGCCACCAGTCACGGCTACGCGCCCGGAGAGCGTCGGGAGCGGTGAGAAGCTCGCCCTCGATCAGCTGTTCACGAAGGTCGGCGAGACGGGCATCGTTCAAGATGAGGTCGTTATCGTTGAGCATGGTAGCACTTCCTTTAGCGATTCTATCGCCTTCGCAATTATCGCATTCCATGAATTACAGGATTTTATCGCTAGACACTGCCAAAGATGGTCCAGGCGGGAATACTCCTCGTATAGTTCGCCTCAGCACAACCGCGAGCGCAACGTTCATAAACGCTCCCTTGCCGAGCTTTGACGCGTCCGCCAGCAGCGCCGTCTCAACGTGCTCTAAGAATTGCATCGGCAATCTCGATGAAGCCCTCGCCGCCCCGCTCGACCGTCACGAATGCCGGCGCATGTTCAAGCCGGTCGGCAAAATCGAGAACATTGGCGACCCCGCAGGAATACGGAAAGTAGCCGAACATGGGAGCGTCATTCGGACTGTCTCCGCAGAACACAACGTTGTCCTTGACCTCGTCCAGGTCCATGCGAAGTCGCTCACGGGTGAAGCGGCGGCTCATCGAGAGTTTGTCGTAGTTTCCATACCATCCGTTGACATGGATGGATGAAATCTTTGCGACTGCTCCCTCCTCCTCGAAGATTTCCTTGATCCGGGTTACCGCGTGGAAGGGGAGTGGCGCGACGTCCTCGCAGAAGTCCACGGCGAGGTCCGCCTCACGGTAAGGTTGATCGGCCGAGATCGCACATCCAGGGACCTCGAGGAGCACCCTCTCTCGTACTCTTGCGAGTTTCTTCGAATTCGCAGCCCGGTCATCCTGGGAAGCGGCAAACACCCGGATCATCTTGCGGGCCTCCGGGTCATAGGCGAAGTAGAACGCGCCGTTCTCCCCAACAACTCCCGCCACTGGCCAGAAACGTGCAACCATGTCGCACCATCCACCAGGCCTGCCTGTCACCGGGACCACTTTGACATTGGCCTCATTGAGTCTCTCGATAGCGCAGTAAGTTCTCGCCTGGAGACGACCGGCCGTGGTGATGGTGTCATCTATGTCGGTGAACACGCAACTGATTGCCGCTGCTATCTTCCGTGGCATATCTGTCAGCGGCCTCATGGCTAGACCTCCTCGTCGAGGAGAGGGTCGAGAGCATCACTGTCACAAGCCAGATCAGCGAAAGAATAGCGGTTGCGCATCTCGTGACCGTGGCGTACCGCCTCACGATAGAAGCCGATTGGAAGGCCAAGATCGGAAGCACTCGTCGGTGCGCGAGCGGACACAAGCAGGCGCTTCATCTCGTCGATCGGTATTGCCATGGCGAGGCATTCCTGCCGCAACTCCGGCCATATTTCCCGTAGCCGCGTGTTGAGCTCGTCCGCCCCTCGCTTGTCCAGCGCCTTTTTCATATACTCGGTATGGCATTGTCGCGCGATTTCTCGGCCCATCCGACGTTCCATATCGGCCAGGTCTACCGTTGTCGGCTGAAGGATCGGCGGGTCCTGTCGAGAGAGGAGATGGTGTTGAATGCGCGCCATCGTCAACGACGCCACCCCGACCTGTTCGCCATGCAGCGAGCCGGGA
>CAXTFJ010000198.1:0-6095 GCA_964243405.1 uncultured Lichenihabitans sp. | reverse complement strand
GCGCTAGCGTTACGGGAACGAGCACCTCCTTGCCGAAGTAGAGGGTCGCCACGAGCATGACAAACACCGTCATCACACCCGCAGCGTTCGACGCTGCCGGGGTGCTGGGTGCCACTTTCGGTGGTAGGGGTTTGGGGCTGTCGTCGGGCATGTTGCTCTACCTTGTCTTAATTAGGCGCGAGGAGGCGCGACAGGCGTGACCGGGGAGCACCGGTTCGGCGTCGGATCCCCTACGGCGCTGGCCAAGTCCAGGCCTCCTGCTAGCGGGTCGAGCCGCCCGGATCGCGAGAACGGCAGCGTGAGGCCGAACGTGCCTTGCAGGGACACCGTGCCGTGGACCCGGTAATCCAGGCTGCCGTTGCGCAGAATGCCCAATAGTTGCGGGCCGAGGTTCTGCACAGTGGTGACTACGGTGAACGGCACCGCAGTGGAGGACAGGGGGGGCAGCCTGACCGGGAGATCGCTGGCGCCCGCCGCCAACGGCGAGCCTGACATGTCGAGGGCTACGGTCACCCGACGGAACGCCAGTTCAGTCGCGTTGGGATTTGTGACGCACAGCGTGGTCGCGAGCTGCTGCTCGGTCAGTCCGACGCCGACGAGGCGAACGTCCAGCACATCAACGGTTGGCGGAGTGGCTGTCGCCAGTGCGCAGCCGGACACGGCTGCGGCCAAGGCTATCGATAGAATGGAAGGTGAGGTCCACATTGCGGGGCTCCGTTGCTGATGAGCCGCCTGGCCGCGGCGTGGTGGGTGCCCGGTTTGTCGTCGGCCACCCGGTCCGCTACTTGGCCTTCGACTTGGCGTGCGCGGCACTCTTGCCATGGGCTTCCGTCGACGTCTTATGTGCCGTCTCCGAGTGGCCGTGAGCGGCTTTGGAGTGTTCCTCGCCCTTGGCGTGGTCACCCTTGTCATGATGCTCCGCGGCTGCGCGATGCGCCTTGGCAGCGGTCTCGTGGTGTTCGGCAGCCTTGGCGTGCGTGGTCTTCGGCATTCTATCCTCCTGCTGTCCTTACCCTCGCGGAGCGAGGGTGCCCGGTGCTCGTGCACCGTCTCGGACAGCCAGTCCGCAACGGGGCTGGCTGTCTGAGCTGTTGGCCGCCAAGTTAGCGGCGGCTGGTATGTGTCAGCATGCGAAGCATGAAGCCGACCGAAACGGCGACGAGCAGGGCGGTCAGCGGCTGGTCCTTCGCAGACTCCGCCAGCATTCCGGTCCATTCGGAAGCGGTGTCCGCGACGGACCCGAAGGCGTTCTGCGCGGTCCCGGCTGCCTGGTTGGCCTTACCGCGGGCCTGCGTCTCGGTGTCGCCCGTCAGTCCACCGACAGCGTCCTGCAGCTTGCCGCCCATGTTGCGGGCTGCACCCTCAATACGGTTCTCGTCGACCATCATCGAAACTCCTTGAGAAATTGTCGGCGTTCGGAACGCCTGGTCAGTTAGACCGAGACGGTGCCTTCGTCGGGTAGCTGTCCGTTTGGCGTCATTCCGTGCACCGCGTTCGGCAGATGCTGGCTGAGCTGCGAGAGGAAGTCGTTCGGCTGCATGCCAGCCTGCCCAGCCATCTGCTGCACCTGCTGCTCGCCGAACACCCCCTGCAGCTGCTGCGGCGAGACCGGCTGGTTCGGTCCGTTGCCCACCCAGGACTGCGCGATGTGCCCAAGGCCCGCACCCTCGAACTGCGAGATCAAGCCGTCTAGGCCGCCGCCCATGGCTCCGCCTTGCTGCATGGGCATGCCGCCTTGTTGGCCCCCGCCGAGCAGGCTGGACAGGACGCCGCCCATGGGAGAGGCAGAGCCACTCGATCCGCCCAACAGGCTGCCGAGAACTGAATCAAGAAGTCCCATGTCGATTGTCCTCAGGTTGAAGCTTCACCGCACCGCACGGCTGCGCCCAGTGATTGCGTGGTAGATGAACAGCACGACGACGGCGCCGATGACCGCCACGATCATGCTGTAGATATTCAGGCCCGTGACGGGTGCCGCCCCGAAGAAGGTGAACAGGAAACCGCCGACGACGGCGCCGACGATGCCGAGCACGATATCGACGATGAGGCCTTCGCCGGTCTTGTTAACTATCTTGCTCGCGATGAACCCGGCGATGAGGCCCAGGATGAGCCAACCGATGATGGACATGGATGCAGCCTTTCTGAAGGAGAACCGCCCGGCGGAATGCCAGGCGGTCGCTTGTAGGCCTTAACGGACGGTACGCTGGGCCACGTGGATGCGGCGCTGGACCGCAAGGGATCCACCGATGGCGGCGGCCAACATGCCGATGAGTAGGTCCGCAAAGGCGGCGAACGACGTGTGGGCCGCAGCCGTCGCCGTTGCATCGGCGGTGTTCTTGGCCGACTGGATGGCCTGCGCCTTGGCCTGCTGCAGCTTGGCTTGGGCGTCGTCGAACTGCTTGGACGCCTGGTCGACTGGGATGTGCTGCTGTGCCGCCATGATGGTGACGATGCGGGTCCTAGCTGCGGCCGCGTCGGGTCCGCCCTTGGCATAGGTCGCCAGGTCGGTCACGACCTCCTTCTGGGCGTCCTGCGGGGACATGGTCGCCGGGTCGGGGTTGGCGGGCTTGAGGTAGGCCTGTGCCTGCTGCTGCAGTATATCCGGCGTTACGCCGGCTGCCTGTGCGACGGGCTGCGTTGCATCCTTGATGCCGCTACCGGCGGCGGAGGCGATGCCGCCAAGCGCCGAGGCGCCGCCGCCGATGATGCCGCCGATGGCTGACGTAAGCAGATAGACGGTCAGTAGGGACGCGATGCCCCAGGTGACCAACCCGTGCAGCACGCCGTCCCAGCGGATCTCGATGCCGGCCAGCCAGGCTGCGGCATATCCGCCGAACGCCAGTGCGATGACGCTGCTGATGATCCACCACGCGCCGGCGCCGATGCCCAGGCTGCTGGCGTCCGGGGTGGTCCCGGCATTGGTGTTCACCGTGTCCAGGCCGATGCCCGCGCCCAGCAGGCTCAGCACGAGTTGGACGGCAACCACCAGGATGACGCCACCGAAGATGGCCGCCCAGGAGATGCGGCGATGCACGTGGGTGCTGCCCGCCGGGTGTACAGGCTCGATCAGGCCCGGGCCGCGCAAGGCCGGGTCGACGTAGGTTGTCGTTGACATGGGTGTTTCCAGAAGGGGTTGCCCGGCGCGGTCGCGCCGGGCGGGTCGGTTCAGATCTTCGGCGCGCGGGGATCCAGCGTGCCGCTGGTGGTGGTGGTCGTCGTGGCCGTGCCGGGAATCTGCTCGATCTCGACTTCCTCCTTGCGGACGGTGTCGCGCACCGTCTCGGTCCGGTCGGTGGCTTCCTTGCGCAGGCCGACCTCCTCGTAGACGCGGGCGGTCTTCGACACGACGGCCTCCTCGGCCGTCTCCGTCATCTCGATGGTCTTTTCGCTAAAGTCGCCGACCGGGCGGCCGTCGGTGACGGGATGCCGCTCCAGAACGACCTTCTCGCTGTGCAGGTTGACGCTCTCCTCGATCGGCGTCTCGACGACGTAGCGGCGGATGCGGGTGCCACCGCGGTTCACCACGCGCTTGCCAACCGCGAGGCTCTCTTCGGAGAGCTGCAACACGCCGTCGGTCGCGACAGCGCCGGTCCGAATCGTGCCAGACGTGGCGGCCGGCATTACGGGTGAAGCCATCGTCGTTGCGGTCTGCGTCATGCCGTAGCTGGTCGCGCGCTCGTCGATGTCGATCGGCTTGTGGCTTTCCAGGATCTCCAGGACCTTGGCGATGTGGCTCTCGGGCGTCTTCACCGTCACGACGGTGGAACCGCTATCCATGCTGCGGTCGTACACTGCCGTGTCGTGGTCGGGCTGACCGCCGAACAGGCTGGCCCAAAAGCCCTCCTCGCGAGGTGCCGCAGTCGTCGTAGCCGTCGTCATGACGCCCGTCGACTTCGCGTGGACGCTGATGGCGCTGTCCGGGACGTCGGCCTGCTTCAGGTCGGCGGCGGCCAGTTCGGCGTGGGCATGTGTGTCGTAGATGGCGACGATGGTCTCATCGTTCATGGGATGCACTTTCGTTCATGGTGTAGTTCGGGCAGCCGGATGGCTGTTCCGTCGGTCAGTCCTCGATAGGCGTGCGTGTTACCGAGACAGTCTGTTCGCGAAGCGCCACGGTCTCGACATGGCGTTCGGTTGTGCGGATACGGCGGAGGTGGACCTCCTCCCGCAAGACGAGCCTGCGGGTGATGACGACCTCCTCCTCCACTACCGGCAGGATGGTCACGTCGCCTTCCTGCCGGACGGGAGGCACCGCATCCACGACCCGTCCCACCGCGACCCGTTCGACGATGACCTGCTCGCGGGCGAGTTCCTCGTCGACCGCCGCGTCGCGCGTGCTGGTCGTCCTGATTGCCTTGACCGACGTCTTGCGGACCCGCTTGGCCACCGTGATGGCTTCGGCATGCAACGGGAGCGTCTGGAGGTCACCGGCGGCAATGGTCTGCCGTCCGGCAAGAGGGTCGGCGGGCATGCCGGCTACTTCTTGACGGCGTCGCGGACAGTGTCCTTGGCGCCGCCGACGGCATTCTGCGCCGTGCCTGCCGCCTTCTGGGCGGTTCCCTCGGCCTCCAGCTTCGTATCGCCGGTCACCTTGCCGATGGCTTCCTTGACGGAGCCGGCGACCTTTTTGCCGACGCCGTTGACGTGATCCTTGTCCATCCGGCGAACCCCTTTGCTAGCATGCCAAAATAAGCTGGCCTGCTAGCGACGGCGGTTAGCCTAAGATGGTGCCTGACAGAAGCCTTGTTTTATGAATAGTTTAAGGTGGGAAGGCTCGCTGTTTTGCATCATGACGCCGTGATGTCTGCACTAGGGATTTATTATGCGACTGGCTTTCTGCGGCTTTGCCCGTAGCTTAGGGGACGCGCCCAGACCGCGTTCGCGGGCCCACACGATGACGGCGCTCCGCTTGCGAATGGCGAGGCGGCCGTAGATCGCGGATACGTGATTGCGGACCGTGTTCCGGGTGATCTGCAGCTTGCCGGCGATCTCGTCGTCCGACAGTCCCTGCGCGATGAGGGCCAGCACCGAACGGAGCCGCTCCGGCAACGCCGACACTTCCGGCGTGGGATCGGAGGCCTTGCCCCCGCGCTTCACGGTCGCCAACCGCTCGACGATCTTCTGGCTGAGCCAGGTCGTGTCCTGCATCACCGACTCCACGGCGGCCAGCAACTCGGTCTCCGTCTGCTTATGTTCGCTGACGTCCTGCATCAGGCTGAGAACACAGGGGACCCCCTGTATCTCCGTCGTCTCGGCGGAGAGGTGGAACGCGCCGATCGGGCCGCCCTTGCCACCCAACTGGACATCGACCTGTCGGAGGTGACCGGACGATATGAGTTGGCGCTCGACCTCGGCGCAGGCTGCCGGATTGCCCCACAGGCCAAGCTCCGCCTCGCCGCGGCCAAGCACCTCCTCCCGCCGCCAGCCGGTCACCGTGGAAAAGGCTGCGTTGACGTCGCTGATGCAGAAGCCATCCAGCGCCAGGATCGCCATCGGGCCCGGCGCCATATGGAAAGCCTTGGAGAATCGCTCCTCGCTATGCTGCAGCGCGTGTTGTGCTAGCTGCCGCGGGTGCAGGTCGGCAAAGGTGAACAACATGCAGGCCTCATCGCCGATCTCGATCGGCTGACCACCGAGCAAAACGGTCCGCTCCTGTCCGCCTGGCAGTGCCAGGCAACCCTCCATTTGCGGGATCGTCTCGTGGGCATGCAGCCGCTTGATCGCCAGGTCTCGTTTGTCTACCTGCCTAAGAACGTCTACTTCGACCATTGAACGGCCGACAATGCCCTCGCTCTCGAACCCAGTCAGCTCGAGAAAGCCGCGGTTCACCCGAACGTAGCGCATGTCCGATAGCCGAAGGATGAGGGCAGGCGCAGGATTTGCGTTGAAGGCCCGCTCAAAGCGCTCCTCGGCATTGAAGCGGTCTGTCTCGTCGTTGATGATCAGCACCAAGCAGTCCGGTTGTCCGCCCTGGTCAGTGAGCACTAACGTCCGGATCTGATGCACCCAATGCCGGCCATCATCAGCACGAGTGACCTCCACCACCACCTCGCTGAACGCCTCGCCGGCCAACAATCGCTCCATCGGGTAATCAC
>CAXTFJ010000197.1:0-6141 GCA_964243405.1 uncultured Lichenihabitans sp. | reverse complement strand
CATGATCGAGGCGGGCATCGTCGATCCCGCCAAGGTGGTGCGCACCGCCCTGCAGGATGCGGCGTCCGTCGCGGGCCTGCTGATCACCACGGAAGCCATGGTGGCCGAGACCCCGAAGGACAAGCCCGCCATGCCGATGGGCGGTGGCGGCGGCGGTATGGGCGGCATGGACTTCTAAGGTCTGGCCTCTTCGGCCTCCCAAAAATGAAAGCCGGGCTCGTGCCCGGCTTTTTTCGTTTGGAGCCTACGCTGTCCTCCCGGCCTTTGAGCCGGAACCCATGGTGCCCCCGTGAGGATTGGTCTCGGCTCGGGGGGCCATGTGCGCTCACTTACACCAACCTGCGCTGATCAAACCTCATCGATCCCGGTTCGTCATCGCGAGCGAAGCGCGGCGATCCAGCCGGTCCGTCCAAGCAAGAACGCCGGTTCCTGAGCAGGGCCCCTGGATTGCTTCGCTGCGCTCGCAATGACGGCGTCGTAAGGGCAGGTCCGGACCCGGGGGACGGGACGACAGTGTTTTTTGAGAATCGCTACCGCCCCAGCGCGCGCTCCCGGGCCTGCTTGAGCTTGGCGAAATCCTCGCCCGCGTGGTGGGACGAGCGCGTGAGCGGCGAGGCAGAGACCAGCAGAAAGCCCTTGGCGAACGCGACGCTCGCGTAGGCCTTGAACTCGTCCGGCGTCGCGAAGCTCACCACGGGATGGTGCTTGCGGGTCGGCTGCAGGTACTGGCCGATCGTCAGGAAATCGACCTCGGCGGAGCGGAGGTCGTCCATGAGCTGCAGCACCTCGGTCCGCTCCTCGCCCAGGCCCACCATGATGCCGGACTTGGTGAAGATCGCCGGATCGAGCTCCTTGACGCGCTGCAAGAGGCGGATCGAGTGGAAGTATCGGGCCCCCGGCCGCACCGTCAGGTAGTTCGACGGCACCGTTTCGAGGTTGTGGTTGAACACGTCGGGCCGGGCCGCCACCACCGTCTCGACCGCGCCCGGCTTGCGCAGGAAGTCGGGCGTCAGCACTTCGACCGTCGTCGCGGGCGCGGCCGCGCGGATGGCCGCGATCACGGCCGCGAAATGGCCCGCGCCGCCGTCGGACAAGTCGTCGCGATCCACCGAGGTGATGACCACGTGCCCGAGGCCCAGCTTGGCGACCGCGTCCGCCACGCGGGCCGGCTCATTCGCGTCGAGCGCCCCCGGCAGGCCGGTCTTCACGTTGCAGAACGCGCAGGCCCGGGTGCAGGTGTCGCCCATGATCATGAAGGTGGCCTGCTTCTTCTCCCAGCACTCGCCGATATTGGGGCAGCCCGCCTCTTCGCAGACCGTCACTAGCCCGTGCGTGCGCACGATGTCGAGCGTCGCGGCGTAGGCGGGCGAGCCCGGCGCCTTGACCCTGATCCAGTCGGGCTTGCGGGCGACGGGTTGGTCGGGCCGGTGCGCCTTCTCGGGATGGCGGGATGTCACGCCGGAAGCGCGGGCGTCCTTGCCGAGGAGGTCGAGAACCACAACCATGGCGCGTCCAGAGTTTGCGAGGCGATCGAGCGGGGCCGACCCCCGATGGATGTAGGGATGCGGTCAGGCCGCCGCCACGTCAGGCGACCGCGCGGGCTATGGCCACCACCACCACGGCCCCGATGGTTGAGATCACGATGTCGGCCAGCAGCGGATTGAGGATCGGCAGCGGCACCCCGAAGCCGTGCACGATGTCGCCGCCGACTACCGCGCCGATCAGCCCCGTCACAAGATCGCGGATCAGGCCGCCGCCGCCCATGATGAGGCTCGCGAGCCAGCCAGCGACGAGGCCGATCACGAGGGTGGCGATCAGGGTGTGTTGTTCGAGCATGGTCGTCTCAGCGGGTGGGGGTCACGTATGGACCACGCGGCCGTAGGCGTCGAGCACGGCCTCGTGCATGGTCTCCGACAGCGTGGGATGCGGGAACACGGCGCCGATCAGTTCCTCCTCCGTGGTCTCGCAATTCATCGCCACCACGAAGCCCTGGATCAATTCCGTCACCTCCGCGCCGACCATGTGGGCGCCGAGTAGCTGGCCGGTCTTGGCGTCGAAGATCGTCTTCACCATCCCCTCGGGCTCGCCCAGCGCGATGGCCTTGCCGTTGCCCACGAAGGGGAAACGCCCGACCTTGATGGCGCGCCCGCCCTCCTTGGCCTTGGCTTCCGTCAGACCGACCGAGGCGATCTGCGGCTGGCAGTAGGTGCAGCCGGGGATCATGGTGCGGTCGAGCGCGTGGGCGTGCAGGCCCTTGATGGTTTCCACGCAGATGACGCCCTCGTGCTCGGCCTTGTGGGCCAGCATGGGCGCGCCCGCGACGTCGCCGATGGCGTAGACGCCCGACACGCTCGTGCGGCCGAAGCCGTCGGTCGCCACGATGCCGCGGTCCATCTTCACGCCCAGCGCCTCCAGCCCGAGGTTCTCGCTGTTGCCCACCACGCCGACCGCGGAGATCATGCGCTCGGCGGTGATCGTCTGCGTGCCACCCTTGCCGTCGTCGATCGTCGCCGTGACGGCGTTGTCCGCCTTCTGGACGCCGGTCACTTTAGCGCCGGTCAGGATCCTGATGCCCATCTTCTCGAACCGCTTGCGCGCGAAGGCGGCGATCTCGGCGTCCTCGACGGGCAGGATCTGCGGCAGCACCTCCACCACGGTGACCTCGACCCCCATGGCGCGGTAGAAATAGGCGAACTCGATGCCGATGGCGCCCGAGCCCATCACGAGCAGCGATTTCGGCATGGTTTCGGGCACCATCGCCTCGTAATAGGTCCAGATCAGCTTGCCGTCCGGCTCCAACCCCGGCAGCGCGCGGGGCCGGGCGCCGGTCGCCAGAATGACGTGCTTGGCCGAATAGGTGCCCGGCCCTTGCGCGCCCTTGGGCGCCGGGACGGGCGGCCGGCCGAGCGCCGATTTGGTCGCGGGCTTGACGGTGATCTCGCCCGGCTTGGTGAGCGCGGCCTCGCCCCAGATCACGTCCACCTTGTTCTTCCGGAGCAGGAAGCCCACGCCGTTGGACAGCTGCTGGCTGACCCCGCGCGAACGGGCCACGACCTTCGCCGTGTCGTAGCCGACGCCCTGCGCGGTCAGCCCGTAGGCGTCCGCGTGGGTCATCTGGTGGTACACCTCGGCCGAGCGCAGCAGCGCCTTGGTGGGGATGCAGCCCCAGTTGAGGCAGATGCCGCCCAGGTGCTCGCGGTCCACCACGGCCGTCTTGAAGCCGAGCTGGGCGGCGCGGATGGCCGTCACGTAGCCGCCGGGACCGGCACCGACCACGATGATGTCGTAGGTGTTCGCCATAGGGTCGTGCGCGCTCCAAAAGTCAGCGGAAAACGGGAGCCGTCACGCCGCTCGCACCGGCGGGGGAAGGCTCAGACCAGCATCCCCATCGGGTTCTCGATGAGGCTCCTGAAGGCCGAGATCAACTCGGCCCCGAGCGCGCCGTCGACGGCCCGGTGGTCGGTCGACAGCGTGACGTTCATCAGCGTCGCCACCGCCGGCGCGCCGTTCTTCACCACCACCCGCTTCTCGCCCGCACCCACCGCCAGGATGGTGGCGTGCGGCGGGTTGATGACGGCGGAGAAGCTCTTGATGCCGAACATGCCGAGGTTGGACACCGCGGTCGTGCCACCCGTGTATTCCTCGGGCTTCAGCTTGCGGGCGCGGGCGCGGGCGGCATAGTCCTTCATCTCGTTGGAGATGACGGACAGGGTCTTCGCGTCGGCGTTGCGGATCACCGGGGTGATGAGCCCGCCGGGGATCGACACCGCCACGCCCACGTCGGCGCTGGAATGCTTGAGCATGGCGCCTTCCGTCCAGGTCACGTTGGCGTCGGGCACGCGCTTGAGCGCCAGCGCCAGGCCTTTGATGACGAAATCGTTGACCGACACCTTGTAGGCGGGCTTGCCATCCTTGTCCTTGGCGGCCGCGGCGTTGATCTGCTCGCGCAGCACCATCAGGGCGTCCAGGTCGCAATCCACGCTCAGGTAGAAGTGCGGAATGGTGGACTTGGCCTCGACCAGCCGCCGCGCGATCGTCTTGCGCATGGAATCGTGCGGCACCTCGGTGAAGGAGCCGGGCGTGAACATCCTGCGGACCGCGTCGTCGGAGGCCGGGGTCGGCCGGGGCGCGGGGGCCGGCTGCGGTGCAGCGGGCGGCGCCTTGGCCTGCGCGGGGGCAGGGGCCTTCGGTGCTCCACCGCCTGCGAGGGCGGCCTTCACGTCGCGTTCCACCACGCGGCCGTGCGGCCCGGAGCCCGCGATCCCGTGCAGGTCGATGCCGCCGTCCTTGGCGAGCCTGCGGGCCAGGGGGGACGCGAACACGCGACCGTTGGTCTCGGGCGCGGCGCCATTCGTCAGCGGCGCCTTCGCCTCCTCGGCCTTGGCGGCCGGTGGAACGTTGGCGGGCTGCCGATCATACTGCTCGCCCTGCGGGGCGGAAACCTTCGCAGTGTCCGGCGAAGGCGCGGAAGCAGCCGCCTTCGGAGCCGCAGCGGTGACGGCGCTCGCATCCTCGCCCTCGGCCGCGAGCAGGCCGATGATGTCGTTGACGGGCACGTCGGCCGTCCCCTCGGGGACCAGGATCTTGGCGAGCGTGCCTTCCTCGACCGCCTCCACCTCCATCGTGGCCTTGTCGGTCTCGATCTCGGCGATGATGTCGCCGGACTTGATCGCGTCGCCCTCCTTCTTGAGCCACTTCGCCAGGTTGCCCTTCTCCATCGTGGGGGAGAGCGCCGGCATCAGGATGTTGGTGGGCATGGGTCGCCTCGGACGGAACGCAGGATCTGGACGGGCGAGGCCTACCGGTAGGTCACGGCTTTGACGGCGGCCACCACCTCGGCGACGCTCGGCAGGGCGAGCTTCTCCAGGTTGGCTGCGTAGGGCATGGGCACGTCCTTGCCGGTCACGCGGGCCACCGGCGCGTCGAGGTAATCGAAGGCGAGTTCCATGAGCTTGGCCGAGATCTCGGCGCCGACGCCCGACTGCGGCCAGCCCTCCTCCACCGTCACGCAGCGGCCCGTCTTCTTGACGGAGGCCACGACCGTGTCGGTGTCCATCGGGCGGATCGTGCGCAGGTCGATCACCTCGACCTCGATGCCGTCGTTGGCGAGCTCGTCCGCGGCCTTCAACGCGTAGCTCATGCCGATCGACCACGCCACGATCGTGGCGTGCGCCCCCGCGCGCGCGATCCTGGCCTTGCCGATCGGCACCAGGAAGTCGTCGATCTGCGGCACGTCGAAGGACTGGCCGTAGAGGATTTCGTTCTCCAGGAACACGACCGGGTTCGGGTCGCGGATCGCGCTCTTGAGCAGGCCCTTGGCGTCGGCGGCCGAATAGGGCGCCACCACCTTCAGGCCCGGCACGGAGGAATACCAGGCCGTGTAATCCTGGCTGTGCTGGGCGCCGACGCGCGCCGCGGGACCGTTGGGACCGCGGAACACGATGGGGCTGCCCATCTGCCCACCCGACATGTAGAGCGTCTTGGCCGCGGAATTGACGATCTGGTCGATCGCCTGCATGGCGAAGTTGAAGGTCATGAACTCGACGATGGGCCGCAACCCCGCCATGGCGGCCCCCACGCCGAGCCCCGCGAACCCGTGCTCGGTGATGGGCGTGTCGACCACGCGGCGCTTGCCGAATTCCTCCAGCAGCCCCTGCGTCACCTTGTAGGCGCCCTGGTATTCGGCGACCTCCTCGCCGATCACGAAGACGCTGCCGTCCCGGCGCATCTCCTCTGCCATGGCGTCGCGCAGGGCCTCGCGCACCGTCATGGTGACGAGCTTGGTGCCCTCGGGCACCTCCGGCGCCTCGGCGGGAACCGCCTGAACCGCGGATTGGCCGGCGCCTGCGCTGCGGGCCGCGACCTCGGGTTTTTCGGAGGAGGGCACCGCGGCCGTCCCGGTCTCGGCCTGGGTGGCGGCGGGCGGCGTGCCGCCGTTCATCGCCTTAGGCGCGGCCGAGCCGTTGACGGGTTTCGGCGCGGCATCCGCCGACTCGCCCTCGGCCACGATCACGCCGATCGGCGTGTTGACCGCCACGTTGTCGGTTCCCTCGTCGATCAGGATCGCGCCGAGCGTTCCCTCGTCCACGGCCTCCACCTCCATGGTGGCCTTGTCGGTCTCGATCTCGGCCAGCACGTCGC